>DATDLN010000053.1:0-7623 GCA_036519295.1 Thermoleophilaceae bacterium
AGAGGGCGCTGCCCGAGAACGCCGTCGCGACCGTCGCTATCACGTACACGACGAGCGTCAGCAGGAACAGCCTCTTGCGCCCGAAGCGGTCGGTGAGCTACCCGAAGAACAGCGCGCCCACGCAGGCGCCCGCCACGTAGATCGATCCCGCCGTGAGCCCCTGGCTCGTGCCGAGCCCGAGCCCGCTGCCCGGCTCGGTGAGCCGGGCGCCGATCGAGCCGACGATCGTGACCTCGAGGCCGTCGAGGATCCACACGGTTCCCATCCGACGACCACCATCCAGTGAAAGCGCGACCGCGGCAGCCGGTCCAGCCGGACCGGCACGCGCGTCTCGACGGTCCCGAACTGCACGCTTTCGCTCGCCATGCCCGCGAAAACAGTACCCCCTCGCGGGTGTTCGGGAAACCCGGGGGTAGGCTCAGGGCGTGCTCGCCTGCCGCCTGCTCGGCCATCGCTGGCGCTTCTCCGCGGAGGGCGCGACGATGCGCTGGGCCTGCACGCGCGGCTGCGGCGCCGGCGGCGAGAAGCGCTACCAGTCTGCCGAGCGCGCCGCGCGCTACGCGCGCGCTCGACCGCGAGGACCGCGACGACGTGGGCCGGCGGCCGCTGCTCTCGCTGCTGCCGCTGGGGCTGGCGCGGCGCGCCCGCCGCGACGGCGGCTGGCGCGGCTAGTAGAGCCGTTCGTAAGTTCGGCGGGTAACCGGTCGGCTTTCCGACCGGTGCCCGCGCCACGATCCAGCTTGTGGCGAAGGTCGGTCGCAATCAGCCTTGTCCCTGCGGGAGTGGTCGCAAGGCAAAGCGCTGCTGCGGCGTCCAGGGCGGTCCCTCGGAGGAGAGCCTCGCCCGCGCATTCCTCGCTCACGCCTCGAGGGAGGCGGCGTGGGAGCTTCGCGACGTCTCGGATCGTGAGTTCGAGGAGCTGCTCGGCGAGTTGCCTGAGCTGCCCGAGCTCGATCTCTCCCTTCACGCGGTACTGCCGAAGCTGGTCTCCCCGGCGCTCGATCGCTTCTGCGACGCGTTCGCCGCGGACGATCCGGTCGCCGCCGAGGGGCCGTTCGACGAGCTGCTTGGGGCGATCGACACGCCGCTCGAGCGCGCCCGGCTCGCTCACGCCGTGATCGCGGCGCGCGCCAGCGGCAGGCTCGGTGACAAGCTGGCCGCGACGGCCCTGATCGACCTCGCAAGCGAGTCTCGCGAGATGGTGGGTGCGAGCCTGCTTCAGGCAGTCGCGGTCAGGGCGGGCGCCGCCCGAACCCCGGCCGGCGTCCTGCTCGCCGCCTGAGCCCTCAGGCCGCGAGCCGAAGGCGAGCCCTGGCGGGCTCATCCCGCGCCGCCTGGGCGTCGACTCGCTCGAGCACCGCTCGAGGTCGGAGCGGGTGAACGTCCACTCGAACGGGCGGGCGATCTCGCGGTAGCGGCGGCCGAAGGCGAGCAGGCGCTCGCCGAGCTCCTCCAGGGACCCGAAGCCGGTCGGGGTGGGCGCCTTGCGCTGGACGATCGAGAAGTAGAGCTCGACCTGTTCAACCGCGAGGCGTGACCGAGAGGTGAATTAGGCGCAGATTCTTGTAGGCGCCCCTCGAGCCGGTCGATCGATGTCTGCCCCGCGTGCGAGGACCCGTTGTCGACGACCCAGAACACGGTGCGCGCCGAGGCGTAGGGCTCGCCCGTCATCACCTGCTCGACCAACCGCCCGAAGGGCTCGATCCCGTTCGAAGGCGGAGAGGGTGGGATTCGAACCCACGAGGCAGTTGACCCGCCCACACGATTTCCAGTCGTGCACCTTAAGCCGCTCGGTCACCTCTCCAAGCGACCCCTAGCCTCGCCTCGGCGCGGGGCCCCGCGCGGCTCAGAGCCCGAGCTCGCGCACCCCCCCCACGCGCCAGCCGAGGGGGTGCGCCAGCTCGTGCCGCAGCGTCCGCTCAACCAGCGCGCGGAGCAGGTCGGGGTCGTGGCCGAAGTCGCGCTCGAGGGTGTCCTGGTAGAGCACGATGCGGTCGGGGAAGTTGTCGCGAGCGACGGTGTCGCCGAAGTAGTGGCCGTAGGCGCGGTTCTCCGCCCCGTGCTGGGAGATGACAACCGGCGTCGTGTCGAGCAGGCGCTGGAAGTCCTCCGGCAGGCGATCGATCGCCTCGGCCACCAGCAGGTCGAACTCGGTTGCCGCGGCGCGCAGCGCTGCCTCTCGGCCGAGCTCCTCGCTACGCCGCACGAGCCGCTCGAACTCGGGCTCGGTCATGCCGTCGCGACCGGTGAGGGCGACCGTGCCCCACGCCGTCAAGAGCACCAGGAGCAGCGCGCCTCCCGTGATAACCGCCATGCCCTGCGCTCCCGACAGTGAGGGCGGATTGAGAAAGAGCAGCACCAGGCCCACCAGAAACGCGGCGGCGAGTGCGGCTGTTATGGGTCCCCGTAAGGCGTCCCGCACACCACCGAGAGTACGCGGTACGGCTACACCGGCGGGGTCATGGCCCCGGCCGGTCCCTCAGCTCGTCCTCGTCGGCTTCCACGCCCGGAATCGACTCCTCGTCCTCGCCCGGCGGGGGCTGCGCCCCCGGCACATTCGGATCCCGCTCCTTTGCCTCCCACTCGTTGCGTGCGTCCTCGATCTCCTCGCCGACGCGCTCGGATTCCTCCTCCATGCGCTCGACCTCACGCTCCATCCGGTCGGCCCGCTCCTCGTGCTCCATGGCCCGCCTCTTACCCGTCGAGAGCCCCCTGGAAAACGGGCCCACGAGCGGATCGAGCCCGCACCGCCAGGCTCAACTCGAAGCGGGTGGCCGGATCGTCGAGCGCCTCTCCGAAGATGTCGCGCAGCTGGGCCAGGCGGTAGCGCACCGTCTGCGGGTGGACGTGAAGCGCGGCGGCCACCTCGGGGACGCGTCCCTGGTGATCGAGCCAGGCGCGCAGCGTCTCGAGCAACCGCTCCCTGGCCTTCTCCGTGCGCCCTTCCAGCGGCGCGAGCACGCGCTCGGCCAGCTCGTCGAGCAGACGCGCGTCCCCGTGGACGATGAGGTGCGGGAGCTGCTCGTCGGCCACCGCGAGCGCGTGGTCGGGCAGCAGCCCCTCACGCGCGAGGCGCAGGGTGGCGAGCGCGCGATCGGCGCTCCGCGCCGCCTCGCGCCATGGCACGACCGGCCCGATGGCGGCCCGGCGGCCCCCGAGCGCCTGCGAGACGTCGGCCCGGCGCCGGGGTGCGTCCGCGTCCGGGACGAGCGCGCAATGCAGGTCGCCGTCCAGCGCCGCGCTCACCGATCCGAGTGGAAGACGGGCGCCCGCACGGCCGTCGGGATCGTCCTGCCAGATCACTGCGGCGAGGCTGGAGGGGATCCTCCAGTGGGCGTCGCGAGCCGCCGCGTCCACCGCCGCGCGCTCCGCGGGAGGGGTCTGGATCAAAAGGTGCACCAGCGCCCGGCGCCGGCCGGCGGCTTCCCCCGCGGCCACGGACTGCTCGAATGCAAAGCCCTGGGCCGATCGCGCTGAGAGCTCGTCGATGTAGGCGAAGATCGCCTCGGCCAGCACCGAGAGCGTCTCTGCGCCGAATCCGGCCTCGCGCGCCGCCCCCACCGCCCCTCGCCAGGCCACGCGGACTCCCACCCGGTAGGCGGCCAGCAGCGCCTCGAGGCTGCGCCCCTCCCGCGCTTCGTTGCGACCGAGGTCGAAGTAGAAGTCGCGGCCGCCCGTCGGCTCGGGCCGGCTCCCCGCGACCATGTCGAGGAACTGGGACAGCGCGTGCTCGACGGCGGTGCGGAACCCCTCCCCGAACGCGCCCTCCAGCGGCAGCGCGTAGTCGGGGACCGCCGCCCGGATCGCGTCGATCACCTCGTCGGCCGTCTGCTCCAGGCGCGGGCGCAGGGCCGAGGCCGTCTCGGGCGGCAGCGCTTCCCACGGAACTTGTGATCCGGATGAGTAATTCTTGGTTGCTGATGTGGTCATCTAGCGCAGAATCCTCCGTAACCGCTCACGAAGATTAGGAGCATGGCGGTGGCGACGGATACGGCGGCGTTCTCCCTTGGGCTCTCGGACGATCAGCGCGACATACGCGACTGGGTGCACGGCTTTGCCGAGAACGTGGTGCGACCGGCTGCGGCGGAGTGGGACGAGCGCGAGGAGACCCCCTGGCCGGTGATCCAGGAGGCGGCGAAGATCGGTCTCTACGGCTACGAGGCCCTCGCCCAGTTCTGGGCCGACGAGACGGGGCTCTCGCTGCCTCTCGTCAACGAGGAGCTGTTCTGGGGCGACGCGGGCATCGCCCTGTCGATCATGGGCACCTCGCTGGCGGTCGCGGGAATCTACTCGGCGGGAACGCTCGAGCAGCTGGGCGAGTGGGTGCCGCAGTGCTTCGGCACCGTCGAGAAGCCGGCCGTCGGCGCCTTCTGCGTGTCCGAGCCGGACGCGGGCTCGGACGTCTCCGCGCTTCGCACGAGGGCCCGATACGACGAGGCCAAGGACGAGTGGGTGCTGAATGGACAGAAGGCCTGGGCCACCAACGGCGGCATCGCGGCTGTGCACGTGGTGGTCGCGTCGGTCGAACCGGAGCTGGGCTCGCGCGGGCAGGCCGCGTTCGTGATCCCGCCCGGCACCGCCGGCCTGACGATGGGTACGAAGCTGAGGAAGCACGGCCTCCGCGCCTCGCACACCGCGGACGTCTTCCTCGACGAGTGCTGCGTCCCCGCCTCGTGCCTGCTGGGAGGCAAGGAGAAGCTCGACGAGCGCCTCGCCCGCGCGCGCGAGGGCACGCGGGCCAACAGGCAGGCGGCGATGGAGACGTTCGAGCTCACCCGCCCGGCCGTGGGGGCGCAGGCGCTCGGGATCGCCCGGGCCGCGTACGAGTACGCGCTCGACTACGCGCGGGAGCGCGAGCAGTTCGGCCGGCCGATCATCGAGAACCAGGCGATCGCCGTCACGCTGGCGGACATGAAGATGGAGATCGACGGCGCCCGGCTGCTGATCTGGCGGGCATCCTGGATGGGCAGGAGCGGCCAGCGATTCGAGGCCGCGGAGGGCTCGATGTCGAAGCTGAAGGCCGGCGAAGTGGCCGTCTGGGTCACCGAACGGGCGATCCAGATCCTGGGCGGCAACGGTTACACGCGCGAGTACCCGGTTGAGCGCATGCACCGGGATGCGAAGATCTACACGATCTTCGAAGGCACATCCGAGATCCAGCGGCTGGTAATTGCTCGGGCGATCTCGGGTATGCAGATTCGCTGACGAAGCGAACGAACTGGTTTTGCCGATGCCCACACCCAGCGGCGCTATCGCGCCGTCGAAGCCCACGCCCCCGGTGAAGCCGAAGCTGCGCGGCGTCGTTCACCAGTGGTCGTTCTTCGTCGCCCTCGCGGCGGGAATCGCGCTCGTGGTGCTGGCGCCGGCCGGGCGGGCCACCGCGGCGTGCGCCGTGTACGCGCTGGCGCTCTGCGGCCTGCTGGGCACGAGCGCCCTCTACCACCGCATCACCTGGCGCCCGGCCGTCCACGCCTGGATGCGCAGGCTCGACCACTCGATGATCTTCGTCCTGATCGCGGGGACCTACACACCGTTCGCAGTGCTCGTCCTGTCGGGGACCGTGCAGGACGTGGTCCTAGCGGGGGTGTGGGCCGGCGCCGCGGCCGGAATCGTCTTCACGCTGCTCTGGGTCCACGCCCCGAAATGGCTCACCGCCACGGCGTACATCACGCTTGGCTGGTTCTCGCTCATCGCCCTGCCCCAGATCGTGGAGCGTAGGGGCGCCGGCGCCCTGGCCCTGCTCGCGGCCGGTGGCGTGGCGTACACCGCTGGTGCGGTGATCTACGCCCTCCGCCGCCCCGATCCCCGGCCCGCGGTCTTCGGCTACCACGAGCTCTTCCATGTGCTCGTGGTGGTCGCGGCGCTCGCCCACTTCGTGGCCGTCGCCGCGTACGCGGTGCCGGCCGGCTAGGCGGTCTCGACCGCGGCCTTGCGCGCCTGCCGCGCCGGATCGACCCGGACCACGTCCCACACGAGGCCCACGGACTCGAGCGCACGGATCACCAGCGCGCTGGGGTCGATCTCCCAGCGACGCAGCCCGTGGAAGGCCGACGTCGGGAAGGCGTGGTGGTTGTTGTGCCAGGACTCGCCGAACGAGGGGAGGGCGAGCCACAGCAGGTTGCGCGAGTAGTCGGACGTCGGGAAGCGGCGGCGGCCGAAGAAGTGGCAGAGCGAATTGATGCTGTAGGTCACGTGGTGGACGACCAGCATCCGCACCCCACCGCCCCAGAGCACCCCGGTAAGGGCGGCGAGCCAGGTTCCGCCGATCGCCCAGCCGAGGCCGAAGGACATCGCGAACCCACCCAGCGCCCACCATATGAAGGTCCGGTCGACGAAGCTCACGATCGGGTCCTTCAGGAGGTCGGGCGCGTAACGGCACTTGGCTCCTCGCTCCGAATGGATGAAGAGCCAGCCGAGGTGCGCGTGCGCGAGCCCGGAGAGGGCGCCCTTCCAGCCGCCGCCGTGCCCCACGTGCGGGCTGTGCGGATCTCCCTCGCGGTCCGAGAAGCGGTGGTGCTTGCGATGGTCGGCCACCCACGAGATCACCGGCCCTTCGATGGCCGCGGATCCGAGGACCGCAAAGACCGCCCGGAGCGCGCGACTGGTCTTGAAGCTGCGATGGGTGAGGTAGCGGTGGAACCCCACCGTGATCCCCAACCCCGTGACGATGTACATGATCGCGAACACCGCCACGTCGCTCCAGTGGAGCAGGTTGGCCCACGCCTGCCAGCAGACGGCGCCGAGCGCGAGGAAGGGGACGATTGTCGCGACACCGGTGATGATCCGGTCCCGCGTCTCGTGGAGAACGGGCTCGACCTCCCTCGCGCCCGGGCTCCGCTCATTCATCGCAGCACTGTCTGCGTGTTCAGTCACACGACACTCCTTGCCCCCGGGATTCGTCGCTCGCGTGACGGAAGGCGCCACCGCCGCGACTGCGCCGGGAGGCAGCCTACTGGAAGGCGATGATGAAAGTTGTCTGTCGCTTGACACTTACGTAAGAAGGTGCTTACGCTTTGTCGTATGCAGGACGCCATCGAGGCCATCGCCGAGCCACGGCGGCGTGAGATCCTCCGGCTCGTCCGCGACGACGAGCTCCCCGCCGGCGCCATCGCCGCCCACTTCGGCGACGTGTCACGCCCGGCGATCTCGCAGCACCTGCGCGTGCTGCGGGAGGCGGCCCTCGTGAGCGAGCGCCGGGACGGCACACGCCGGCTCTACCGCGCCCGCCCGGAGGGTCTCGGCGACCTGCGCGACTTCCTCGAGCAGTTCTGGGACGAGCGGCTCGAGGCCCTGCAGCGAGAAGCGGAGCGAGAAGAGAGGAAGAGACGACGTGAGCGAGGCCGTCGGAACTGAGCCGATCGTCAAGGAGCTGCGGATCGACGCGCGCCCGGAGACCGTATTCGCGATCTTCACCGACCCGGGCAAGCTGACGCGCTGCCTGGCGAGCGAGGCCAGCCTTGACCCGGGGCTTCGAGAACCCCAAGCTCGGCGTGCCGCCCGGCGCGAGCACCGTCGAGGTCACCCTCGCTCCGGACGAGGACGGCACCCGGCTTCGGCTCGTCCACCGCGGCCTCCCCGAGTCCGCGCGCGCCTCGCACGACGGCGGCTGGGAGGCGATGCTCG
>DATDLN010000054.1:0-20781 GCA_036519295.1 Thermoleophilaceae bacterium
GGTGGACCCGCGTCGGCGCCGCGTCAACGCCTTCGGGGAGACCACCACGCAGCTCGAGGAGCCCACACCCGCGCCCCTGACGGTCTTCGAGGACGGCCTGGGGATCTTCGAGGGGCTGGACGAGTTCATCGGCGACTTCACCGACTTCGAGCAGTCGCAGCGGCTGCCGACCGGGGCGCGCGCGATCGCCAGCGCGGGGCGCGATCCGACCCAGCCGGCCTTCGTCGCCTACGGGTTGGGCGGCGGAATCGTGATCCGCAGCGGCACGCCGCAGTGGGCGCGCGAGCTGAACGAGTCGGCGCTCAGCGACGATGTACCCGCGGTCACGCGCAGGATCTGGCGGCTGCTGAGCCAGGGTGCGAGGTAAACCGACCCGGTAGCTAGCCTGCCCCCGGTGACCAGACGACGCTTGATCGCAGGCGCCGCGCTAGTCGCTGCCGTTGTCGTTGGGGTGGGGGTCTACGTCTACAAGAACGAGACCGACCCGATCGAGAAGCGGGGGTCCGCGAGCGAGGAGTTCGTGACCACCGAGGAGCCGCAGCCGAAGCCGCCGCCCGAGAAGCTCAACCCGCGCCCGTGGCCGACCTACGGCTACAACGTCGGGCGCGAGCACGTCTCGCCCTACGACCACCGGCCGCCCTACCGGCGGCTCTGGAAGATCGCTGCACACGACACGCTCGAGTTCCCGCCGACGGTTGGCTACGGGCGGGTCTACCTGGCCCAGCAGAAGGGGCTCTTCTTCGCGCTCGACGCCGAGACCGGCAGGGTCGACTGGCGCAAGAGCCTGGGCCGCTGCGCGGCGTCGTCACCGACGATCGGCAAGGGCGTCGTCTACCAGTCCTACATGCACCCGGTCGAGTGCCTGCAGGACCAGGCCGGGGCGGACGGGTTCCTGGTGGCGTGGGACGCCGACACAGGCAAGGAGCGCTGGCGATTCAAGTCGGCGCCGATCGAGTCCTCGCCCCTCCTGCACGGCAAGCGGCTGTTCGTGGGGACCTGGGACCACAACGTCTACGCGATAAACGCCGAGAACGGCAGGAAGATCTGGAGCTTCCAGGCCGACAACCAGGTCAACACCTCGGCCGCGTACTGGAAGGGGCGGATCTTCATCGCCTCGGACGGTGGCACGCTCTACGCGCTGAGCGCGAAGAGCGGGAAGCTCCTGTGGAGCAAGCAGTCGAACTCGAGCTTCGGCTCGCGCGAGTTCTGGTACGCCACGCCGACGGTCGCCTACGGGCGCGTCTACATCGGGAACACCGACGGCACCATGTACGTCTACGGCGCGAAGAGCGGCAACCTGCTCTGGGCGCGCCCGCTCGGGAGCTACATCTACGGCGCGGCCGCGGTGTACAAGCGCAAGGTGTTCGTCGGCACGTACGACGGCAGGTTCTTCGCCCTCGACGCCGCCACCGGCGACACCGTCTGGGAGATCGCCGCGAACGGCGCGGTGCACTCGGCGCCCACGGTGATGGACGGCCTCGTCTACTACGCGGTCTGCTCGACCTGCGGCTCGGCGGCGCAGCGGACGGTGGCGCGCGGCCCGGACTCGACCTACGCGGTGCGCGCCCGCGACGGCAAGCGGGTGTGGCGCTTCGGCGCGGGCAAGTATGCGAACCCGGTGGTGGCGGACGAGCAGCGGATCTACATCACGGGGCAGTCGAACGAGTACGCCCTGGCGCCGCGGGGGTCGGCGGCGGCGCGGGCGGATGCGCGGCGGGATCGGCCGGGGCGCCGTGGGGACTCGGCGGGTCGCAGGTCGGCCAGCCGCGATGGGGCTGGATAAGGCGGGCACGGAACGCCGCTGTCCTGCTTTGCACCGCTCCTGCCGGTGCAATCCAGGATGGCACTAACCGAGCCGCTCCAGGAACACCCCGATCCGCTCCGTCACCGCGCGCAGCACGTGGAGCGACGCCAGCGGATTGCCCTCGACCTGGAGCGAGTGGTCGAGGTCCTCCAGCTCGAGCACCTCGGGACCGCTCGGAACCCTGCCGTGGCCCCAGGCGGGGTCCGCGGGGCTGCCCACGAGGAGCGCCGGCGCCGTCGCGGCCCCGAGGGCCTCGACCACTTCGGCCCGGTTCAGCAGCGGCGTGAGCCATATGGCGGGCAGGGCGCGCTCGGCCACCAGGGGCGCCGCCGCGCTCGCCAGCGACTTCCCGATCACGGCGACCGTGTCGGCGCCGGCCGCATCGAGCGTCCGCGCGGCCCGATCGCGCATCCAGGCGAAGGGCTCCTCCTCCCGGGGCGTTCGCTCGGTCAGCTCGAGGACCGACCAGCCGCCGGCCTGGGCCGCCTCGCGGGCGAACCAGAGCAGGGGCGCCTGGCTGAAGTAGGCGATCCCGGGCAGGACCACGGCACAGCGCGCCGGGTCGCCCTCGTGCAGGAGGGCCTCACCCGGGGCGAGGTCGATCGGGCGCACGCGGCGAATGTACCGCCATCAGGGCGGCTATCGCCGCGCCCGTGAGCGGCCAGACGAGGTAGTAGTTGTTGAACGTGCGGCCGATGAACATCAGCCAGAGGATCGAGACCGCGAACGCCGCCGCGCCGAACCAGAGCTCCGTCGCCCGGCGCTGGGCGTAGAGCAGCCATACGGTCAGGGGAACCCAGGTCAGGAGGGCGAGCAGGGTGAAGGGGTAAGCGCCCTCGCGGTCGCCGATGATCCCGAGCCGGACCAGGATCGCCGAGAGCCCGTACCCGACGATCCGGTAGGTACCGGCTCCGTAGCGGACCGTGTCCTCGTAGAACGCCTTCGGGTCGGCGACGAGGAACGGCAGGATGCCCGCGGCGAGCACGCCGCCGAAGGCGAGCGCCGGGCGCTTCAGCGAGCCGCCCTCCTTCACGATCATCAGGGCCAGGAACGGCGCGGCCACCAGGGCGAACTGCTTGAGCAGCACCGCGCCGGCCAGCATCGCCGCGGCCCAGGCGAAGCGGCGCCGGGTGACGAGGGCGAACGCGAGCACCAGGAGCAGGAGGCTGGGCGCGTCGTTCTGGCCGAACCAGGCGGAGCGCACCGCGATTGGGTTGCAGACCAGCACCGCCCCCAGCGCCAGCCGCCACGTGAGCGGTCCGCGGAAGGCCAGCGCCGCCCCGAGCATCCCGAGGTTGCAGAGCAGCACGAGCAGGCGATAGTCGTCGAAGGGCCCCGGAAGGAGTCGCCAGACCGCGGCCGTGACCACCGCTCCCGGGAAGTAGGCGAAGTGCTCGAGCGCCACCTCGCGCTCCCGCACGCGCTCGGAGACGGTTCCGTCGCGCGTGTAGAAGCGCTCGAGGCCCGAGTCCCGGTAGTCGTGACCGAAGGGGTTGTCGAGGTCGAGCAGCAGCTCGCCGCCGAGCTCCACCTGGTAGGTGGAGTCGTTGGTGAAGAACCAGGGCGCGGTCGAGTCGCGGAGGCCGAGTTGGAGCAGGGTGGAGGGCGCGGTGAGCAGGAGGCCGACGGCGATTACGAGCGCGATGCCCAGCCAGCGCGGCCAGGAGCGCCTCACCGCGAGGAGGTAGACCGCCGCCGCGCCGCAGAGGAGCGCCGCGCCGAACGCGCATGCCCGGGCGATGCCCACGTCCCACTCCTCCCCCGCGGCACGGACGAGCGGCGCGAGCGGCCCCTGCGGGTCGACACTCCCCGGGCGGAAGTGCCACGGGTCGGAGCCGAGCTCGGGCAGCGTGATCGCGATCAGCGCGAAGAGCACGCCGACGAGTACCCAGGCCCCGGAGGGAACCAGGCGCTCGCGCACCGCTGGGCGCGCCTCCTCGATGCGAGTTGCCGCTGCGGGCTGCTCCACGCGAACGCTCACGGGGTGACTTTGCCGGGCGCGGCGGCCGGACCGCGTCCGTCGGCGGCGGCCGTCTCCATTCTGGCCCGGGCGCGCTCGCGCGCCGTGGGCGCGGTCAGCTGCCGGATCCAGGTGAGGTAGCCGGCGCCGATGGCGAGCACGAGCCAGGTGATCGGATCCTCGAGGAAGCCGCTGTAGAACAGCGCGTGCACGAACAGGCCGAGGAACGAGGCGATGAGCGCCAGCCCAAGCGCCTCGTCATTCCGCCGGACCGCGGCTATCAGCCGTACGCCGCCGATCAGGAGCCACGCGTACAGGGCGAGGCCGATCGCCCCGAGCTCTGCCGCCACCGTCAGCGGCGTCGTGTGGGAGACGAAGTTGGGGGTCGGGCGGTCACTCCCCGCAAGCCGGCGGCTCGCGCGCGCCTGCCCGCCGATGCCGACGCCGAGGACGGGGGCGTCCTCGATCACCCGCACGGCGTCCTCCACCCTTTCGGTCCGATCACTCGTGATCTGGTTCAGCGAGTCGCCGTCGATCACCTTCACGGCGACGTAGCCGACCGCAGCGAGCGCCGCCACCAGGGCCAGCAGCCCGACGCCCTCCCGCACGCGGCGCGTGCCGGTCAGGAAGGCGAGCGCCAACGTCACCACCAGCAGCGCCGCCATGCTCGACTGCGAGTACGAGAAGAGGAGTCCGGCCCACAACAGGGCCAGGACGGCTATGAGCGGCCATGCGCGCCAGCGCCGCGCCGCCAGCAGGGCGAGCACGACCCCGATGCCGAGCACCAGGTGCCGCCCATACAAGCTCGGGTCGCCGAACAGCGAGGTGACGCGGAAGTAGTCGGTGTTGGCGTTCGAGATTGCGAGGTTCGGGGCGTAGAAGAAGAGCTCGTGGGTGGCGGCCTGCCAGAGGCCGACCGCGGCGAACAGGCAGGCCAGCGCGATCGCCGCCGTGGCCAGGGCGGGCGGCACGCTCTTCGGATATTCGGCCCGAGCGACCGTTGCGAGGAGGGCGACGAAGGGCAGGGTGAAGAAGACGAGCAGGTTGGCGCCCGCCTCGAGGTCGTCGGCCCAGAGCAGGGACAGGAATGCGAACGCGAAGAAGGCGGCCGCGGGCTGGGCGATCAGGCGCGGCAGTGGGCGCAGCTCGCGACCGCGCACGGCGCGCCAGGCCAGGGCCGCGGCGGCCGCGGCAAGCACGAAGTAGAGCGGCAGCAGGCGGCCCAGCCGTCCGTCGTCGGCGATCGAGACCAGGAAGCGGTTCGAGCTGTCGAAGTCGAGCGGTGGGCGAAACGGAGCCGCGATCAGTACCGCGATCGGCACGAGTGCCGGCCTGCGGGCCAGGAGGGCCGCCGCCGCGCCGAGGAGCAGCAACCCGATCGCGGCCGCCGCCGCATCGGTGGCGCTGTCCAGCCGGTCGAACGGTCCCGATCCGAGCGAAGCGGCGAGTCCCACCTCCGCCAGGGCCAGCAGCGCGAGACCGGCGAGGAGCGGAAGGCGGCCGCGCGCGAGCAGCACGAGCACCGACCCGAGCGCGCCGCCGACCGCGGCCAATTGGGCGGTATCCGGGTGCTCCATCAGGGCACGGACAGCGTAGATGCCCCGCGGTCAGCCCGCCGCGAGCGCGCGCTCCTCGGCATCGCGCCGGCGGTTGTACGCCTCCGCAGCCTCGCGGATCCCCTCCCCGCGATGGGGGAAGGCCTGCTGCCGCGCGTGCAGGAGGTAGCGGCGCGGGTCGTGGCCGGGGAGCACGCCGGCGGCCGCGGCCCGTACCAGGTAGGCCCAGGTCCAGCACACCCTCCAGGCGAGCCGGGCGAGCGGCATCCCGTGCTTGCGGAAGTAGATGTCACGCCCGCGGTGGAACTCGACGATCCGGCGGCGCATGGCGGCCGCGTCGGTGGAGAGCTGGTCGTGGTGGACGGCATCGGCGCCCGGCACGAACAGGATCGTCCAGCCGGCGTCGTGCAGGCGCCTGCAGAAGTCGGTTTCGTCGGAGTAGACGAAGAAGTCCGGGTCGAGCCAGCCGACGTGTTCGGCTGCCTCGCGGCGCACGAGCAGCGCGCTCGACTGGGCCCAGCCCACCTCGCGCACCTCGCTGGCCCGGCTCTGGACCGCAACGCGCTCGTGCAGGAATACGGCGGCGGCCAGCGCCCAGGGGATGTCGGGCAGCCGCCAGGCGCAGGCGGTCGGCCGGCCCGAGCTCGTGAGAAGCTGAGCGCCGGCCGCCGCCGCGCGCGGGTCCGAGTCGAGCGCATCGAGCATGGCGCGCGCGCAACCCTCCCTGAGCTCGGTGTCCTCGTTCAGCAGCAGGCAGTAGCGGCCGCGGGCCTCCTGCAGCAGGCGGGAGTCGTTTGCCGCCTTGCCGGCTCGCCGCTCGAGCGCGATCAGCCGTACATCGTGGCTCGATGCGCGCACGGCCTCGGCCGAGCCGTCCTCCGAGGCGTTGTCGAGCACCAGGACCTCGTGCGAAACGTCCTCGGGATGGGTGCGGTCGATCGCCTCGAGGCACCGAAGCAGGTCCTCGCGGCCATTCGTGTTGACCACGCAGTAGGAGAGCTCGGTCAGCGCGCGGCCTCCTCGAGCGCCGCGAGTACGCGGGCGGCGAGCTCGTCGCGGTCGAACTCGCGCTCGGCGAGGGCCCGCGCGTTGCGGCCGAGCCGCTCGACCTCGCCTCGGTTGTCGCGCAGCCAGGCCACCTTGTCGGCGAGGTCGCGGGCGTCCCCGGGCCGCACGAACAGGCCGGCCTGGTTGCCTTCGACGAGCTCGCGCATCCAGCCCTCGGTGTTCACGATCGCCGCCCGCCCGGCGGCGAAGGTGTCGAAGAGCTTGTTGGGCGAGTTCGTGGCTAGCACGGGCACGTCCTTGAAGATCGTCAGGCAGGCGTCGGAGGCCGCCGCCAGACGTGCCACCGACGCCTTGTCCGGCACCGGGTCGAGGAAGCGAACGTTCGCGGGCGCCCGCGACTCGAGCTCGCGACGGCGCTTGCCGTCGCCGAGGAGAACGAATGTCACGTCCTCGACGAACGGCGCGGCGTCGATCACCAGCCCGAGATCGTTTGCCTCGCCCATCGTGCCGAAGTAGCTGCACACGAGGCCGTCGCCCAGGCCGAGGCGGCGTCGCTCGGCGTCGCCGTCGAGCCGGGGCGAGAACAGCTCGAGGTCGGACGCGTTCGGCACCAGCGCCACGCGCTCGGGTGGCGCCCCGGCCGCCACGACGCCGTCCCGAATGCCCGGCGAGAGCGCGATGATGCGGGCGCTGAGCCGGTAGACGAGCTTTTCGAGCGCCCGCGCCAAGCGCCGCAGGAGCGGGTTCCGCAGGGCGCCCATCTGAACCGGCGCCTCGGGCCACAGGTCCCGCACCTCGAACACCAGCGGCGCGCGCCAGCGGGCGGCCGCGGCCAGGGCCGGCAGAGCGATCGTGAGCGGGGGTGAGCTGGCGTAGATCACGTCCGGCCGCGGGCCGCGCAGGGCCGCGGCGGTGGCGCTGAGGGCGAAGGCCGCGAATGCCAGCATGCGGCGCGGATAAGCCACGGACGTGGCGCCAACGTAGTCGGCGTAGCCGCCCGGCACGCCTACCACCTCGATGCCGTCGACGTTCCTGGACCCGCCGCCTGCAGTTACCATCCTGACCTCATGTCCGCGCGCCGCAAAACGGCGCGCGAACTCGTAGGAGCGCGTGCCTCCCACACCGGCGCGAGTGATGAAGAACTGATGCAGGTAAAGGATCCGCATCGGGTGCGCCCGAACGGTAGTGCGCCCGCTGGAGCGTCGTGAGCCGCGCTCTCGACGTCGTCCTGTCGGCCGTCCTGCTGGTCGTAACGGCTCCGTTCCTGGCACTCGCCGCGCTCGCGATCAGGCTCGAGAGCCGCGGCCCCGTCTTCTACCGGCAGCGCCGGGTCGGCTTGAACGGTCGCCCCTTCCAGCTCTGGAAGCTGCGGACGATGGTGCCGGGAGCGGAGTCAATGGGCGCGGGGATCTATGTGCTCGAGGGCGATCCGCGCATAACGCGGGTCGGCCGGATGCTGCGGCGTTTCTCGTTCGACGAGCTTCCGAACCTCGTAAACGTGCTGCAGGGGGACATGGCGATGGTGGGTCCGCGCCCGACCGTGCAGGAGCAGGTGGACCGCTACACGGAGCGCCAGCGCCGCCGGCTCGACGTGAAGCCCGGCATCACGGGCTGGGCCCAGATCAACGGCCGCGCCTCACTCCCCTGGCCCGAGCGGATCGAGCTCGACGTGTGGTACGTGGAGCACCGGTCGCTGCGCCTCGACCTTCGCATCCTCGCGCGCACCGCCCGAATGCTTGCGAGCGGCCAGGGGCTGTACTCGGAGGACCTGAGGCAGGGGTGGTGAGGCGCGTCAGGCGGCGACCGGCTCGGCACCCGCAGGCATCCGCTTGCGCCAGCGCCGCTCGACCGCCCGGACGAAGGCGCCCGGCTTCCTCGCGTAGAGGCGATCCGCCAGGCGCAGCGCCCTGTGCTCGAGCTGGGTGCGCCGGCGGTCGATCACTCCCTGCAGGGCGATCAGCGCCGCCGGGTTGGCGAGCTCCCGGCGGTGGCGGAGGGCCTGCGTGCGAAGGAGCGCCAGGTCGTGGTTCTCACCGAGGAGATCCGACAGCTCGTGGGCGTCGCGCCTTATGCGGGACGGCCCGACTCTTCGAGCGAAGGTCCATCCGGGCACGCGAGCCAACGCGGACTCGAGCTGAGTGATCGCGGACCCGAGCAGGAGCTCGTCGCCATCTAGCCGCTGCTGCGCCTCTTGGTGCTCGGCGACCAACGTCGCTCGCAGGCCCTCGATCTGATCGAGCGGCATCTCCTCCGAGAATCGCTCGTTCAGGGCCTCGAGCGTCTCGACCATGACCTGGCTGTCGCGTGCGACGGCCAGTCGGCGGGCCAGGTAGCGAGCGCTGTCGTTTTCGCTGCGGTACGTGTGGGCGCCGAGATCGCCGCGCCCAAGCCGCAACAAGGTCGGTACGCGCTTCAGCGCCGTGCGGGTCTCGTGGACGGCAGCCTCGCGGTCGCCGTTGCCGCCAAGGAGCTCGATCGCCGTCTCGAGCTGACCGCGGGCCATGCGCCGGATCCCGTCGGGGACCGTCTCGTCCGGGCCTAGACGGTACGCCCGCCTCGCCTCTCGCCCGTGGCGAGCCGACCGTAGGTCGATGAGCGCCTTGCCCGCAGCGGCCGCTGCTCCGATCGCTGCGGCCCCGGCAGCGCCCTTTCGCACGAGTGGTATCCGTCCGTCTCCGAGGTTGACGTCCATCCTCTGGCCTTCCCGAGGAGGCGGAGAGCAAACTCAGCGAACGACGGTCAGCTCGGCCGGCGCGGAGCTTCCGCGATCGGTGTCGAGGTCGGACCTCGCCGCGACGTAGAAGCGGAAGCGGCCGGTGGATCTCGGCACGAAGGAGGTGGCGAACAGGCCGCGGCGCGCGAGCACGGTGCGCGAGCCCACCTTTCGCCAGCCGCCGCGAAGCTGCTGTTGGAGCACGAGGCCGAGCACCCGCTTCCGCGGTGCCACCCTGCCGGTGATCGGTACGGGGCTGTCCGCGATCGCGCGACTCGGCGGGCCGTCGATCGTGATCAGCGGACGCAGACGGAGGAGCAGCCGAGACGAACCCGAGCCGCGCAACTGGCCGTGCCCCCGGAAGCGCGTGCGCACGTACATTCGCAGGCGCGGACGCAGCTCGGTTGCGAAGGACCCGTCGGGTCCGGTGGCGATTTTCCGCGCGGTGTGCCAGCGCCCGTCGGGACTCACCTGCAGGTCGACAGACTCGCCGGCAACCGGCGCGCCGCTCGTTCCGAGCAGGGTTCCGCTCACCGCGACCGTCTCTCCGAAGTCCACGGCGGTGTTGCCGAGCAGCGCCGAGAGCCGGGTGCCAAAGGCCGATACGGGCGTGAAGACGCCGGTCTCGACCAGCCTGCGGAGCTCCGGCAGTTGGGCGTAGAGGGCGTCGCCCGGGCACGTCGTGCGGCCCGTGTCGCGGTGACCGATGACGCGTTGCAGGGTCACCGTCGCGCCCGCGCCGTAGCGCGTGAGGGAGCCGCCGGAGCTCGTCACCGCCACCGGCCCGGATACGGGCTGTGCGTGCAGCGGGAGCTTCCAGCGGATGTAGCCGGCGATGGCCTCGAGCTCCTGGGGCGTGGCGGGCACCGCACCGTGCTCGCCGATGCTGGCTATCCCGGCCGTCTGTGCGTTGAAGCCCTGCGCCTGGGCGCCGATCACGGCTTGGTCGAGGCCGCCGGCCCGGCCTTCGTAGAGCACCCCGTACTTGTCGACCAGGGCGTTGTAGCCGATGTCGTCCCAGCCGTTCGAGTTGCGGTGGTAGCGGCAGATCGCGAGCACCATCGCGGGCGCCTCGGCGGGCGAGTAGTCATTCAGCGAGACCGTATGGTGCACGTGTACGGCCTTCACTTGGCCGTACTGCGGAGCCCTCCGCGGCGGGCATGCGCCGGCGCCCCACTGGGCGCGCGTGACGAAGGCCGGCTGCTGTGCCTGAGCGGTCCGCGCGCGCGCGCGTTCCCGCTTGGCGACGCGAACGAAATGCAGGCGGAGATGCGGCACCCGCCTGCTCATCCGGTACTGGACGGCGCCCGCGGTGCCGACCCAGAGCGGGCTGGAGGCAGCCGCGGCGCCGGGCTCGCCCCGCCCGGGATCCGGGCTGTCGGCACCCTGCGGCTCGAGGCCCTCCCAGCGACTCCAGCGCCCGTGACGGCGGACGCGCAGCGCGATGTCCGGCGCCGCCCGCCCACGCCAATGCATGCCGACGAGGTTGAAGCGCTGCGGGGTTCTCAGCGGCCGCGAGCGCACGCCTCCGCCGGACGCAGCCGCAACCGCGCTCTCCCTAGGGGCGAGCTCGAAGTCCACGGCGCGCGGCGCCGCCGAGGCGGTCGCCGGAAGAAGCACCAGGACGCAAACCAGTGCGGCTGCTGAGGCAAGCAGCTTCACCACGGACCGGAACACACTCTCAGGGGCGTGGTTGCGGACTTGCAACCGAGGATTTGCAGGGGATCCTGCGCCGAAAAGCGCTAAGGAATGGGCTCGGGCGCTTAGGAATGGGGCTCGAGGCCTACGGAACGGGCTCCGGCCCGTTCGAGCGGTGCTCGTCGCGGAACGCTCGCAACGCGTCGAAAATGTCCGGAGTCATGCGGACGCAGGTCATCAGCCGCCCCGTGCCGTTCGGCACCGGATCGCGGCTCCAGGCGCTCGCGGCCACCTGGTAGGGCATGTTCGGGCGCGGCACCAGGAGCATCTGGTAGCTGTCCTCATCGAAGAGCGCCTTGAGATCGGCGCGCTGCTCCTGGGGAAGGCTCGGCTTGAACCAGATGATCACGCGGCCGTGCTCGAGGTTGTGCACGAGCTGCTCGTCCTGCGGCGCCTCGCCGTAGGCGCCGTCCGGCGCGGGCTCCTGGTAGTGGCGACCGCTCGTTGGCGGGTTGGTGTCGTACTCGATGTGCTCGCTGAGGCTCGTGGTGTGCTTGCGGCTGTTGGCCCTCTCGCTCCGCAGTTCGCATCCGGCCGCGTTGGCGGCCGCAGTGAGGTCGAACTCCTTCTGCTCCGGCACGCTCCCTCCGTCCGGAAGCACCTGCTCGGCCGCGGCGTCGCTGCCGCCACCGCTGCCGCCGGCGGCCACCACGACCAGCACGATCACCGCGGCGATCACGAGCAGCCCGGCCGCGCCGAAGCCGACCATGCGCTTGCGCTGCTGCGCCTCGCGTGCCTGGCGCTCGCGCTCCTGGCGCTCGCGCCGGAGGGCTTCCTTCTGTCGCTTTCGGTGGGACACCGCGGGGAAGAAGCGTAGCTACGAGGGACGCCGCTCCGAGGCCCCTCGCCGGCCGCCCGCGGGCGCTCGCCGCCGCCTCGCCTCGGACCTGCGCGCCGGGCGGAAGCACTCCCCGACGAACATGACGATCTCGTTCGTGAGGCGCTCGGGGGTAAGCCTCAGCTCGAGAATCGACGACGCCTGCACGAGCCGGGCGTTCGGCAGCTCGCGCACCAGCATGTCCGAGTCCGAGAAGGGGTGGACCGGATCGCGGTAGTGGCCGATTACGAGCGTCCGGTGCTTCATCCGACGGCGCTCCTCGGTCGGCGGCGCCACGCGGCCGAAGAAGAGGCCCTGGAGCACGGAGGCGGACGGCTTCGGATCCTGGCTCACCCAGTCCAGGAGCATGTCGCCCAGGTGCCAGAAGCCGCGCGGCACCACCTGGGCGCTGCGGCCGAACAGGCGCGCGATCGGGGCGCCGAAGGTGAGCCCCACGAGCAGGGGAGTGAAGGCGAGCGCCGAGCCGAGCAGCGCGTTGTCGAGCACCGGCATCTCGAGCATCAGCCCCTTCACCCGCTCGGGGGCGGCCGCGGCGGCCTCCAGCGCCGCGTTCGCCCCCAGAGAGGTTCCGCCTATCACGGCGCGCTCCACTTTCAGGTGGTCGAGAAGCGCGATCGCCTGGCGACCGAAGATCGTCATCGAGTAGTTCCACATCTCCGCCGGGCGGTCGGAATCGCCGTGGCCGAGCAGGTCGAGACAGAGGACCCGGTAGCCGTGGTCGGCGAGCGCCTCGGCCAGCGGACGGTGCATCTTCCGCGAGAAGAGGAGGCCCGGGAGGAGCACGACGACCCGCTCGCCGGCGCCGTATCCGTCGTAAACGAGCCGGTGACCGTCGAATTGGAAGCGCCCGCGCTTGGCCATGCGAGCGGCGCAGCATATTCCCTTGGCGCCCGCTGTCCCGGAGGAATAGCATCAAATGGAGAGACGGATCCCATCACGAGGGAGGACGGATGAGCGTGAACGTGCGTGTGCAGATCGCCGTCAACGGCGTGAAGCAGGAGTTGGAAGTCGAACCGCGGCTTCTGCTGGTCCATCTGCTGCGCGATCGGCTTGGCCTGACCGGCACGCACGTGGGCTGCGACACCACCAATTGCGGCGCCTGTACGGTCCACCTGAACGGCGAGGCCGTGAAGAGCTGTACGGTGCTCGCCGCGCAGGCCGACGGCGCCCAGGTCACGACGATCGAGGGCCTGGCCGCGGACGGCGGCCTTCATCCGCTCCAGGAGGCGTTCTGGGAGCACCACGGCCTCCAGTGTGGCTATTGCACGCCGGGCATGATCATGGCCGCCGCCGATCTGCTCGAGCGCAACCCGAATCCGTCCGAGCAGGAGGTGCGCCACGGGCTCGAGGGCAACCTCTGCCGGTGCACCGGTTACCACAACATCGTGAAGGCGGTGATGGCCGCCGCGGGATCCGCCAGGGCGGGGGCGGCCGCCCCGGCCCCAGCCGGCGCGGGTGAGGAGGTGGCGCGATGAGCACGGTCGAGCAGCCCGCCACGAGGGGGGACGGCTTCGTCGGTCGCGCGATGAAGCGCAAGGAGGACCCCCGCATGATCACCGGGCGGGGGAACTACATCGACGACCTGGCGCTCCCCGGGACGCTCTGGGCGGCGCTCGTGCGCTCTCCCGAGGCGCACGCGAAGATCGTCTCGATCGACAAGTCCGCGGCCGAGGAGCGCTCGGACGTCGTCGGCGTCTTCACCCACGAGGACCTCAAGGGCGACTTCGCCGCTCCCATGCCGATGGTCTGGGACCCCCCCGGCATGGAGGTCAACACGCCTGAGCACTGGCCGCTGGCCGGCGGCGAGGTGAAGCACGTGGGCGACCCGGTCGCGATCGTGATCGGCACCGACCGCTACGGGGTCGTGGACGCTGCGGAAGGCGTAATTGTCGAGTACGAGCCGCTGCCGGCGGTCGTCGATCCCGAGGCGGCCTTGGAGGATGGCTCGCCGCTCGTCTGGGAGCAGTTCGGGACCAACAAGACTCACGAGTGGTCGATCGCGGGCGGAGACGTGGAGGCCGCATTCGCGGACGCCGACGTGGTTGTGAAGCAGCGTCTCGTCAACCACCGCACCGCCGGAGCGCCGATCGAGACACGCGGCTGCATCGCCGACCCCCGCGGCGACCGCGTCACGTTGTACTCGGCGACGCAGATCCCGCACATCGCGCGCTTCGTCATTTCGCTGGTCACCGGCATCCCGGAGGACAAGCTGCGCGTGGTTGCGCCCGACGTCGGCGGTGCGTTCGGATCGAAGATCAACGTCTTCGCCGAGGAAGTTCTCGCCGTGGTGCTGGCGCGTCGCCTCGGGCGGCCCGTCAAGTGGATCGAGAGTCGCTCGGAGAACATGGCCGTGGTGCACCACGGCCGCGACCAGATCGACTACGTCGAGTTCGCGGCGAAGCGGGACGGGACCGTGACCGGCTGCCGGGTGCGAGTGGTCGCCGATCTCGGCGCGTACTACCTGCAGCTCACTCCCTGGATCCCACAGCTTGGGTTCCCGGTCGCGACCGGCTGCTACCGGATGCCCAACATCGACCTCAAGTTCGAGGGTGTCTTCACCAACAAGTTCCCCACCGACGCGATCCGCGGAGCCGGGCGGCCCGAGGCGACGCACTGGATCGAGCTGATGATCAACAAGGTCGCCGAGGAGCTGGGCATGGACCCGCTCGAGCTGCGGCGGAAGAACTTCATTCCGAAGGAGGAGTTCCCCTTCACCACCCCGCTCGAGATCACCTACGACTCGGGTGACTACCACGGCACGCTGGACAAGCTGCTCCAGAACCTCGACCTCGACGCGTTCCGGCGGGAGCAGGCGGAGCTGCGCGAGCGCGGGGTGTACCGGGGGGTGGGCTTCTCGACCTATGTCGAGGTCTGCGGGCTCGCGCCGTCGCGCGCGGTCGGCCCGCAGGGCGTCGGAATCCAGGGCGCCGGCTGGGAGTCGGCGATGGTGCGCGTCAGCCCGAGCGGCACCGCGACCGTCTACACGGGGACTTCGCCTCATGGCCAGGGCCACGACACGGGCTTCGCCCAGATCGCTGCCGACCGGCTCGGCCTCGACCCGGAAAACGTGGAGGTGATCCACGGCGACACGGACCAGGGCCCCTGGGGCTGGGACACCTACGGCTCGCGCACGCTCGCCGTGGGCGGCGAGGCGGTCGCGCGCGCCGCGCAGAAGGTGCAGGCGAAGGCGAAGCGCATATGCGCAGCGATGCTCGAGGCCGCCCCAGAGGACATCGAGCTCGTGGACAACAAGTTCCAGGTGCGCGGCTCGCCCGACAAGGCCTGGACGATGGCGGAGATCGCCGGCGCGGCCCACATCCCGCCGCAAGAGCTCCCCGCGGACATCGAGCCCGGGCTCGAGGAGACGTCGTTCTACGACCCCGAGAACTTCGTCTTCCCGTTCGGAGCCCACGCCTGCGTGGTCGAGGTGGACGCGGACACCGGCAAGGTGGACATCGTGCGTTACCTGAGCGTGGACGACTGCGGCCCGGCGATCAACCCGATGCTGATCGACGGACAGGTGCACGGAGGCGTTGCGCACGCGATCGGGCAGGCGCTGTACGAGCAGGTGATCTACGACGAGAGCGGCCAGCTGGTTACGGGGACGTTCGTGGACTACGCGCTTCCTACCGCTGCCGAGCTGCCGAGCTTTGAGACCGACCGCACCGAGACCCCATCGCCGGTCAACACACTCGGGGTGAAGGGTGTGGGGGAGGCCGGGACGATCGCGGCCTCGCCGGCAGTAACCGCGGCGGTGATGGACGCCCTGAAGCCACTGGGCGTCACCTGGCTCGACATGCCGCTCACCCCGATGCGCGTGTGGCAGGCGATCCAGGAGGCGCAGGGCGGCGGCGATGGCCCCCGGAGGACGGAGCAGGCCAGGGATCTGGACGAGCACGCCGGAGGGTCGGCCGGCTCCGGACCCACCGGCCCCGAGGAAGGAGGTGCGTCGTGATTCCCGCCGAGTTCGACTACGAGGCGCCGGAGAGCCTGGAGGAAGCGATCCGCATGCTGCACGAGAACGGCGAGGACGCAAAGCTCCTCGCCGGCGGCCACTCGCTGCTTCCGCTCATGAAGCTCCGGTTGGCCGCGCCGACGGTGCTGATCGACCTGCGCCGCATCCCCGGTCTCCACGGAATCCAGCGCGAGAACGGGTCGTGGCGGCTGGGCCCGATGACGCGTCACGCCGACCTCCAGGACGCGCAGGAGCTCGGCGTCGTGGCGCGGGCCGCGTCCTTGATCGCGGACCAGCAGGTGCGCAACCGCGGCACGATCGGCGGCTCGCTGGCTCACGGCGATCCCGCCTCCGACCTTCCGACGGTGCTGCTCGCCACCGAGGGCGAGGTCACCGCACGGGGCACGGGCGGGCAGCGGACGATCGCGGCCGCCGACCTGTTCCAGGATTTCCTGACGACGTCGCTCGCGCACGACGAGGTGATCACCGAGGTGCGCCTGCCCGCCATGGACGGCTACGGGTTCGGCTACGAGAAGTTCACCCGCCGCGCCGAGGACTGGGCGATGGTGGGGGTCTGCGCGCTCGTGAAGAAGGCGGACGACGGCTCGTGCGAGGACGTCCGCATCGGCCTGACCCACATGGCCTCGACTCCGCTGCGGGCGAGCGCGGCGGAGGAGGCGTTGCGGGGCCAGGGCCTCGACGCCGAGTCGATCGCCCGCGCGGCCGAGCAGGCGGCGGAGGGGACGGAGCCGCCCGGCGACCTGAACGCCACGCCCGACTACAAGCGGCACCTGGCCCGCACGCTGACGGGCCGAGCACTGAGGGAGGCGGCAGGGCTCTGACCTTCTTCGACAGCCCCGCAGCCGTCGGGGAGGCCCTGGCCGGCGAGCGCTATCTCGCCGATCGGGGCCTCTCCACTGCCGTCTATCTGGCGGCCACCCTCGAGCAGCCGCTGCTGCTCGAAGGTGAGGCCGGCGTCGGCAAGACCGAGGTCGGAAAGGCGCTCGCGGGGGCCACCGGCGCCCACCTGATCCGGCTTCAGTGCCACGAGGGCATCGACCTCCACCACGCTCTCTACGACTGGGACTACCCGCGCCAGCTCCTGCATCTGCGCGCCGGCCAGGAGGAGCCGCTCTACTCCGAGCGCTTCCTGCTGCGCAGGCCGCTGCTCGAGGCGCTGCTGCACGAGGGCCCGGTCGTCCTGCTGATCGACGAGATCGACCGCGCCGACGACGAGTTCGAGGCCTTCCTGCTCGAGTTCCTCTCGGACTTCCAGGTCTCCATCCCCGAGCTGGGAACCGTGAAGGCCGAGCGACGCCCCCTCGTTGTCGTGACCTCCAACCGCACCCGCGAGCTGCACGACGCGCTCAAGCGCCGCTGCCTCTACCACTGGATCGACTACCCGTCGGCGACCCGCGAGGCCGAGATCGTGCGGGCGCGGTTGCCCGGCGTGCCCGACGAGATCGCGGCGCGCGTGTGCGAAGCCGTGGCGCGCCTGCGAGGAGAGGATCTTTACAAGCTGCCCGGCGTCGGGGAGACGATCGCCTGGGCCCAGGCCCTGCTCGCGCTGGACAACGCGCCGCTGGAAGACACTTTGGGTGTGGCGCTCAAGGTTCGAGAGGACATAGAGCAGGTGCGGGAACGGGACCTGCTCGGCGACCTCGCCGAGGCGAAGGGCTCGCCGTGAATCTAGGCGTACGGGTCACCGGGCGGCTTGTGCTGCTCGTCGCCTCGATGCGCGCGGCGGGCGCGCGTGTGGGCGTCGACGAGCTGCTCTCGGCGCACCGGGCGCTGGGCGCGATCGACGCCTCGGACCGCGACGCCGCCTACTTCGCCCTGCGGGCGACCCTGTGCTCGCGCCACTCCGACCTCCCCGCCTTTGACGCGGCGTTCGCGGAGCTGTTTGCCGCGCCCCGCGTGCCGCCGCCCGGGCCGCCTTCGGGCCTGGACGAGGTCACCTCGCTGGTGCTCCCGCGCGCGGCCGTCCCCGGCGGTGAGGCTCCGCGATTCGCGGAGGTCGACATAGACGTCGTGCCGGCCGCCTGGTCGGACGTCGAGCTCCTTCACGAGAAGGACTTCGCCGACTACACCGAGGTCGAGCGGCACGCCGCGCGGGCGATCATGCGCCGCCTGGCGGCCGCCGGCCCCCTGCGCCCCACCCGCCGCACCAGGCCGGCTCGTCGCCGGGGTGCCCCTCCCCACGCCGCGAGGCCGGACCTGCGCCGCACGATCCGCGCGTCGCTCCGCACCGGCGGCGATCCCTTCGAGCGCCACTGGCGCGAGCCCGCCGAACGTCCCCGGCCGCTCGTGCTCGTCTGCGACGTGTCCGGCTCGATGGAGCCCTACGCCCGGATGCTCCTGCAGTACATGCAGGCCTGCGTGGCGGCCCGCCGCCGTGTGGAGACCTTCGTCTTCGGCACCCGTCTCACGCGGGTCACGGGCGAGCTCGCCGGCCGGGACCCGGACCGCGCCCTCGACCGGGCGGCCGGGGCGGCCGAGGATTGGTCCGGGGGCACCCGCATCGGCGAGGCGCTCGCCACCCTCAATCGCGAGCACGGCCGCCGGCTGGGGCGCGGGGCGATCGTGGTGCTCCTCTCGGACGGGTGGGACCGCGGCGACCCGCAGCAGCTGGCCGATGAGATGGCGCGCCTGCAGCGCTGCGCCCACCGGCTGATCTGGCTGAACCCGTTGAAGGCCAGCCCGGATTACGAGCCGCTCACGCGGGGGATGCAGGCGGCCCTGCCGCACGTGGACAACTTCCTGGCGGGGAACTCGTTGGCGTCCCTGGAGGAGCTTGCGATATTGATGGACACGGGCTTTGAATAGATCTGTTGGGCTTTGAATAGTTCTGCGCCGGGAATGCTGCGCAAGGAGGGAAGGAACCCATGAAGGATGTCGTCGATGACGTACGGGCCTGGACGGCCCGCGGCGATCGTGTTGCCATCGCAACGGTCGTCGGGGTGAGGCGCTCGGCGCCGCGCCCGCCGGGAGCCAAGATGGCGGTGAACGACCACGGCGAGGTGTCCGGAGCCGTGTCGGGCGGCTGCGTGGAGGGCGCGGTCGTCGAGGTGGCCGCGGAGGTCCTGAAGGGGGACGGGCCGCGGCTGCTCCATTTCGGCATCGCCGACTCCGAAGCGTGGGACGTAGGCCTCCCCTGCGGGGGCGAGATCGACGTCTACGTCGAGGAGTACGTCGAGTGAGCACTCAGGGTGAGTTCGCCCGCATTGCCGCGGACGACGGCCGCGCAGCCCTGGTCACCGTGATCGACGGCGACGAGGCCGGCGCGAAGTTGCTGGTCCGCGCGGACGGCACCACGGACGGCGGGCTCGGCGACGCCGACCTGGAGCGCGCCGCGGTGGAGGCGGCCGACGACCTGATGTGGGCCGAGCGCTCCGAGCTGCGCGAGGTGGATGGGACCAAGCTGTTCGTAGACGTAACGGCGCCCGCGCCGCGGCTCGTGATCTTCGGGGCCGTGGACTACGCGGACGCCCTCTGTAGCCTCGCAAGGGCCGCCGGCTGGCGGCCCTTCGTTTGCGATCCGCGCTCGCAGTTCGCCACCCGCGAGCGCTTCCCGGAGGCCGAGGAGGTGATCGCGGCCTGGCCCGACGATGCTCTCGCGCGCCTCGGGGGCATCGACCGGGCGACGTACATCGCCGTGCTCACTCACGACCCGAAGCTCGACGACGCGACTCTTACGATCGCGCTGCGCTCGGACGCGCCTTACGTTGGCGCGATGGGCAGCCGCCGGGCGCAGGCACAGCGTCGCGAGCGACTGCTCTCTGCCGGCATCGAAGAGGAGCTGCTCGACCGGGTCGCGGCCCCGATCGGGCTCGACCTCGGCGCGGTCACGCCGGAGGAGACCGCCCTGTCGATCATGTCCGAGGTCGTGGCCGTGCGGAACGGCCGCGAGGGCGGCCGCCTGTCGCAGATCTCCGGTCGTATCCACGAGGTGGGCGCGTGATCGGCGGAATCGTCCTGGCAGCGGGCGCCGGCACACGCTTCGGGGGAGGCAAGCAGCTCGCCCTCCTCGACGGACGACCGCTTCTCGAGCACGCCGTGAGAGGGATGACGTCGGCGCCCGTCGGGCGCGTCATCGTGGTCTTGGGGGCGGAGGCCGAGCACGTGCTGGCGAGGGTGGACCTCCACGGGGCGGAGCCGGTCGTCTGCGAACGCTGGTCGGAGGGCCAGTCCGCGTCGCTCGCCTGCGGGCTCGGCGAAATGGCCGACTGCGAGGCGGTCGTTGTGACGCTCGGCGACCAGCCACGCGTCTCGCCCGACGCGATCCGCCGGGTAATCGCCGCCCGTGGCGGCGGGGCCGTCGCGGTGCGCGCCACCTACGGCTCCGGGCCCGGCCATCCGGTGCTGCTCGAGCGGGAGCTGTTCGATCGCCTGCGCGACGTGAGTGGGGACCACGGCGCGCGCAACCTGCTTATGAGCGTGCGGACGCGCGAGATCCCCTGCGACGATCTCGGCAACGGCGCGGACGTGGACACGCCTGCCGAACTCGACGCGCTTCGGGCGGGCGGGCCGGTCGCCTGAGCGGTTAAGGGGCTAAGTCAGCCGCGCATCCGCCACCGCCCCGACCACCCACGCCGGCAACTCGCGCAGGAAGGCCGGGTCGATGGCGTGTGGCATGGGCGACTCGCGATAGGACACCTCGGCGCCGGCGGCGGTCAGCCGGTCGCGGGCCTCGCGACCGAACTCGACCGGGATGACCGGGTCGTACGTGCCATGACCGATCGCCACCGGCAGCCCGGCGGCGTTCTCGAGATCGAGCTCGAAACCGTCGACCGTCGGTATGAAGCCGCTGAGGGCGAGGATTCCGGCCGGGCGCGGCCGGCCCGCGCCGAGGCCGAGGGCGTATGACATCACCGCTCCCTGGGAGAAGCCGCCCAGCACGGTCCGGTCGTGGGGCACCCCGTGCTCTTCAAGCAGGGCGTCCAGCCACGCCGTGGCGGACTCGTAGGTGGCGCGGAAGGTGTCGTGGTCGGGGAAGCCGACCTGGCGAACGATGTACCAGTGCGCGCCGCCTGGCGGGAGCGCCAGCGGCCCGCGCAGCGTCGCGCCCAGCAGCCGCCGCTCGGGGTCGAGCATGTCGAGCAGCGGGTAGAGGTCGTGCTCGTCGGCGCCGCGACCGTGGAAGAGAACGAGCGCGCCCTCCGGGTCGCCGGCGGGGGTGCGAACGCGATGCTGCATGTCGGGCTCCGTCCTTCGGTTATGGTCGTTCCGCCAATTTCGTCCCCGTCTGG
>DATDLN010000055.1:0-13292 GCA_036519295.1 Thermoleophilaceae bacterium
GATCCTCGCGATCACGCTGTTCACCTTCTACTTCATGGCGCAGATGGTCGTGCGCCCCTTCGAGGAGAAGCGGTGAGCACGGCGCAGGCAAGCGAGCAGCCCCCGGCGGAGCGCGGCGGCCTGAGCACCCGGGCCAAGGTCTTGATCGCCCTGGGGATCTACCTCGGGGTGGCGATCCTGCTCTACGCGATCTTTGGCAACGACGGCCGCAACGAGGAGTTCCAGCCGCAGGACGAGTTCAAGCTCGACCCGTGGATCGAGTTCAAGATCGGCTCCCTCGACCTGAGCTTCAACAAGGCCGTGCTCTACCTCCTGATCACCTGCATGCTCACCGTGGGGACGATGTTGCTGATCGCCAGACGCATGCAGCAGCGTCCGAACCGCACGCAGACGATCATGGAGGGCGCCTACGACCTCACCTACACGAACATCGCCAAGGGCAACATGGGCGAGGAGGCGACCGCCAAGTGGTTCCCCTTCGTTGCCACCCTCTTCTTCTTCATCTGGTTCTCGAACATGGTCGGGTACATCCCGCTGCCGGTGAACGACCACGAGACGATCAACATCGCCGGGATCGAGTTCCCTGCCTTCGCGCTCTACGCCGCCACCGCGAACCTCTCGATCCCGCTCGTGCTAACGCTCACGGTGTTCTTCCTCTACCAGGCCGAAGGCATCCGCCGGCACGGCCTGGTCAGGTACCTCAAGGGCTGGCTGCCCGCCGGCGTGTCCGGAGCCGCCGCCGTGCCGATCTTCGTGATCGAGGTGATCTCCCAGTTCGTCCGAATCATCTCCCTCTCGGTCCGACTCTTCGCCAATATCCTGGCCGGCCACCTGCTGATCCTGTTCATGGGCGGCGGGCTCGCGGTGCTGCTCGGCATAGCCGCGCTCGGGTGGATCACCCTTCCGATCGCGATCGCCTTCTTCATCTTCGAGGTGGGGCTGATCGCCACTCTGCAGGCCTTCATCTTCGCAACCCTCACGTCCATCTACTTCGGCGAGGCAAGCGCCGGAGGGCACTAGGAAGGAGCCCCCTTGGATCTCGAACCCACACTGCTCATCGGCGCGGCGAAGACCACCGCCGACGGTCTCAAGTCGATAGCGCTCGGCGTCGGCGCCGGCCTGGGAACGATCGGCCCCGGCATCGGCGTCGGGTTCATTTTCGGCAAAGTGATCGAGTCGGTCACACGCCAGCCGGAGATGCGCGAGGAGATCACGAGCATCCAGTGGCTCGGCTTCGCCTTGACCGAGGCGATCATCTTCTACGCGTTCATCTTCGGCCTGATCGCCTTCTTCCTCTAGATGGAGGGGCTCGGGGACATCGCGAGCTTCATGCTCATCGCCCAGGGGGGCGGGGGCAGCAGCGGGGACGGGGGCGGCAGCTTCCTCGTTAGCCCCAACGTCGGGCTGATGATCTGGACGCTGCTCGCGTTCGGCATCACGCTCTACCTGCTGAACAAGCTCGCCTTCCCGCGCATCGCGGAGGCGCTCGACCGGCGGCGGAGGGCGATCGAGGAGGCGATCGATCACGCCGAGCGGACCAAGCGCGAGGCCGACGACCTGCTCGAGGAGTACCGAGCCCGGCTGCGCGAGGCGCGCGAGCAGGCGGAGGAAATCGTGGTCCGCGCGCGCCGGGCGAGCGACTCGCTGCAGGACGAGGCGAAGGCCGCGGCCTCGAAGCAGCGCGAGGAGCTGCTTGCCGCCACGCGGCGCGACATCGAGACCGAGACGCGCCGCGCGCTCGAAGAGATCCGCAAGGAGGTCGCGAACCTCACGGTGATCGCCACGGAGAAGGTCACGCGCAAATCCCTCACGCCCGACGACCACCGCCGGCTGATCGAGGAGGCCCTCGGCGAGGTGGACTTCTCGACCCTGGCGAAGGAAGGGGACGGGCGGGGCTAGTGGAGGAGATCGCCGAGGTCTACTCGCGCGCCTTGTTCGAGGCCGCCAAGGAGAACGACGTCCTCGATCGTGTGCACGACGAGCTCGGGCAGTTCGCCGATGCGCTCGACAAGGACCGCAACCTCCAGGTCTTCCTGTTCTCGCCCTACTTTTCGAGCGAGGAGAAGAAGGACGGGGTCCGCCGAATCGTGACCGACGCCGACGAGCGCCTCCTGAACTTCCTCGAGCTGCTCGCGGAGCGCCACCGCATGCCGGTGCTGTTCCGCATCCGGCGCTCCTTCGACGCGCTGTGGGCGGAGGAGAACCGGCTGCTGCCAGTGACGGTGACGAGCGCGGTCGAGCTCGACCAGGGCCTCGTGGAGGACATCGGCAGGCGCATCGGGGAGCAGACCGGACGGCGCGTGGAGCTCTCCTCTAGCGTCGATCCCGACGTTCTCGGCGGACTCAAGGTCCAGGTAGGCAACATGGTGCTGGACGCCACCGTGCGCAACAGACTCGAACAGCTACGCAAGCAGGTCGTGAAGGCCGCGGCCTAAGGAGACGAAGTGCAGATCAAGCCAGACGAGATCACCAGCATCCTCAAGCAGCGCATCGAGGGGCTCGAGGACGGCGGCGCCGACCTCTCCGAGGTGGGCACGGTCCTGTCGATCGCCGACGGCATCTCGCGCGTGCACGGGCTCGACAACTGCATGTCGATGGAGCTGCTCGACCTGCCCCACGACGTGACCGGCCTCGCCCTCAACCTCGAGTCCGACAACGTCGGCGCCGTGCTCTTCGGCGAGTGGGACCTGATCGAGGAGGGCGATCAGGTCAAGCGCACCGGCCGCCTGCTCGAGGTGCCCGTGGGCGACGCGCTTCTCGGCCGCCTGGTCGACCCGCTCGGCAACCCGCTCGACGGCAAGGGCGACGTGAACACGACAGAGACGCGTCCGGCCGAGTTCAAGGCGCCGGGGGTGGTGGCGCGCCAGCCGGTGAAGGAGCCGATGCTGACCGGCATCAAGCCGATCGACGCCATGACGAACGTCGGCCGCGGCCAGCGCGAGCTGATCATCGGCGACCGCCAGACCGGCAAGACCTCGATCTGCGTCGACGCGATCATCAACAACAGGGACAAGGACCTGATCTGCATCTACGTCGCGATCGGCCAGCGCATGTCCACGGTGGTCGACGTGGTTCAGCAGCTCGAGGAGGCCGGTGCGCTCGAGAACACGATCATCGTCGCGGCGCCCGCAGACGAGGCCGCCCCGATCAAGTTCCTTGCGCCGTACGCGGGTTGCGCGATGGGGGAGCACTTCCTCTACAACGGCCGGCACGCGCTGGTGGTCTACGACGACCTCACCAAACACGCCTACGCCTACCGCCAGATGTCGCTGCTGCTGCGTCGCCCGCCGGGCCGCGAGGCCTACCCTGGCGACGTGTTCTACCTGCACTCGCGGCTGCTCGAGCGCGCGGTGAAGCTCTCAGACGACCTCGGCGGCGGCTCGCTCACCGCACTCCCGATCATCGAGACGCAGGCGGGCGACGTGTCGGCCTACATCCCCACCAACGTCATCTCGATCACCGACGGCCAGATCTTCCTTCAGTCGGATCTCTTCCGCGCGGGCGTGCGCCCGGCAATCAACGTGGGCATCTCCGTCTCGCGCGTGGGCGGCTCCGCCCAGACCACGCCGATGAAGCGAGTGGCCGGCAAGCTACGAATCGAGCTGTCGCAGTACCGCGAGCTCGAGGCGTTCGCGCAGTTCGGCTCGGAGCTCGACGCCGACACGCAGGCCACGCTGGCTCGGGGTGCACGGCTCGTCGAGTCGCTCAACCAGGACGAGCGCAGCCCGTGGCCGATCGAGGACCAGGTCGCCGCGATCTACTCCGGCACGGGCGGTTACCTCGACCGCATCAAGGTCGAGCGCGTGGGCGGGTTCCACGAGATGCTGCTGCAGCGCCTCCACTCCGAGAAGGCCGAGCTGATGTCGAAGATCGCCGAGGGCGAGTGGGACGACTCGATCGAGTCCGAGCTGGGCGACGCCATCGCCGACGCGATCGACGACTTCGGCCCCGACTTCGATGCCGAGGGCAACCCGATCGAGGAGGGCGAGTCCGACCGCATCCTCCGCGAGGAGGGGCGCGGTGGCGACGGCGCCGGCGCCGAGCGCGAGGCCGCCGCCGAGGAGGCGGAGGAGAGCGCCGAGGCCTCCGCGGAGGCGCGCGAGGAAGAGGCCACGACCGCCTAGCCGATGCCCGATCCCCGACCCCCGCACCCGCGGATGACGCGCAATACCGTCGCTGGATCTGCGTCCTCGGCCTTGCCAATGCTGGAAGCATTGGCTTCGGCCTGTGTCCTTCCCCAGCTCGGTCTTGCGCGCCCCCGCGGGCACGCGGGCCAGGAATCGAGCATCTAGTGGCCACCCTGAAGGACATCCGCGGCCGCATCGCGTCGTTCAAGAACATGCGCAAGATCACGCGCGCGATGGAGATGGTCGCCGCCGCCCGGTTGCGACGCGCCGAGCAGCGCATCGAGCATCTGCGGCCCTACGCCGACGCCATCCGGCGAATGACGAGCCGCGCCTCGCAGGCGGCCGAGAACATCCCGAGCCTGCCGATCCTGGAGGAGAAGGAAGAGGTCCGGCGAGTCGGGGTCCTGCTCGTCACCGGTGACCGCGGCCTCGCGGGGCCCTTCAACGCGCAGATCATCCGCGCCGGCAACCGCAGGGCGGCAGAGATGAGGCGGGACGGCCTGGAGACCGTCTGGTACGCGTCCGGCCGCCGTGGCGAGTCGTCGCTCAAGTTCAGGGGCCTCGAGCTCGCCGGCTCCTGGACCGGCTTCACCGACCGGCCCGCGTTCGCCGACGCCCGGGCGATCGCCGACGGGCTCGCCGCCGCCTACGTTGACGACAAGGTTGATCGCGTCGAGATCTTCTACAACGGCTACATCTCGGCCGTCCAGCAGGAGGTGCGCCACGAGACCCTGCTCCCGCTCCAGCACGCCGACGTCCTCGAGGACGAGGCGGAGGAGGGGCAGGGCGAAGAGGACATCCACCGGCGGGCGCTCTGGATCTACGAGCCCGACCCCGAGGAGATCCTCGCCCGGCTGGTACCGGACTACGTCGAGATCTCGATCTACCGGGCGCTGCTCGAGTCGACGGCGTCCGAGCACGGGGCCCGCATGACCGCGATGCGCAGCGCTTCCGACAACGCCGCAGACCTGATCGACGACCTTACGCTCGAGGCGAACCGCCAGCGCCAGGCCGAGATCACGCAGGAGATCATGGAGGTCGTAGCCGGGGCAGAAGGACTTAGATAAGGAGACCGCCCAATGGAAGCCGGAACGCAGACCCAGCAGCAGGAGGCCCGCCCGGAGGAACGCGACGCGCACCTCGGGACCGTGGAGGAGGTGCAGGGCGTGGTCGTCGAGGTGGTGTTCCCCGGCGACCTGCCCGAGATCAACCACGCGCTCGAGATCGAGATGGACTCGAGTGACGGCGACGGCAAGCGCCGCCTCGTGCTCGAGGTCCAGCAGCAGCTGGGCGACGACCGCGTGCGCGCCGTGGCCATGGACTCGACCGACGGCCTCTCGCGGGGCACGCGGGTGCGCGACACGGGCGGCCCGATCACGGTGCCCGTCGGCAGGGGCACGCTCGGCCGTCTCTTCAACCTCCTCGGCGAACCGATCGACGAGGCGGGGGAGGTCGAGGTCGAGGAGCGCTGGCCGATCCACCGGCCCGCCCCCAGCGTGGAGGACCTGACCCCCACGCGCGAGATCCTCGAGACCGGCATCAAGGTGATCGACCTGCTCGCGCCGTACCCAAGGGGCGGCAAGGTGGGGCTGTTCGGCGGCGCCGGTGTGGGCAAGACCGTGCTGATCCAGGAGCTCATCCGCTCGATCGCCGAGGAGCACGAGGGCCTGTCGGCCTTCTGCGGCGTCGGCGAGCGCTCGCGCGAGGGCAATGACCTCTGGCTCGAGATGAAGGAGTCCGGCGTGCTCGACCGGACCGTGCTCGTGTTCGGCCAGATGAACGAGCCGCCCGGCGCGCGCATGCGCGTCGCGCTCTCCGGCCTCACGATGGCCGAGTACTTCCGCGAGGAGGGCGGCCAGGACGTGCTGCTCTTCATCGACAACATCTTCCGCTTCGTGCAGGCGGGCTCGGAGGTGTCGGCGCTGCTCGGCCGCATGCCCTCGCAGGTGGGCTACCAGCCCACGCTCGAGACCGAGATGGGACAGCTACAGGAGCGGATCACCTCCACCCGCCAGGGCTCGGTCACGTCGGTGCAGGCCATCTACGTGCCGGCCGACGACCTCACCGACCCGGCGCCGGCGTCGGTGTTCGCCCACCTGAACGCCACTACAACGCTCTCGCGGGCGATCGCCGAGCAGGGCATCTCCCCCGCGGTCGACCCGCACGACTCGACCTCCACCATCCTCACGCCCGACATCGTCGGCCAGGAGCACTTCGAGGTCGCGAACCAGGTCCAGGAGATCCTGCAGCGCTACAAGGAGCTCCAGGACATCATCGCCATCCTCGGAATCGACGAGCTCTCGGACGAGGACAAGCTCACCGTGCAGCGCGCGCGCAAGGTGCAGCGCTTCCTCTCGCAGCCGTTCTTCGTGGCCGAGCAGTTCACCGGCACGCCGGGCGAGTTCGTGAAGATCGACGACACGGTGCGCTCGTTCAAGGAGATCATCGAGGGCAAGCACGACGACCTGCCCGAGCGCGCCTTCCTGCTGAAGGGGCCGATCGAGCAGGTAGTGGAGGCCGCCGGCGGGGCCCGCGAGGAGGAGTAGTGGCCCGCTCCTCCTTTCCGGTCGAGGTCCTCACACCCGAGGGCCAGGTCTTCGCCGACGAGGTGGAGATGGTCTCCACCCGCACCACCACCGGCTCGATCGGCGTCCTCGCGCGCCACGCGCCGCTGATGGCGATCCTCGAGCCGACCGAGCTCCGCCTCTACAAGTCGGAGTCGGACGTGGTGCGATTCGCTCAGGGGGAGGGCTACCTCCAGGTGGTCGACAACTCCGCGCTCGTGCTCGTGGAGGAGGCGATAGCGCCGGAGGACATCGACCGAGGCGCGTTCGAGTCGCGCCTCAGGGAGGCGCGCGACGCGGCCGAGCGCGCGGAGGAGGGCTCTGAGGAGCGCGCCCGTGCCGAGCGCGAGGTTCGGCGCTACGAGGCGTTCCTGGAAGTCGCCTCGGGGTAGCGGCGCCCTCGATCGGGCGCTCACCGTCGCCGCCGTCGCCTACTACGCGGCGGTGATCGGGTTCACGATCCTGGTGCGCTCGGGCGACCTGAGCGCATCGGGGATCGATTCGAGCGCCGACGAGCTCGCCGAAGGGCAGGTGCTGCGCCTGCTCACGAGCGGAATCGCGGTCGAGGGCCCGCTGGCGGTGCCGCAGATCGCCTTGGGGGCGTTCGTGGCCGCGGTCGTCATCCGGCGGGAGAGAGCCGCTCTGTGGTGGGTCGCGGCGCTGGTGGGACACGTGGGATCGGCCCTGATCTCGTACGCGATCATCGGCCTGGCCTCGGCTCTCGGCTCTTCCGCGGCCGAGGACGCCGCGAACGATCCCGACTACGGCATCTCCGGAGTGCTCGGGGCTTCGCTGGGTGCCCTGTTCGCGAGCGGCCTACGGGCGGGCGACCGGATGATCACCGGCTTTGGGGTCGCCGCCTTCGTAGGGCTGCTGCCGTTTTCGCTCGGTTGGCTCGACATAGAGCATCCGGTGGCCTTCGGCCTTGGAGCGGCGGTGGTTCTCCGGATAGGCTCGACGGATCCGGTTGCTCTACGGCGTCAACGGTGAGGGCATGGGGCATGCGACGAGGTCGCAGGTCGTCATCGACGCGCTGCTGAGATCTCATGACGTGCGGGTGGTCGCCTCCGGAGCGGCGTTTCGCTACCTCCGGGACAGGCTGCCGCGGGTGGACGAGATCTTCGGCCCCAGCTTCGCGATGAAGGAAGGCGAGATCCAGCGCTGGGCGACCGTGCGCCAGAACTTCCTCAAGGGCCCGCGTGAGCTGCCCGACACGGTCAAACGCTGGATGAGGCTCGTGCACGAATGGCGCCCCGATGTCGTCATCACGGACTTCGAGCCCCTCGCCGGGCGGTACGCCCGCGCCACCCGCACGCCCCTTGTCAGCGTCGACAACATCAGCATGCTCGACCGCTGCACGCACGACCGCGAGATCATCGGGCGCGAACGCGAGGACTTCCTGCTCGCCCGGGCGGTCACCCGCGCGATGGTCCCCACCGCCGGCGACTACATCATCACGACCTTCTTCCGCCCGGCGCTCGCTCGCGGGCGGACGATCCTGGTGCCGCCCATCCTGCGGCCCGAGGTCGTGGCGGCCGAGGCGGAGCAGGGCGACCACCTGCTCGTCTACTCGAGCGGCGAGGAGGAGCTGCTCGAAGCGCTCCGGTCGACCGGCGTGCGCTGCCGCGTCTACGGCATGCGCGGCGGTCCCGAGGAGACGGTGGTCGAGGGTAACCTCGAGTTCCGTCCACGTTCGAACGAGGGCTTCCTCGAGGATCTGCGCAGCGCGCGGGGGGTCGTTGCCGGCGGCGGCTTCTCGCTTCTGAGCGAGGCCGTCTACCTCGGCAAGCCGGTGCTGTCGGTACCGCTTCAAGGCCAGTTCGAGCAGCTGATGAACGCGCGCTACCTCCAGCGCGAAGGCTTCGGGGTGTGCGCCACCGAGGTGACTCCCGCGGTGTTGACCGAGTTCCTCGATCGCCTCGAGGAGTTCGAGGTGGCGCTCGCCCGCTACGAGCAGATGGGCAACACCGTGGCGCTGCGGACGATCGAGGACCGCGCGGTGCTGGCTGGAAGCGAGGATCGGCGCACGCGCAGGCGGGCGCGCCGCATGGCGCGGAGGCGGGCGCGCTGATCCTCGCCTCGCCCGGGCGGCAGTCCGGCTTGCGCGAGGAGCGGGTCCATTGACCCGCGACTGTGGGCCGGTTACGTTCCGCGAATGCTCACCCAAGGCCTCACCTCAAGGACCCTCAGGAGACTCGCCGGCTTCGTCGCCGCCGGCGCCGTGGTGCTCTCGTTCGCGGCTCCGGCTCAGGCCGACGTGACGTGTCCAGGCACGTTCCACGTGCTGAACAACGACAGGATCGGCGCGCTGGAAATACCGGCGGGGCACTACGCCATCGTCGTGATCGACGAGAGCCGACTGAGCTGTGCGGCGGCCTCGGATTGGTTCCGCCAGTTCCTCGAGGACTACGACGGCCGGCTGCCCAAGCCGTGGGTGGCGAACAACGCCACCGGAACGTTCACGCGCGGGCGGGGGAGCAGGACGGGATTCGCCTTTGCCGCGGCCAACACGCCGTCTGGCGGCGGAACTAGTGGGCGCCATCCGGTGAGCGGGCTCTCTTGCCCCGGCTACTTTCGTGTGCTGCACAACGATCACATCGGCAAGCTGAAAGTGCCCGCGGGCCAGTATCGGATCACACTCCTGGCGGCCGGGCGGCTCAGTTGCTCGCGCGCGTCGTCGTTGTTCGCAAGCTTCCTCCAGGACTTCGACGGGGTGCTTCCGCGACCGTGGCGGCTCGATCTGCAAACCGGCACCTTCTCCTCGAACTACAACGTCGGCTTCCGCGTGAAGCAGGCGGTGGGGCCACCGGCGCGGCCCACACCGATCGGTCGCCATCCGGCCGACGGGACCCGCTGCCCGGGCTTCTTCGAGGTCGAGAACAACGACCGCATCGGGAATCTGCGCCTGCCGGCGGGCAACTACATCATCACGACACTGCGCGGCGGCAACGTGTCCTGCTCGGAGGCGGCCGACGAGTTCGAGCAGTTCCTGAACGACCCGACGGGCGACCTGCCGCGTCCGTGGCGGCTCAACGCTCGCAAGGGGGTGTTCACGCAGGGCCGGAGCCGCAACGGGTTCCGGGTGAAGCCGGCGTCCTAGCTCCCTTCCGGTCGTGTCAGCGGCGCTCACTGCACCGCCGACTGGCACTGGTCCTGAATCTTTTCGAGCTCGCGCGCCTCTGCGTCGTCGAGATCGGACTTCGTCGTGAAGGCCCAGATGCCGAGCCCGATCGCCGCCAGCGCGAAGACCGCAGTGAGGACGATCCAGACGGTCGGGCGCCTGCCCTGCGCTTGGGAGTTCAGGCGCGGGATACTCCCCGCTGATGCTGCTCCGCGCAATTCCGATCGCGGCCGCGCTGGCCGCCGGAGCCGTCCTCCCGGGGTGTGGCGGCGGGGACAAGCCGGAGAGCGAACTGCCGGCCGCGCCCGAAAGCATGCGGGTGACGAGCCCGGCGTTCGACGAGGGCCAGACGATCCCGAAGCGCTTCGCGTGCGATGGCGAGGAGGTCTCGCCGCCGCTCGCCTTCCGCGACGTGCCGCCGCGCGCCCGCGAGCTGGCGCTCGTCGTGGAGGACCCCGATGCGAACCGCTTCGTCCACTGGACCGTGCTGCGGATCCCGCCCGACACGAAGCTGGTTCGGGAGGGCGAGGTGCCGTCCGGCTCGATCGAGACCGAGAACAGCTTCGGCGACCGCGGCTGGGGCGGCCCCTGCCCGCCCGAGGGCGACGAGCCCCACCGCTATGTCTTCGCGCTCTACGCGCTGTCGCGCCCACTCGGGCTCGGCGAGGACGCCTCTCCGGACGAGGTGCGAACCGCAATCGGGGAGGCGGCGACAGCTCGCGGGAGGCTGACCGCCGAGTACGGTCGCTGACCAAGTGGTCTAGTGGCGGTCGAGGAGATCGACAAGGATCTGGTCCTCGGCCTCAGCCTGGCCGGGACGTTCGTCTTCGGGCTCACCGGCGGACTGGCCGGTGTGCGGGGCCGCTTCGACTTCTTCGGGGTGATCACCCTTGCGGCGGTGGTCGGGCTCGCGGGAGGCATCACGCGCGATCTGCTGATTGGTGAGGATCCGGCCGCCTTCAGGGACTGGATCTATCTCGGCGTCGTCGCGTTCGCCGGCGTGGTCAGCTTTTCGCCCGGCCCGGGCTCGAACGGCGGGAGCGCGAGATCCTGATCCTCGACGCGGGCGGCCTGGGGCTCTTCTGCGTGACCGGAGCCACGACGGCCCTGAACGACGACGTGGCGGCGGTCCCGGCCGTCGTCGTCGGCGTCATCACCGCCGTCGGCGGCGGCCTGCTCCGCGACCTCCTCGTCGGCCGCGTTCCGATGATCCTGCACAGCGACCTGTACGCGGTCCCCGCCTTCATCGGCGCGACGATCGCCAGCGTCGCCTACGAGGCGGGCGCCGAAGGACCGTACTTCGCCATCCTCGCCGCCCTCGTGTGCTTCCTCGTACGCATCGTCGGGATTCGCTACCAGCTGAGGGTCCCGATCGCTCCGAGCGAAGGTCGATTCTCCCTGGCGGCGAAAGACCCGCCAGCACGTCGAAACGAGAGGGAGTAGTCGGTTGGAAGTCGTCCTCGCGCTGGTCGCGGCGCTGTGCTTCTCGCTGGGCACGGTCCTCCAGCAGCAGGTCGCATCCACGGCCTCGGAGGAGGAGGCGCGCCAGGCCGGCTTCCTGCTGCGGCTCGCGCGCCGCCCGCGCTGGCTCGCCGGGATCGCCGCGGACGCCCTCGGCTTCGTGGCGCAGGCGGCGGCGCTCGCGATCGGGAGGTTGGTGGTGGTGCAGCCGCTGCTTGCCACGACCGTGGTCTTCTCGCTGCCGCTGGGGGCCAAGCTCGGTGGCCGCCGCGTCGTGCGGCGGGACATGTTGGCCGCGCTCGCGGTCACGGCCGGGCTCGGAGTCTTCCTCGTGGTTGCCGACCCCACCGGCGGCAGGGAGGACGCCACCACCGCCGCCTGGATCGTCTCGTTCGGCGTCGCCGCCGTGATCTGCGTCGCGCTCGCCCTGGCCGCCCGCGGGCGGCCTCCGGCGCGCCGCGCCGGGCTCGTCGGCGCGGCCGCCGGCATCCTCTTCGGGCTCAGCGCGGCGCTTACCAAGGCGACCGTGGAGCGCCTCGACGAGGGCGTGCTCGAGGTGTTCACCAGCTGGCACCTGTACGCGCTCATCGCGGTGGGCTACGCGAGCATGAGCCTGAGCCAGAGCTCGCTCCAGACCGGGGCCCTGGCGCCGTCCGTGGCCACTCAGATGTCGCTCGACCCGATCGCGAGCCTCCTCCTCGGCATCTTCGCCTTCGACGAGACGGTCCACGAGGACACCGTCGGGCTCATCGCCGCGCTGGCCGCATTCGCCGTGATGATCGCCGGCATCGTGAGCCTTGCGGCCTCCGAGCAGGAGCCGGGGGAGGGGGAGCCGGTCGCGCAGCCGGCGCCCGCCGCGCCGGGCTGAGGCTTTGGGCCGTGACTCTGCCCGCCCTTGACGTATCCGGCGGCCGAAGGCGACGATGTGGCATGGACTCGCGCGGTGACTCCGCCGCCGCTCCGGAAGCCCGCGCCCAGGTCGCCGCGAGGGACTTCGTAGCCGCGGAGCGGGCGCAGCGGCTCGCCAAGCAGAGCGCCTGACGGCCCGAACCGGCGCCTCGTACCGGTTCGAGCGCGACCACACTCTCGCCCAGGTCCGCGACGAGTTCGGCCGGCTCGAGGCGGGCCGCGAGACCGATACGGCGGTGCGCGCGGCCGGCCGGGTCATGCTCATTCGGCGTCACGGCGGCCTGGTCTTCGCCGACCTGCAGGACCAGACGGCCACCGTCCAGGCCGTCTTCGCCCGCGACGCGCTCGAGCCCGATGCCTTCGGCGATCTGGCGGATCTCGATCGAGGCGACTGGATCGGCGTCCAGGGCACGCCGATGCGCACGCGGATGGGCGAGCTCTCGCTGCGCGTGCGGGACTGGACCCTCCTAACGAAATACCTCCGCGCGCTGCCCGACAAGCACCGGGGGCTCGCGGACGTGGACACCCGCCTGCGTCAGCGCTACCTCGACCTGATCGCCAATCCCGCGACCCGTCGCACGTTCGACATCCGGTCGGCCGTGATCAACGCGGTGCGCCGGGTCCTCAGCGAGCGCGGTTTCACCGAGGTCGAGACGCCGGTGCTCGATGCCGCAGCCGGCGGCGCCGCGGCCCGCCCGTTCATCACGCACCACAACGCGCTCGACATCGACATGTACATGCGGATCGCGCTCGAGCTGCCGCTGAAGCGCCTGGTCGTCGGGGGCTTCGAACGGGTGTTCGAGATCGGGCGGGTGTTCCGCAACGAGGGACTCGACACTCGCCACAACCCGAGTTCACGCTGCTCGAGGCCTACCAGGCGCTGGCGGACTACCACGACATGATGGACCTGGTCGAGTCCATCTGCTCGGAGGCGGCGACAGCCGCCGCCGGGACGACGGTGATCACGGTCGAGGGCCGGGAGCTAGACCTGAAGCCGCCCTGGCGGCGGGTGCGAATGGCCGACCTGATCGACCAGGTGCACGGCGTCCGCATGCACCCGTCGATGGCGCTCGAGGAGGCACGGGCGATCTGCGACCGGCTGGGAGTGCC
>DATDLN010000056.1:0-29799 GCA_036519295.1 Thermoleophilaceae bacterium
AAGGTGACGTTGAGCAGGCCGCCGATGCCCGGACAGGTCTTGGCGGCGATCGCCTCCGTGGCTTCGCCCATCACCGCGGCGCAAGGGATGACCGCCAGCGCGGCGGCGCCGAACACCAGCACCGGGTTGTCGACGTGGAGCAGCTCGAGCGCAATCGCGACCGGGATGAAGACGCCAAGAACGAAGACGGGGCGCGCGCCAGGGAAACCCTAAGTTCCGCCGGCCGGAAGTTCCTTGGCGGTTGTGCTGGGGGGTCATGGGCTGCGCGCCACGGTGCTCCCCGACTTCCGATGTCACGCCGGGTCCTCGGCGGACGAGGCCAGCGCCGGGTTCGGCCACCGTCACGGTCGCCAGGCCGTCCAGAGCCTGGGCCACGGCCGGCAGGGCGCGCTCGCATGTTCTACCGCCAACGGCCCCGACGCGGGAGATCCGCGCCAAATCGGCGCCACACGCCGTGGAGGGATCGGCGTCGTGACGCGGTTTGCACACGGAGTCGAACCCACCCTCTCCGCTAGGGAGCCGATGGTCAGGACCTACGCCGAGCCGCCGGAGCCCACTCCGATCTGGTGGGTGCCGGCCGGCAGCTCGATGATTCCCGAGACGGCGAGGACGCCTTGCTCCGGCTCTCACCCGCCCCAGCTTCGAGGGTGTAGCCGGTGCTCGGCACCGGGGTAGGTGGTGGCTCGCCAGCGTGACGCTCGCCGCCGCAGCGCGCGCCGCCTGTGTGGAGCCGGGGGGACCCTGCGGACCCGGCTCACTCTTGGGGCCCTGGCCCAAAGCCCCCTTTGAGAGGGACCCAAGTCCCACGTTCCGGGACTGTGCCTCGGGCCTACCGCGCGCTTGCCACGCGGCGGAGGAGATCACGGAATGTGACGAGCTCGTCGGTTGTCAGCTCCCGGAAGCTGGGCCGGCGCTCCCCGACGCAGCCGGCCAGGCGCCGCCTCAGCTCGCGTCCCTGCGCCGTAAGGGAGATGAGCCGCTTGCGCCGATCATGCGTCGCCGCATCGCGCCGGACCAGGCCGCGGCGTTCGAGCTTCGTGATGAGCGTCGAGGCGTTCGCGGGATCGATGTCGAGTGCCCGCGCGAGGTCCTTGGTCGACACCAAGCCGCGAAGGCCGAGCAGCAGCACAGCCTGGGCTTCGTTGGGCGCGAGCCCGAGGTCGCCGGCGCAGGTCAGCAGGGCAGCCCTGAGTTCCCGCACGAGGGGCCCCATGAGGGCCGCGATCTCGTTTCCGAGCTGCTCCCGCCTCTTGTCTTGTGTCGCCTTGTTGGCCGTCATTGCAAGCATCTATTATATTACAGGTATTCATACAGTATTGGCCAAAGGAGGAACCGACAGCCATGGACATCGCATCGATCATCGTCATCGCCGCACTCGTCGCCGTTCGGGCCGGGTGGCACCTCTTCCGGACACCTCGGCGGGCCGAGCGTTGAAGGCGCCGGTGGTCCCGTGCGTGTTGTAACGCCCCTGGACCATAGATCGCTCGGCGTGGTGCAGGGTGAGGATCCAAGCACCGAGCCGTCGGTCGGCACTGGGGCGTCCACTCCGCGGGCGCAGGGCTGAGCGATAGCGGCGGGCACGGTGCTCCGGCGCCGCATCCTGAATCGCTACTCGTGCTGTACCTGGGGTCTTCGGCCCGGAGCCGCGCGAGGACGCGCCCGACCCCCACCCACCCGCCGGCTCGCCGGGAGACGGCCCCGAGGTCGCGTTCAGCCGCTCGGCGCTGACACAGGTACTGCTCCGCCGCGCACGCCCGCGAGGACCGGTCACGTCGACCTCTGACCCTGGTGCGCGGCTCGTCGGCCGCGCCTCCCTGCTCGTCGCGCGATGATTGGCGCATGCTGCCAAGCCCGGAGCAGTACGCGGCGATGCTCGATGGCGCCTCGGCCGGCCGCTACGCGTTCCCGGCCATCAACGTCACGTCGTCCCAGACGCTCAACGCGGCCATTCGCGGGTTTGCTGAGGCCGGCTCGGACGGCATCGTGCAGGTCACCGTCGGCGGAGCCCGCTACCTCTCGGGCGCGGCCGACGCCGGGCTGACCGGCGCCTTGGCGTTCGCGGCGCTGGGACGGGAGCTGGCGGCCGGTTACCCGATCGCCGTGGCGCTCCACACGGACCACTGTCCGCCCGAGCACGCCGGCTCCTTCCTGCGGCCGCTGCTCGCCGCCTCGGTCGAGCGGGTCGAGCGGGGCCAGGGCCCCCTGTTCCACTCGCACATGTTCGACGGCTCCACGCTTCCGCTCGACGAGAATCTGCGCCTGTCCGAGGAGCTTCGTGATCGGTGCCGCGAGCTGGACGTCGTGCTCGAGGTCGAGTGCGGGGTGGTCGGGGGCGAGGAGGACGGCGTCGGCGGCGAGGACGTCGCCCGCGGCCGTTTGTACACGACGCCGGCTGATCTCCTTCAGGTCGCGGAGGCTTTGGGGACGGGGGCCCGCGGCCGCTACCTGCTCGGGGCGACGTTCGGCAACGTCCACGGCGTCTACGCCCCGGGCCACGTGAAGCTGCGCCCCGAGATCCTCGCCGACGGTCAGGCGGCTCTCGAGCGGGCCCACCCCGGGGCTCGCTTCCAGTACGTGTTCCACGGCTCGAGCGGATCGTCCCGGAGGAGCTGCGGGCGGCGGTCGAGAACGGCGTGGTGAAGGTGAACCTCGACTCGGAGGCGCAGTACGCGTTCACTCGCGCGGCGGCCGGGCACATGATCGCCAACCGGGAGGGGGTGATGGCTCCCGAGCCGGCGCTCGCAGACAAGCGGGCATACGACCCCCGCGCCTGGGGCGCGCAGGCCGAGGCCGCCATGGCCGAGCGAGTAGCGCGGGCGTGCGAAGAGCTGGGCTCGGCCGGACGCAGCATCGTCGGGTGATCGGGAGGACCGCCGCCGCCGGGCTCGTCCTGCGCGCGGGAGCGTAGCCTCGGACCATGGACCTCCCGCCCGGCCCGCGCGCCCCTGCCGCCTGGCAGACCGTTGGCTGGACGGTGAGGCCCGCGGCGTTCCTGCAACGGCTGCACGAGCGGTTCGGGGACCCCGTCACCATCCGCACGTACTGGACCGACGAGCCGATGGTGCTCTTCTCGCACCCCGACGCCGTACGCGACGTCTTCCGGCTCAACCCACAGGTCGCGCCCGCCGGACAGAGCTGGGAGTTCCTGCGCCCGTTCGCCGGGCCGCACTCGATCCTCGTGCTCGACGGGGAGGAGCATCTGCGCGAGCGCCGGCTCATCCAGACGCCCTTCCACGGCGAGCGCATGCGCGGCTTCAGGCCGACCGTCGCCGAGCTCGCCCAGCGGGAGCTGAGCACTTGGACCGGCCGCGTGGTCACGCTCGAGCGCATGAAACGCCTGACGCTGGAGACCATCCTGCGAGTGGTCTTCGGCGCCCGCGGCGAGCGGGAGACGGCGCAGCTGCGCGACGCCGTGCACGGCACGCTCGACACGGTCCGCTCGATGCCGCGCATGCTCGCCATGTCGCTCGTTCAGCGCGACCTCGGGCCGCGCAGCCCGTGGGGCCGGTTCCGACTCGCGGTCGAGCGCTTCGACGAACTCCTGCTCGAGGTTGTGGCGCGCCGCCGGGCCGAGCCTGGCGGCGACTCCATGCTCGCCCTGCTGCTCGAACAGCGCGACGAGCACGGCAACCCGCCGTCGGACCGACACCTGCGCGACCAGCTCGTAGCGCTGCTCGCGGCCGGCCACGACACCTCGGCGGCCTCGCTGGCGTGGGCCTTCGAGCGGCTCGCACGCCACCCGGCCGTCCACGCGCGCCTCCGCGAGGGCGAACCGGCCTACCTCGAGGCGGTCGTCAAGGAGGTCCTGCGTGTGCGCCCGGCCCTGACCATCGCACCGCGCCGCCTGCTCGAGCCGGCGCGGATCGCGGGACGGGCGCTGCCCGCCGGCATCCATGTCGCCGCCTGCCTGTGGCTCGCGCTGCGGCGTGAGGACCTCTGGCCGCAGGCCGCCGCCTTCCGCCCCGAGCGGTGGCTCGACGGGCCGCCACCGAACCCCATGTCCTGGATCCCCTTCGGCGGAGGGGTCCGTCGCTGCGCGGGGGCGCCCTTCGCGGAGATGGAGATGCGGGAGGTGCTGCGGGCCGCGGCCGACCTGACGATTCGGCCGGTCCGACCGGAACCCGAGCAGGCGCGGCGGAGCGCGCTCGTGGTCACCCCGGACTGCGGCGGCGAGGTGCTGGTCGGATGAGCGGTCACCGCGGTCAAGACGCGAAGTCCGGGACCGCGGCGCGGGCGGAGGTCGCCCGGTCCTTCGGCTCCTCCCAGTCCTCCTGACGACCGAGGGCCGTGAGGTCGAGCCAGTAGTAGGAACCGCCGAGCATCTCCGCGCCGCGCGCGTAGGTGGAATACGTGTGGAAGACGCGGTCGTCGACGCGGAGGAAGCAGCTCAGGCCCGGGAACTCACCCTCGAGGTCCACGCGCCGGTAGTTGTATTCCACCGGCATGACCGAGTCGTCCAGCGTGACGTGGAAGTCGTAGTTGAAGTCGCTGCCGTACGACGAGTACCAGGGGATCGTCCAGCCCTTCTTCGCCTTCCAGCGCTCGAGCTTTTCGAGCGGCGCCCGCGACACGTACGCGAGCGAGGTGTCGCGGGTGTTCAGGTGCTCGATCAGCCCCTTCGAGACCTCGTCAACACCGGCGCTGCAGCTCGGGCACCCGTCCTCCCAGCTTGGGTCGAACATGAAGTGCCCGACGATGAGCTGCTGCCGCCCGTCGAACAGGTCGAGCAGGGTCGCCTGTCCGTGGGGTCCCTCGAACACGTAGTCCTTCTCGATCTCCACCATGGGTAGCCGCCGGCGCTGCGCGCTGAGCTCGTCCCGTCGCCGGGTGAGTTCCTTCTCCTTGGCCAGCAGCTCCCTGCGCGCTGCCAACCACTCGTCCTGTGTGACCACTTTCGGAAGGCTCATCCTTCTCCTCCTCGGGCTTCGGGGCCTTGGGTCCATACGTTATGACCGCCGGAGGAGCCGAAACTCGTCGCTCTTATACGCCGTCCAGCGTAACCGCGGTCCAGTCCGCCCGCTCGAGCATGTCCGAGTCCGCGAATCCGGGCCGCGGCAGCATCACCTCGTGCGCCGCTCCGTCCGGGTCGAAGTAGCCCATGATCCAGAAGTTCCTCATGTCGCGGACGTCGCCGTCGGCCGCCCCCTCCGCCTCGATTCGCCGGCGCAGCTCCCTGAACGCATCCTCCGAGGGGGCGAGCAGGGCGAAGTGGTCGAGGCGGCCACGGCTGAACATCGGCGATGGCGGCGGCGGCCCCGGTCCCTCCAGCATCTGGAACGGGTGCAGAACGGCCGTCGGACCCACCTTGAGGAAGGCGTGGCGAACCCCCTCCTCGGTCATGTCGAGCGTCACCTCGGCGTCGAATACCCGCGCGTAGAACGCGAGCAGGCGATCCATGTCCTCGGTGAGAAACGTGATGTGGTGAACGCCCTCGACGAGGCTCATGGGCAGGAACCTATCCGACCCGAGGTAGCCTCCCCGAGCATGGGCGCCGACGACGGCCTTCCGAAGCTTCCGTTCGCCTCCGAGTCCGAGTGGGAGGAGTGGCTCGAGCAGAACCATGCCGCGTCCGGCGGCGTGTGGATCAAGATGGCCAAGAAGGACACCGGCATCGAGAGCGTCCGCTACCCCGAGGTGCTCGAGAGCGCGCTCTGCTTCGGATGGATCGACGGGCGACGCGAGGCGCTCGACGAGCGGTTCTTCCTCCAGCGGTTCACGCCGCGGCGCGAGCGCAGCCGGTGGTCGCGGATCAACCGCGAGAAGGTCGAGCGGATGATCTCCGAGGGCAGGATGCGGCCGGCCGGCCTCGCCGAGGTCGAGCGGGCGAAGGCCGACGGCCGCTGGGAGGCGGCCTACGAAAGCCAGAGGAACAGCACGGTGCCCGACGACCTCCAGCGCGAGCTCGATGCGCGCCCGAGCGCCCGCGCCGCCTTCACCGAGCTGAGCCGTCAGGACCGCTTCGCGATCCTCTACCGGCTCCAGGACGCCAAGAGGCCGGAGACCCGGGCCCGCCGGGTAGCGGAGTTCGTCGCGATGCTCGACGCGGGCGACGCCGCGCCGTAGCCTCCTGATTGGACGTCCGGCCCGGGGGAGGTATACGGTCGCACCGCACCCTGCTTCCCGGAGGAGGCCGCATGGACTCGCCGCGGTTTGGCCCGTCTCAGCTCGCGTTCCTGATCGGAGTCCCTCTCGCTTGGGCGGTGCTTCTGCTCTTCCACCCGGCTCCCGACGATGGCGACATCTACGGGAGCCTTCGGCACGACGCGTCGGCGATGGTGATCGTCCACCTCGGCACCCTGCTGTTCATCGGCCTGATCGGCGCCGCACTCTACCTGCTGGTCCGTGCTCTGCCCGGACGGCGGCGCGGATCAGCCGGCTGGCGATCGGACCGTTCGTGCTGTTCTACGCCGCCGGGGAAGCGGTCTTGGGGGTGGCCACCGGCGTGCTGGTAGAGCACGCCAACGACGTGCCCGAGGATGAGCGCGCCGGTGCGGCCAGCGCGCCCCAGGAGCTCTGGGACAACTTCATCACGGCCGACCTGTTCGCGGCCGTCGGATCGGTGGCGTGGGCGGTCGCGGTCTTCGCCGCGGCCGTGGCCTACCGCCACGTAGGCGCTCCGATCGCCGCTTCGATCCTGCTCGCCCTGTCGGCGCTCACTCTCCTGCACGCACCACCTACGGGGCCGGTCGGCCTGCTGTTCTTCGCCGCGGCGGTGGCGCTGCTGGCGTGGAGCCAACGCGCTGCGACAGGAGCCGATAGAGCAGTGCCGGCACTCGCTGATCGGGGCTGAGACGCCCACGGGCCGCCTCGAGCACGCCACGGTCCTCGTGGCCATCGGCGTGATCGCAGTCCACGTCGTGGACGACAACTTCCTGCAGCCCGAGCCGGGGATGTCGGCGGCCGACCACCTCGTCAGCGGGACGGTGCCGCTGGCGTTGCTGGGCGTCGCCGCGGCCGTGTACCCGCGGGTGCGCCCCGGGCCTGCGCGCGACGATCGCCCTGATCGTCGGTCTGTTCGGGATCGTGGCGGGCCTCGAGGGCTGGTACTACATGCGCGAGGTCGGCGCGTCGGGCGACGACTTCACAGGCCTGGTCACGCTTCCGGCGGGAGTGGTGCTCCTGCTCGTCGGGGCGCTAACGCTGTGGCGTTCACGGCGCTGGGACGGCAGCCCCGCCCGCCGCTTCCTGCGCCGTGGTTTGGTCGCTATCGCCGGCCTGGTGGTTCTGACGTTGCTGGTCCGGCCGTTCATGGAGTCATACGGATACACATATCTGGCCCGGGCCGTCGTTCCGGAAGCCGACCTGGGCGGTGCCGCCCACGAGGACGTCAAGTTCGAGACGAGCGACGGCCTCGAGCTCGAGGGCTGGTACATCCGCTCGAAGAACGGGGCTGCGGTGATCGCCTTCCCCGGTCGCAGCGGCTCCCGCGACCCGGCGCGCTTCCTCGGTCGCCACGGGTACGGCGTGCTGCTGTTCGACCGGCGCGGCGAGGGGGCGAGCGAGGGGGACCCGAACGCTCTCGGCTGGGGCGGCGGCAAGGACATCGAGGCGGCGATCGCGTTCCTTCAGAAGCGACCCGACGTCGACCCGGAGCGGTTAGGGGGCATCGGGCTATCCGTCGGCGGCGAGATGCTGATCGAGACGGCGGCCGAGAACGAAGATCTCAAGGCCGTCGTCTCCGAGGGCGCGGGCATCCGCTCCTTCAGAGAGGCGAGCGAGCTGTCGGGCGCAGGAATGTGGCCTCAGCTTCTCTACACGACTGCCGCGACAGTGGGAACGGCGGTCTTCTCGAACCACGCTCCGCCACCGAACCTGAAGGACCTGGTCCGCCGGGTCGCGCCACGCCCCGTCTTCCTCATCTATGCCGAGAGGGGCCAGGGCGGCGAGAACCTGTCGGCCGACTATTACGACGCCGCCGGCGAGCCGAAGCAGCTCTGGAAAACGGACAGCGACCACACGGGTGGCTACGAGGCCGGCCCGAAGGAATACGAGCGCCGGGTCGTGCGGTTCTTCGACGCGGCGCTCGGAACCCGGCCGCGGTCTTAGGCGACCCTGATCTACGCCCGGTCTGCCTCGCCCAGATGGTGGTGAGCGCCCTTCCCTACAGAACCTCCCGAAGTTGCTCTGCGGCGTCCAAATCGGGAGCTATTGGCCCTCAGCGGACCACAACCTCCCAAGCTGGCGACGCGGCGGCTAACTCGGGAGGTCGTCACGCGATTCGATCGGGCTCGTTGCGGGTGTATCCGTCGGAGGCACGTGCGAACATGTGTTCGTGTCAGCCGCGGAGGCCACCATCCTGCACGCCGACCTCGACGCGTTCTTTGCGTCGGTCGAGCAGCGGGACGATCCGCGGCTGCGCGGTCGTCCGGTGATCGTCGGGACCTGGGTCGTGCTCACGGCCAGCTACGAGGCCAGGGCGTACGGGGTCCATGGGGCGATGGGTGGGACGCGTGCCCGCCGGCTCTGTCCGCGGGCCGTGGTCGTCTCGCCGCGTATGGAGGCCTACGTCGAGGCGAGCAAGGCGGTGTACGAGGTCTTCGAGCAGACGACGCCGCTGGTCGAGGGGCTGTCAATCGACGAGGCCTTTCTCGACGTGCGGGGGCTGAGGCGGCTGTCGGGCACGCCCGAGGAGATCGCCGTGCGGTTGCGGCGCGACGTCCGCGAGCGGGTGGGGTTGCCGATAACGGTCGGAGTGGCGAGGACCAAGCACCTGGCCAAGGTGGCGAGCGGGGTGGCGAAGCCCGACGGACTGCTCGTGGTGGCGCCCGACCGCGAGCTGGCCTTTCTCCATCCCCTCCCGGTCGAGCGGCTTTGGGGCGTCGGCCCAGTCACCGCAGAGAAGCTGCACCGACTCGGGATGAGGACCGTGGGCCAGGTTGCCCGGCTCGGTGAGGCTGCGCTCGTCTCGATGCTCGGGCGTGCCGCGGGCAGGCACCTCCACGCACTGGCTCACAACCGCGATCCCCGGCCCGTGCGGGCGGGGCGCCGTCGGCGATCGATGGGTGCGCAGCGGGCACTCGGCCGAACCAAGAGGCCGTTCGAGGCCCTCGATGCCACCGTGGTCGCGCTCGTCGACCGCCTGGCGCGCCGGCTGCGGGCGGCACGGCGAATGTGCCGGACGGTCGTGCTTCGGATGCGTTTCGCCGACTTCTCGCGGGCCACGCGCTCGCACACCTTGTCCCAGGCGACCACGCAGACGCGCACCATCCTCGCTACGGCGAGGGGGCTGCTCGCGATGTCCATGCCGATGATCGAGAGTCAGGGGATCACGCTGGTCGGCGTAACCCTCACGAACCTCGAGGACGACCTCGCCCCCCAGCTCGCGCTGCCGTTCGATCGCGAGCGCACCAGCGCCCTCGACGCCACGCTCGACATCGTCCGGGATCGCTTCGGGACCGATGCGATCACCAGAGCCGTGCTGCTTGGCCGCGACTCGGGAGTGGAGATGCCCCTGCTACCCGACTGAGCTTCCGATCGCGTCAGTCCTCGGCGAAGAGCTCGTCGACCGCGTACTGGTCGCCCTCGAAGATCCAGACCTCCGCGATCTCGTCACCGCGAATGCGGTAGACGTTGGCGCGCCGGATCTCGAGCTCGCCGTCTTCCCGCTTGAAGCGCTCGCGCACGACGAGGGCGACGTGTTCCTCGCCCGCCAGCATGTCGATCAGCTCGACCTCGACCCCGCCGTGGGTCCGTTCGAGCGCGGCGTCGATATAGGCGAGCGCGGCGTCCCGGCCGCGGTGCTCCCCCGCCAGCGCCGAGCGGCCGGGCACGTGCAGGACGATGTCCTCGGAGAAGAAGCTGGAACCCGTCTCCCAGTCGCCTCGTCTCGCCGCGTCGAGGTAGCGGCGCATGAGGTCGAGCGGGGCCACGGCCCGAATTCTCGCGGAACTCAGCGGAAGGCGTCGGCGTGCGTCCTCGCCCATTGCTCGAACGAGCGCGGCGGCCTTCCGGTGATCTCCTCCACCGTCCGGAGTACCTGGGATTCGTCGAGGGTGCCGTCGGCGAAGAAGCTGAAGAACGCGTCGACGTACTCCGCGGGCATGCTCTCGCTCATCTCCGCGCGGGCTTCGGCGTCCGACTGTCCCTCGAAACGCAGATCCCTTCCCAGCACCTGGGCCAGCACGGCCACCCGATCGGCGGGCAGCAGCGACTCCGGACCGCTCAGGCGGTAGCTGTGGCCCTCGTGTCCCTTGGAAGTGAGCGCCCGCGCCGACACCGCGGCGACGTCGGACGGATCGATCGTGGCGACCCGGACGTCGGGGAAGGGAGCTCGCACCACGTCACCGGACTCGAGCTGCGGCGCCCATTGGAAGGTGTTCGACATGAAGCTGTTGGGCTGGAGAAAGGTCCACGCAACACCGGATTCACGCACCGCGGCTTCGGAGAGGATGTGGTAGCGGGCGACGGCGTTGTCCATGTCGCCGCCCGGCACCGAGCTGCTCGACTGCAGCACCACGTGGTCCACGCCGGCGCGGCGAATCTCGGCCATGAGCCCGGGCATGTCCTGGTAGCCGCTCAGGAGGTGCACCCCGCGCACACCGGCCAGCGCCGCGGACAGGGTCTCGGGTCGATTCAGATCACCGACCACGCCCTCCACGCCGGCGGGCAGCCGGGAGCGATCGTCGTCGCGGCGAATGAGTCCCCGCGCCTCCTCACCGGCGCCGGCCAGCGCTCGGACCAGCTCTCCACCGATGTTCCCCGTCGCGCCCGTCACCAAGATCATTCCCACGCTCCCGCGTCGCCGGGGCAAGTATGCATTGCCGGGGATGGGGATACTTGAGAGCCATGAGACTCAGCGACATCTTCGAACGCCTCGTCGACCGCGACGTGCCGGTCGGCTTCCGGGCATACGACGGCAGCACCGCCGGGCCGGCAGATGCCGAGACGGTCGTCGAGGTGCGCTCCCCGCAAGCCCTGCGGTACATCGTCACCGCACCGGGGGAGCTCGGGCTGGCTCGTGCCTACGTGATGGGCGCGGCCGAGGTACACGGGGATCTGTACACGGCGGTCACCGGCCTGCTCGCTCACAGGCGCGACACCCCGAGGCCGGCCGAGTGGCTGCCGTGGCTGCGTGAGCTCGGTCCCTCGGCGCTGCGCCGGCCGCCCGTGCCTCCGGAGGAGCTGCCGGCGGCGTGGCGGCGAAGGCTGCGCAGGCACTCGAGGGCCCGCGACGCCGCGTCGATCGCCCACCACTACGACATCTCGAATCGCTTCTACGAGCTGGTGCTCGGTCCCTCGATGACCTACTCGTGCGCCGTCTTCCCGACCGAGGACTCGTCGCTCGAGACCGCCCAGGCCGAGAAGGTCGACCTGATCTGCCGCAAGCTCGACCTGCGGCCGGGACAGCGCCTGCTCGACGTGGGCGCCGGCTGGGGCGCCCTGGTGCGCCACGCCGCAGCGCACTATGGGGTCCACGCGCTCGGGGTGACGCTGTCGGCGCAGCAGGTGGCGTGGGCTGAGCGCGCCATCGGCGAGGCCGGCCTCGAGGGCCGGGCCGAGGTCCGCCACCTCGACTACCGCGACGTACACGAGACCGGCTTCGACGCGATCTCGTCGGTGGGGACCATGGAGCACATCGGAAGCGCGGAGCTGGGCGGCCACTTCGAGGCGCTCGCCGGCAAGCTCCGTCCCAAGGGCCGCATGCTCAACCACACGATCACCCGGCCCTCGAACCGAGAGCGCAACCGCCCCGGGCCGTTCATCGACCGCTACATCTTCCCCGACGGCGAACTGCAGGGCCCAGGCACGGTCGTCGGGGCGATGCACGACCACGGCTTCGAGGTGCGCCACAGCGAGAACCTGCGGGAGCACTACGCGATGACGCTACGCGAGTGGGGGCGCAACCTAGAGCGCAACTGGAAAGGCGCCGTCGCGGAGGTCGGCGACCGGCGCGCCCGGGCGTGGCGCCTCTACATGACGCTGTCACGAGTGGCATTCGAGACGGGTCGCATCCAGATCCACCAGTTCCTGGGAGTGCGGCCGGATCGCGACGGGCGCTCCGGTATGCCCCTCCGGCCGGAGTGGGAGCGTCCGGAGGAGGCGCGGGAAGCGGTGGGCGCCCCCGCCTGAGCCGCCACGGGCGAGCGTCCGCTCACGCCCAAAGGGTCGGCGCGTGTACCTTTTGGGGGTGGACCCCACGGGCACCGTGGAGCGAAGCACCGCGCTGGAAGCCGTCTTCAAGCCGGTCCAGCCGCCCACCACCTTCGAGGAGACCGTCGAGCGTCTGGGAACGGCGATCCGGCTCGGAATCCTTCCGCCGGGCAGCCGCCTGCCGCCCGAGCGGGACCTTGCGGACGAGCTGCGGATCTCGCGCTCGACACTGCGGCAGGCGCTCACCACCCTCGTGCAGAGTGGCCATCTGGTTTCTCTGCGGGGCCGCGCCGGGGGCACATTCGTGGCCGACCGGCCGCCGCTCGGCCAAGACGCCGGGGGCGAGCCGCTCGGCGGCCGGACGCGCGCGGTGCTCGACTACCGCGTCGCGGTCGAGACCGGCGCGACCGTGCTCGCGGCCGAGCGCTCCACCGAGGAGGACCTCGAACGACTCACCGAGCTGACGCGGGCCATGGACGGGGCGAACGGCCCCTTCGAGGAGTACCGCCGAGCCGACGTCGCGTTCCACATCGGCGTGGCCGAGGCGTCGCACTCGGCCAGGCTCGTGAGGGCCATGACCGAGGTGCAGGGCCAGATGAGCGACCTGATCGCGCGCATCGCCCATCCCGACGTGGTGCTCACGAGCTCGAACGCCCAGCACAAGCGGCTGATCACGCTGCTTCGCAGGCGCGACAGCGGCCGCGCCGTGCAGCTGATGCGCGAGCACATGGAGGGGACCGAGCACATCCTCGCGGGTCTGCTGCGCGAGCCGTCGGGGTAGATGCCGCGCGCCGGAACAGCGGTCCTGGCGCTCACGCTCGCGGCGCTCGCCCTGCCCGCCTGTGGCGGCGACGACGACGGGGTCTCGCGACAGGACTACGCGAAGCGAGTGAACAGGGTCTGCGACGACGTGGAGAGGACGTTGAGGGCGCTGGACATCAGGGGCGCCGAGACGAGCGCCGAGGTCAGCGTCCTGATCGATGAGGTGATCACCAAGTCGCGCGCCGCGGTCGATCGATTGAAGTCGCTGGAGCGGCCGACCGGTGACGCCCGAGAGGCCGCCGACCGGTTCATCGACACCCTCGACCGAGAGTTCGAGACGGACGCCCTGCCGGCGCTCGACGATCTCAGGGCGGCGATCCAGAGTGGGAATCGAGCGGCTGCGGCCAATGCCGCGGACCGCTTGGGCAAGCTGGAGAACGCGGCGTCCGACCGCTACGCGCGGCAGATCGGCGCCGAGTCCTGCGCGGCATAGCCCGCCCCGCCTCCTTCCCTCGAATCCGCCCGGATGACAGGCTCCCGGGCCATGACCGAGGGGGAGCTGATCCTGGTCGCGGGCGCGCTCCTGGCCGGCGGGATCGCCGCGTCGCTCGTTGCGTCGCGGGTGCGGCTGCCCGGACTGCTTCTTTTCCTCGGGCTCGGCATGCTGGTCGGCTCGGACGGGACCGGCTGGATCGACTTCGGCGGGACGACGGCCGACTACGAGCTCGCGCGAACCATCGGGGTGGTGGCCCTCGGTCTGATCCTGTTCGAGGGGGGCCTGACGGCAGGCTTCGGGGAGATCCGCCCGGTGCTCCGCCCCGCGCTCAGCCTCGCCCTGGTCGGCACCTTCATCACGGCGACGATCGTCGGACTCGCGGCGGCGTGGCTGTTCGAGGACTTCGGCACTCTCGAGGGCCTGCTGATCGGCTCGATCGTCGCGTCAACGGACGGTGCGGCGATCTTTGCCCTGCTCCGGGGTTCGACCCTGCGGCGGCCTCTTGCGCGAACGCTGGAGGGCGAGGCCGGCCTCAACGACCCGGTCGCGGTGCTGCTCGTGATCGGCTTCATCGACTGGATCCAGCAGCCCGACTATGGGGCGCTCGACATGTTGCTGCTCTTCGTGCGCCAGCTCGGTATCGGCGCGCTCGCCGGTTTGCTGGTCGGCTGGCTGGCGGTGCAGGGACTCGCGCGAGCGCGGCTCGACACGGTGGGCCTCTACCCCGTGGCGACCCTCGCCGCCGCCGCCCTCGCCTTCGGCGCTGCCGACACCCTCGACGGCTCCGGCTTCCTGGCGGCCTACCTGGCCGGACTCGTGCTCGGATCGGCGGCCATCCCCGCGAAGCGGACCGTCACGGTCTTCCACGACGGCGTCGCGTGGGTCGCCCAGATCGCGCTCTTCCTGACCCTCGGACTCCTCGTCTTCCCGAGCCGGCTCGACGACGTCTGGCTCGAGGGGACGGCGCTCGCCCTCGTGCTCGTCCTGCTGGCCCGGCCGCTGGCCGCCGCGATCTCCACCGCGTTCGACCCCTTCAGCGCGGCCGACCGCTTCACCCTCGGCTGGGCCGGGCTGCGCGGCGCGGTGCCGGTGGTGCTCGCCATCTTCCCGGTGATCGAGCACATCCCGGAGAGCACCGACTTCTTCAACGTCGTGTTCTTTGCGGTCGTGATCTCGACCCTGCTGCAGGGCACGACCTTCGAGCCGTTGGCCCGGCGACTGGGCGTGACGACGAGCGAACCCGCCCTGCCGCGCCCGCTCGCGGAGACCGGCACGATCCGCGGCCTCGGCGCCGAGATCGTGGAATACCCCGTGGCGCCCGACGATGCGATCGTCGGCCGCGTCGTGCGCGACCTCGGGCTGCCGCGCGACGCGCTCCTGAGCGTGATCGTTCGCGGTGACGAGGCCATCCTGCCGCGGGGCTCGACCCGGATCGAGGCAGACGACCGCCTTCACGTGGTCGTCCGCCAGGAGGTGGCGGGGCAGATGCCGCGGCTCCTGCGACGATGGCACGCGGGCCCGATCGGATTGCCGGCGCGCCCGGCGGCTCCGCTCCGCGCCAGTACGGCCGTCTTCACGGCGCGCCCGTGGCACGAGGAGGATGGGGACCCCGGCTTTCCGAGCGCCGTGCTCGGTGTGGATGTCCTCGAGCACCTGCGGACCCGACGCGACACGCGCGGCGCGCTCGTCCTGCTGGAGGACGGGCGCTACGCAGTCACCGGGCCGTTGCTAGCGGTGGGCGGCGCATTGCAGCTCCAGCGCTACGCCCGCCGGCGCCTCGCGGACGAGAACGACGAGGCCGCACGAGCCTGGTGGCAGGAGGTGATCGGGGCGCTGGCCCGCTAACCGCGCCGAGGCCGGTGGAATGGCCCGCCGTGTGTACCTTTACCGCGTGAGCAAGCCGTTCATCGGTATCTGCGCGGCGGTCGAGCGGGTCAAGTGGGGGCCGTGGGACGACTTCGTCACGCTGACGCCGAGGGCGTACGTGCGCGCAGTCCAGGCGGCGGGCGGACTCGCCGTGCTGCTGCCCCCGGACGACGCGGTGGCGGAGGACCCGGACGAGCTGCTCGATCGGCTCGACGCACTCATGCTCGCCGGCGGGAACGACGTAGATCCCGCCTCGTACGGCGCCCGGCCGCACCCCGAGGTGACGAACACGGTTCCGGAGCGAGACCGCTTCGAGCTGGCGCTGGCCCATCGCGCGCTCGAGCGAGAGCTGCCGTTGCTCGCGATCTGTCGCGGGATGCAGATGCTCAACGTGGCGTGCGGCGGAACCCTCGTCCAGCACGTCCCCGACGTGGTGGGCCACGAGGACCATCGGCATACGCCGGGACAGTTCGCCGACCACGAGGTGGAGCTCGAGCCGGGCTCGCTGGCGGCGCGGGCCGCGGGCGCGGACCGGCTCCCCGTGAAATCTCACCACCATCAGGGCATCGACGAGCTGGGCGAGGGGCTCGAGGTCACCGCCTGGTCGGCCCGCGACCAGCTGCCGGAGGCGGTCGAGGATCGCGGCAGGGGCTTCGTGCTCGGCGTGCTCTGGCACCCGGAGGAGGACGAGTCGAGCCGGCTGATCGCGGCGCTCGTCGAGGAGGCTCGGACGGCGGCGACCGCTCAGCCGCGCTCGAACATGCGCGCCCGCTCGTAGTCGGTCACGACCTGGTCGAACAGGCGCTGCTCCGTCTTTCCGTAGTTCAGGTAGTGCTTCCAGACGGCGTCGCCGAAGACGCGGCGGGCGAGCTCACTCTGCTCCCAGTTGTCGAGGGCCTCGCGCAGCGAGGACGGGAACGGCTCGGCCTCGGCCGCCTCGTAGGCATTGCCCTTCAGCTCCGGGCCGGGGTCGATTTCGTTCTCGATGCCGTCGAGTCCGGCAGCGAGCAGGGCGGCGAATCCGAGATAAGGGTTGACGTCGGCGCCGGGGATGCGGCACTCGATGCGGCGGGATTGGTCGTGCCCCACGATCCGGAAGCCGCAGGTGCGGTTGTCGCGGCCCCAGCTGATCGACGTGGGCGCCCAGCTCTCCAGGGCGTAGCGCTTGTAGGAGTTCACCGACGGGGCGAGGAACAGGGCCAGCTCCCGCACGTGCCGGCGCATGCCGCCCAGGTAGTGGCGGAAGACGTCGGTCTCCTCGTGGCCGTCCACGAACGCGCTCTTTCCGCCGTCCGTGCTCACGAGGCTCGAATGGATGTGGCACGAGCTCCCGATGTCCTTCTCGGACGGCTTGGCCATGAAAGTCGCGGAGATGCCGTTCAGGTGGGCGAGCTCCTTGACGCCGTTCTTGTAGATCGTGTGGCGGTCGGCCGACGTGACCGCGTCCGCGTAGCGGAAGTTCAGCTCGTGCTGGCCGTACCAGGCCTCGCCCTTCGAGAACTCCACCGGAATCCCCGCACCCTGCATGCCGCGGCGTAGCTGATGGATGAAGTGCTCGTCGCGGGTCGTGGCGAGCACGTGGTAGTCGAGGATGTAGGGGATCGTGGGCGTCAGGTCCCGGTAGGCCTTCTCGTGGGCCTCGGTGTAGCTCTCCCGGTAGAGGTAGAACTCGAGCTCCGAGGCGAACATGGGGAGATAGCCCATCTCGTGTGCGCGCTCGTACTGGCGGATGAGGATCTGGCGCGGGGACTCCGCGAGCGGCGATCCGTCGTGCCCGGCGATGTCGCAGAGGACGAACGCGGTCGAGTCGAGCCATGGGATGCGCCGCAGCGTTGCGAGGTCGGGCACGATCGCGAAGTCGCCGTAGCCCTTCTCCCAGTTCGCCATGTCGTAGCCCGGCACCGGGTCCATCTCCATGTCGAGGGCGAGCAGGTAGTTGCACCCCTCGATGCCGTGGTCGACCGTGTCGTCCAGGAAGAACTCTCCCTGGATGCGCTTGCCCATCAGGCGGCCCTGCATGTCGGTGAACGCCGCGACGACCGTGTCGATCGTCCCCCCTTCGACCTCCTTTCGGAGGTCGTCGAGGGACAGCATTCCGCCGGTCCTGCCCGGACCGCCGGGGCGCGGGGCTCCTTCCTGGTTCGCGTTCACGTCGGTCAGTCGCGCGTGACGACGTCTTCTTCGAGGGTGCGAACCGGACCCTGGTAGCGGTCCTTCGCCGAGACCAGGTACCAGACGCCGAAGATGAGCGGCAGGAGGATCGCGAACGGCGTGTAGTTCACGAGGCTCGCGTCAAAGCCGTCGTTCCACGGCAAGCCGGGAGGCGTATACGGCAGATTGAGGCTGTACACGACCAGGATCACGAAGATGATCGCGAGGATGTTGACGAGCTTGTAGTTCCGCCCGAGGTTCCACGGTCCCACCTCGAAGTCGTCTCCCTTCCGCAGTCTCAGGTAGACCGGAATGATGTAGGCGAGGTACAACCCGACGGTGCAGATCCCGGTGAGCGCGAAGAACGCGAACGGGATGTTGTTCTTGCCGAACAGCGCCGGGATGGCGATCACGCCCGCGGCCACGGACACGGCGATCACGGCGTTGAAGGGCACCCGGTCACGGTTGATCCGCCGGAAGAGCCACCAGCCCGGCATTCCGCGGTCACGCGAGAACGCGTACCAGGTGCGGGATGCGCTGGTCAGGCCGGCGGCGCCGCAGAAGAGCTGACCCACGGTCGCGATGATCAGGATCATCTTCGCCGCCCACGAGTCCAGGGCGCTCGTGAAAATCGCGCCGACGAAGCCGGCGCCGTCGTTGACCGCGTCGACGTCGTTCGCCGCGAACAGGAAGGCCAGCAGGACGAACCACCCGATCACCGCCGACCAGAAGACCGAGCGCCACACGCCCTGCGCCGCGGCCTTGGCCGCGCCGCGGGTCTCCTCGGCGGTGTGCGCGGAGGCGTCGTAGCCGGTCTGCGTGTACATCGCCAGCAGGAATCCGATCGGCAGCACCAGCAGCCAGAAGCCGAGGTTGCCGGTCGAGCCGTCGTGCAGGCCGGAGTTGTTGATCCGCTCGCCAAACACGAAGCTGAAGCTCTGGTGGTCGTCGGGGACGAAGACCAGCAGCCCGATCACGACGGCCACGCCGAGCACGTGCCAGCCAACGGAGACGTTGTTCATCAGCGCCAGGAAGCGGTCGGCGAAGATGTTCACCACCGTGTAGAGGACCAGAATGAGGAAGAAGAGCAGCCAGGTCTCCCCGAGGATGTGCTCGGTGTCGCCGAAGTTGATCCCGAAGATGTCGAGCGCGTAGACGCCGAGCGTCGCGTTGAGGAAGATGGCCGCACCGTAGCCCACCGATGCGACGATCCCGACCAGGCCGACGATGTTGAACCAGCCGGTCATCCAGCTCCAGCCCTTGCCGCCGAGGTCGTGTGCCCACCAGTAGGGGCCCCCGGCGGTTGGGTACCTCGACGTCAGCTCGGCCATCGAAAAGGCGACCATCAGCACGAAGAAGCAGAGCACCGGCCATCCGATCGAGACCGCGATCGGACCGCCGTTCTGCCACGCGAAGGCGAAGGTCGTGAACGTTCCTGCGAGGACCGAGATGATCGTGAAAGAGATCGCGAAGTTGGTGAAGCCGGACCAGGCGCGCGACAGCTCCTGCCTATAGCCGAGCTCGCGGAGGCGCTCTTCGTCCTCTCTGGCTTCCTCCTCGGCGACCGACTCCCCAGCGGGTCCCTCGGGGATCCGTTCCTCGGGGGCCAGCGGTGAGTCTGCTGCCATCGACGTCCTCCTCCTCCTCCTCCTCCTCCTCCTCCGCCGCTCGGGTACAGGCGGGCGAGTCCGAAAGAATGGTTTGATAGGCCAACCTATGGCCTGTCCTGGTTATACGCCCGCGGCCGGTCTTGTGTCAATACACGCAGGCCCTTGACCGACACCGAGATCGCCGTAATAGGAGCCGGAGTGGTGGGCGCCGCGAGCGCACTCGAGCTCGCGCGCCGCGGCGCCTCGGTGGCGCTTCTCGAAGCCGAGCCCGAGCCCGGCCTGCATGCGAGCGGCACCAACTCGGGGATTCTCCATACGGGCTTCGACTCGCCGCCGGGCGAGCTCGAGACCCGGCTCATTCTTCGCGCGGCCGAGCTCCGCGCCGCGCTGCTGGACGCGCTCCGCGTTCCGGTGCTTCGCTGCGGCGCCCTGCTGCGTCCGCTCGGCGACGGCGACGAGGAGGCGATCGTTCGCCTGGCCGAGAACGCGCGCCGCAACGGGGTGGAGGCGACCCTCGGCGGTGACGGCTCGCTCGCGGTGCCGGGCGAGGCGGTGATTGACCCGGTCGCCTTCACCCTCGGACTGGTCGCGGCGGCCGAGCGCCACCGCGCGGAGCTCCGGACGGGCTTCCGGGTTGTGACGATCCGCAGTGCGAACGGTGGGCTCGAGCTCGGGTCGGAGGCCGGCGAGCGGGTGCGCTGTCGCGTCGCGGTCAACTGCGCCGGGCTCCACGCGGACGAGGTTGCACGGCTGGCCGGCGACGAGTCGTTCGAGGTCTACCCGCGCAAGGGCGAGTTCCTCGTATTCGAGCCGCCGCCTTGCGAGCCGCTTCGGCAGATCCTCCTGCCGGTGCCCAGCGAGGGCACGAAGGGGGTGCTCGTCTTTCCGACCGTCGACGGCAAGGTTGTGGCCGGTCCGACCGCGGTCGACCAGGAGGACAAACGCGACTGGTCGGTCCGCGCGGAGGCCCGCGAGCTGATCCTCCCCAAGGCCGGCGCCATGTGGCCTCCCCTCCGTGACGCCGAACAGGTGGGCGATTACGCCGGCCTGCGCCCGTCCGGTCGCGGGGTGAACTACGTAATCGGGCGCTCGGCGGCATGCCCCGGGCTCGTCAATGTCGCCGCGATCCGCTCCACGGGGCTGACCGCATCGCCGGCGGTCGCCGAGCGCGTGGCCGGGCTCGTTGCCGGGCAGGGGGTCGCCCTCGGCGAGCGCGCCGGGCTCGAGCCCGGTTCGGCCCCGCCGGCGACGGGGCCCTGGTGGCGGCGGACCGCGGGGCACTTCGCCGTCCCGGTCGCGGAGGATGCGGCTTCATGACCATGCTGCTTGGAGTCGACGAGGGCACGTCGGCCGTCAAGGCCGTTCTCTTCGACGAGGAGCTTCGGCCTCAGCGCGAAGCGCGCCGCGAGAAGGCACTCGCCCACCCGCGTCCCGGATGGGTCGAGCAGGACCCCGAGGAGGTGCTGGCGGCCGTTGTGGACGCGGTAGGCGAGCTCCTTCGGGACGTGGACGGTGAGGTCGTGTGCGGGCTCGACCATCAGGGCGAGTCCGTCCTCGCCTGGGATGCCGAGAGCCTGGACCCGATAACGCCGATCGTCACCTGGCAGGACAAGCGCTCCCAGGAGATCCTCGACCGGCTCGAGCGCGACGGCGGCGCCGACGAGGTTCGCGAGCGCAGCGGGATGCCGCTCGACCCTTACTTCTCGGCCGGCAAGATCGCTTGGCTGCTCGAGCACGACGAGGCGGTCGCCCGCGCGCGCGACGCGGGCACGCTGCGGATCGGCACGGTCGACAGCTTTCTCTCCGACCGGCTGGGAGCCGGCTTCCGCACCGACCCGTCGACCGCCTCGCGCACGCAGCTCGGTGCACCGGACTGGGACCCGCGCCTGCTCGACCTCTTCGGCGTGCCGCGCGAGATTCTGCCCGGGCTTGCCGACACCGCCGGCGACCTCGGTGTGCTGCGCCACGAGTCGTGGCCGGTCGAGCTGCCGCTGCGCGCGCGCTCCGTGGATCAGCAGGCCGCGCTGGCGGGCGCCGCCTGCGTCGAGCCCGGCCGCACCAAGGCGAGCTACGGGACCGGGGTGTTCGTGCTCGCGCACGTGGGAGCGGAACGGCCGGCGCCGGTGGGCGGGCTGCTGCCGACCGTTGCGTGGCGAGTGAACGGGGAGGTCGAATGGGCGCTCGACGGCGGCGTGTTCACGGCCGGTGCGCTCGTCGACTGGCTCAGCCGCGACCTCGGGCTGGCCCCGGACACCCCCGCGCTCGCTCGCTTGGCCGGGGAGGTGGACGACGCGAACGGAGTGCGCGTCCTGCCCGCGCTCGCCGGGCTCGGAGCGCCCTGGTGGCGGCCGGGGGCAAGGGCTGTCGTGGCGGGCCTCACGGCCGGCGTGCGGGCGGGACATGTGGCTCGCGCGGCGCTCGAAGCGATCGCCTGGCGAGTTGCCGACGTGGTCGAGACCGTGCGCGAGAACGCCCCGGTGGACGTGCTTCGCGTGGACGGCGGCCTCACCCGCGATCCGCTGCTGCTCCAGCTGCAGGCGGACGCCGCGGGCGTCCCGGTCGAGCGCGGTGCCGTGGACGCGACGGCCACGGGCGCGGCGGCGCTGGCGGCGGTGGGGGCGGGGCTGTGGCCGTCGACGGGGGCGATCGCGGAGCGGGTACCGGTGGGGGAGCGGGTGGAGCCGCGGCGCGACGCCGCCTGGCGCCGCGAGGAGCACGAGGGGTGGCGCGAGTTCGTGCGGCGGGCGGCGGAGCTTTAGGGCCGCATCGGCTCGCGGGCCCGCCGAGAGCGCCGGCGTGTACTAAGGTCCGCCCAGGAGACCTTTTAGTGGCGAGCATCACGGTCATCGAGCCCGCGACCGAGGAGGTCCTGCGCGAGCTGCCCGGCGCGGGCGCCGGCGAGGCCGACGAGGCGGTCGGGCACGCGAAGGCCGCGTTCCCGGCTTGGCGGCGGGTCTCGCCGGGTGACCGCGCCGACCTGATGCGCCGGCTGGCAGATGCCCTCGACGCCCGGCGGGACGAGCTCGCGGTGCTCGAGGCTCGCAACGCCGGGAAGCCGATCTCGGATGCCCGCGGCGAGATGGGGATGGTGGTCGACACGTTCCGCTACTACGCGGGAGCGCCCGAGCGTCTGCTGGGAGACACGATCCCGGTGGCGGGCGGCGAGGCGATGACGTTCAGGGAGCCGCTCGGCGTGGTCGGGCTCATCGTGCCGTGGAACTTCCCGCTCACGATCGCCTCGTGGAAGCTGGCGCCGGCGCTCGCGGCGGGCAACACGGTGGTCCTCAAGCCCGCCGAGCTGACCCCGCTGACCGCACTCGAGTTCGAGCGGATCGCCCTCGAGGCGGGCGTCCCGGCGGGGGTCGTGAACGTGGTGGCCGGTCCGGGCCGGGTCGTGGGACAGCGCCTCGTGGAGCATCCGGACGTCGCCAAGATCGCGTTCACGGGCTCGACCGAGGTGGGCCGCAGCATCGCGCGGGGAGCGGGTGGGACGATCAAGCGCGTGACACTCGAGCTCGGCGGGAAGTCCGCCAACGTCGTATTCGCCGACGCCGACCTCGAAAAGGCCGCGGCGTCGGCCCCGATGGCCGTGTTCGGCAACGCCGGCCAGGACTGCTGCGCCCGCTCGCGGATCCTCGTGGAGCGCTCGGCGCTCGATCGGTTCATGGAAGCGATGGAGGACGCCGTGGAATCGCTCAAGGTCGGCGACCCGCTCGACGAGGAGACGGAGATGGGTCCGCTGATCTCGGCCGGTCAGCGCGAGACCGTCGCCTCCTACGTCGACGCCGAGGCGCCCGTCGCAATCCGCGGCTCCGCCCCCGAGGGCCGGGGCTACTGGTTTCCGCCGACCGTGCTGTGCCCGGTCTCGAACGAGGACCGCGCCGCGCGCGAGGAGATCTTCGGCCCGGTGGCGTGCGTGATCCCGTTCCGGGACGAGGACGAGGCGGTGCGGCTCGCGAACGACACGATCTACGGTTTGTCCGGCTCGATCTGGACCCGGGACGGCGCCCGCGCCCTGCGCGTGGCGCGGGCGCTCGAGACCGGCGTCATCTCGATCAACTCGAACACCTCGGTGCGCGTGTCCACGCCCTTCGGCGGCTTCAAGCAGTCGGGCTACGGGCGCGAGCTGGGCCCCGATGCGCTCGAGCACTACACCGAGGTGAAGAGCGTCTACTACGCGACCTGATGGGACGGCTCGAGGGCAAGGTTTGCGTGATCACCGGCGCCGCCAGCGGGATCGGCGCCGAGACCGCACGCCTCTTCATGGAGGAAGAGGCCACGGTCGTCGGAGTTGACCTGAGCACCGACGCCGTCGGCGACCTCCCCCTGCAGGCCGACGTGACCGATCCCGACCAGGTCGAGGGCATGTACTCGCGCGCGAGCGAGGAGTTCGGCGGCATCGACGTTCTCTTCAACAACGCCGGCATCTCTCCCGAGGACGACGCCTCGGTGCTCGACACGTCGCTCGACGCGTGGCAGCGCGTCCAGGACGTGAACCTGAAGTCGGTCTTCCTCTGCTGCAAGCACGGCATCCCTCACCTGCTCGACCGCGGAGGAGGCTCGGTGATCAACACGGCGTCGTTCGTGGCCGCGATGGGCGCCGCGACCTCGCAGATCTCCTACACCGCCTCGAAGGGCGGCGTGCTGGCGCTGTCCCGCGAGCTCGGGGTGGAATTCGCGCGCCGGGGGGTGCGGGTGAACGCGCTGTGCCCCGGCCCCGTGAACACGCCACTCCTGCAGGAGCTCTTTGCCAAGGACCCGGAGAAGGCGGCGCGCCGGCTCGTGCATCTGCCGATGGGCCGCTTCGCCGAGGCGCGCGAGATCGCCCAGGGCGCGCTCTTCCTGGCCTCCGACGATTCCACCTACATAACGGCCTCGACGTTCCTGGTGGACGGCGGGCTCACGGCCGCCTACGTGACACCCGAGTGAAGGTCCTATCGATCGTCCAGCAGTGGGATGCCCGCGCCGGGGTGTTTGCCGACGCGGCCTCCGAGCTCGTCGAGTGGATTCCGAGCGAGGGGCCGCCGCCGGCGCTCGACGGCGTGGGTGCGGCGATGGTGTTCGGTGGCGGCATGAACGTCGACCAGGAGTCAGCGCACCCCTGGCTGCGCGACGAGAAGCAGCTGATCCGCGAGCTGCTCGACGGAGGGTTGCCGATTCTGGGTGTTTGCCTCGGAGCGCAGCTGCTCGCGGAGGTGGCGGGCGCCCAGCCGCGCCGGGCCGACCGGCCCGAGATCGGCTGGCATCGGGTGGAGGTGACGCCGCAGGGCGCCGGCGATCCTCTGATCGGGCCGCTCGCGCCCGGATTCGAGGTCTTCCTCTGGCACGGCTACGAGGCGCCGCTTCCGCCGGGCGCGGTGGCGCTTGCGAGCACCCCGCTCTGCCTGCAGGCCTTCCGCCTCGGGGAGGCGCGCGCGTGGGGCGTTCAGTTCCACGCCGAGGTCACCGGCGCGTATCTCGACACCTGGCTCGACGGCTGGGAGTCGGACGAGGACGCGGTCGCAAGCGGCCTCGATCCGGAGGCGATCCGGAGCGAGAGTCGCCGGAAGATCACCGCTCAGGCGGAGCTGGGACGCGGGATCGCCGGACGTTTCGTGGCCGAAGCGGAGCGCGTAGCCTCCACCGTGTGAGCGGTGCGAGCGAGAGCCTGCGTGGCAAGCTCCTGATCGCCGCGCCCTCGTTGTTCGACTATTTTCGCCGCGCCGTGATCCTCGTCCTGGAGCACACGCCCGACGGCGCCATGGGCGTGGTCCTCAACCGCGAGTCGGAGACCCTGGTCGGGGACGCCCTGCCGGCGCTCGCCGATCTCCCGGGAGCCGACGGGCTCGTGCGCCTGGGCGGCCCGGTGTCGCCGGAGTCGGTGGTCGCCCTTGGCGACTTCGGCGATCCGGGCGAGGCGGGCACGCATGTGGTCGGCCCGCTCGGCACGCTCGATCCGGAAGCGGAGAACAGCTCCCTGCGGCGGCTGCGGGTGTACGCCGGCTACGCCGGCTGGGCTCCGGGCCAGCTCGACGGCGAGCTCGAGGAGGGCGCCTGGATCGTCCAGGAGGCCCACCCCGACGACCCGTTCCGCGACGGCGACATCTGGTCCGAGGCGCTGCGCCGCAAGGGAGGCGGCTACCGCCTGCTGGCGACGATGCCCTCCGACCCTTCGCTCAATTGATCGAGCAACGGCGTGCGCGGGATCGGACCGGTCCAGCGTGGGTAGAGGCGCCGAGCGGCCGCTTCGGAGGGCCTGCCCGCGGCGAGATGCACGAGGCTCTCGAACTCGAGCAGCACGCGCACGGTGGCGAGGATCTGGAAGTCGGCCGCGTTGGGTGCGGGAGTGCCGATCGTCCCCTCGGCGAGCAGCGCGTCGGCGCGGTCCAGCAGCTCTGGTAGGCGGCGAACGTCCTCTCGAACAACGGCTTCCTCGGCCTTCGAGACCGCGGCGAGCCGCCGTACCATCGGCTTCGCGAGCGCGGCCGTGAGCCGCGGCACCGGCGTGCCCATCACTTCCGCTGCCAACCATCGCCTCAGCCCGGGGTCGTTGAGCGCCGCCAAGCGAATGATCCGGCGAGGCACCGGCTGGAGCTCGCGCTCGCCCCAGAGCTCCGCCTCCTCCACTCGCGCTCGCGACTCGGCATCGCGAGGGAAGAGCGGCGGATCCGGCCGCAGCTCGTCGAGCGACCGTGAGATCTCGAGCGTCCCCTGAACCTTGCGCCCGCCGATCTCGAGGGCGGGAACCGTCCAGCCGGGGAAGCCCGCCAGGCGGACGAGCATCGGATGGACCGCGAGGGGGAGCCGGACGACGCGGTGCGCCACTCCCTTGTACCCCAGCATCGCCGCGCCGGCCGCGGACGGATTCGACAGGGAGATGACGTAGAGACGGGTCGGCATTCAGCCGGAACGGCCCACCGCTCAGCGGCAGCGGCGCACCGAGCGGGAGATCGCGTGAGCCCGCGCCTGGTAGCCGTCGGCGGAGACGTGCACGCCGTCGCCCGCCAGCCACTGCGGATTCTCCCGCACCATGCGCGCCCAATTCACGACGCGCAGGTTCTCGCGCGGTTTCGACTCCTCTGCGAGAGCATGGTTGTAGCCGGCATAGCTCGCGCCGGCGACGGGTGGGCGGACGATGTTTGCCCACACGACGCAGCGGCGCGGCCCGGCCGTGGTCATCACCGACTCGATCGCGGCGCGGAAGCTCGATACCTGGCGCGGGTCGTCGTTCGTCCCGAGGCTCACGTGGATCACGCGCGGAAGGGAGCGGCCGTAGGCACGCAACACCGCGGCTCCCTCGGACGCGTGGCGGCTGATGGCCGTCGACTGCGTGACGCTCCAGCGGCGCAGCTCCCGCGGGATGTACGGCCGCGTGCCCTCGGCGAGGGAGTCGCCGTTCACGAGCAGGCGGCGGGCGAGGGACGCGTCGGCGCCGGGGCCGGCGGTGGCCGCGGCCGCCGGGAAGAGCGGCAGCGCCAGCGCGCACGTGGCGCCTGCGACCGTGAAGCGGGCACGACTCATGGGCCGCCCCGGTTCCCAAGGGCCGGATAGTCCCTTGCCATTGCGCGCAGGATAAGGCGCGTCGGCACGACGGCGCCGTCACGCGTGAAATGGACGCCATCCGCCTGCCGGGCGAGGACCCGCCGCCCGTCGATCTTCAGCTCGTCGCTGTACCTGCCGCCGTTGATCGTGTTGTAGACGTCGACGTAGCGCGCACCGGGCACCGCCCTCGCCGCCTGGGCTACGGCTCGGTTCTGCGACTTGTAGATGGCGTTGAACTCGTCGTCCCGGGCGGTCGGCGGCGGCACCCAGTAGACGGGGCGCTTGCCGTTCTGGCTCAGCTCGCGCATCACGACCGCGACCCGGCGCGCGTACTCCGTCTGCCACTCCGGGTCGTGTGGCCCGTACAGCTGCCCGCCGGCCTCGACGTTGAAGCCGTCGTTGCCGCCGATGGCCATGATGACCGCGTCCGGGTCGCGGGCGGCGATCTCCTGTTGGGCGTTCAACTCCCAGTTGAAGAACGCCGGGTTGGTGAGCCCGGTGGCGTTTCTTGCGACCGTGGACACCTCCAGCAGGCCGGAGGGGGCCTGGTCGACCACCCGCTCGCCGACGAACTCGGCCTCCGAGTCCCCGGTCACGAGCAGGTCGAGCGGCCGGTCGCGAGTCGGCTGCCTCCAGTCGGGCGCGGCGGCGGGACGCTGGGCGGCACGGCGCCGCAGGATCGCGGTCGAGCCCTGCTCCAGCTCGGTCCCGGTGGCCGTCTTCGGATCGTGGCCGAAGGCCAGGTCGAGCCCCTCGCGGGGCAGATGGAACCCGATCGCGCCGGCCACGTCGTCGAGCGGCCGGCCGATCGACAGCACGACGTCGCGGGTCGTCCCCTGCCCCATGCCCTCGCCGGCGCGCACGATCGCCTGGGAGTTGAAGAGGGCCGCGATGAGCAGGGCGATCACGATCACCCCGAGCACCCGCCCGGCAGGCATCGTGAGGTCTCTGCTTTTCCGTGGGTTCGCGGGGTAGGTCACTGAGTCATCAGAACTGGTAGTAGATGAACGGGGCCACGCCCTGCTGGCCGACGGCCGCGTCTGCCACCACCAGCAGCACGCCGAAGGCGACGCCCTGCGCCGCGACCGGCTGGCGCACGAGCCAGCCCTCCGCCTGCCGCCACCAGCCGCTCGGCAGCGACTGGATGGCGATCGCGGCAACGGTCAGGAGCACCATAGGCAGCGTGACGAGCGGCGAAGGCCCGGCCGCCCCGATCTGCCCGAGCATGTCGAAGGCCGTGCTGAGGTTCGGCGAGCGGAAGAAGACCCAGGCGAGGCACACCACGTGGAAGGTGATGAGCCAGGCGAGCCAGACGGGCAGTCGGAAGCCGACCCATCGCTCGCGCGCCCAGCGCTCGACGCTCAGCGCTGTTCCGTGGATGCCGCCCCAGATCACGAACGTCCACGCGGCGCCGTGCCACAGGCCGCCGAGCAGCATGGTCAGCATCAGGTTGCGGTAGGTCCTGCGCGCCCCGTGGCGGTTGCCCCCGAGCGGGATGTACAGGTAGTCGCGCAGCCAGCGCGACAGGGTCATGTGCCAGCGACGCCAGAAGTCCTGCAGGCTGAGCGCCAGGTAGGGCCGGTTGAAGTTCTGCGGAAGGACGAAGCCGAGCAGCAGGGCGAGCCCGATCGCCATGTCGGTGTAGCCCGAGAAGTCGCAGTAGATCTGCGCGGCGAAGCCGTAGATCGCGAGGAGCACCTCGGCGCCGGAGTGGGCGAGGGGGTCGTTGAACACCGGGTCCACGACTCGCCGGGCGAGCTCGTCGGCCACTACGGTCTTCTTGACCAGTCCCCCCGCCACCAGGAACAGCCCCGGCCCGGCGAGCACCGTGCGGGGGTCGCGCGGCATGCGGAGCTGCGGCAGCAGCTCGTTGGCGCGCACGATCGGCCCGGCCACGAGGTGGGGGAAGAAGGCCTGGAGGATCGCCACGTCGCCGAGCGACGCCGCTCGGGTGTCGCCGCGGTAGACGTCCACCACGTACGAAATCGCCTGGAAGGTGAAGAACGAGATCCCGATCGGAAGGACGATCTGGACGAGCGGCAGCGGGGAGCCGAGCCCGATGGAGTCGAGGAAGTCGTCGACCTGGGTGACGAAGAAGCCGAAGTACTTGAACGTGCACAAGAGGCCGAGGTCGAAGCAGACGGCCGCGATCAGCGCGTGCTTGCGGGTGCGCGGCGAGGGTGACGTGGCGATGACCCGCGCCGCGACCGTGTTGACCACGCTGGAGCTCACGAGAAGCAACACCCAGCGCCAGTCGACCCAGCCGTAGAAGACGTAGGAGGCGACCAGGATGAAGGGTCGCCATGCCCGAGGGTGGGGCATCAATGCCCAGGAGAGGATGAACACGGCCACGAAGAAGACCGCGAACTCGATCGTCGGAAAACTCACGGGATCACACGCGCCTTAGCCCCGTGGCGGGCCCCAGCCCCACGAGTGTCTGCGTGCGGATCGTAGCTACCGCTCCGGGCGTCAGAGCTCGATTTCGCTCGTTACCCTGCGCGCTCTCCCCGACTCCCCAGGAGGCACGATGAAGACGGCCGAGCAGCTCGTGACGGCCCTGAACCAGCTCAGGTCCCGCGTCGGAGACCGGGTCCTCGGGCCCGACGACACAGGCTGGGACGAAGCCCGCCGGCCCTGGAACCTGTCGGTCGACCAGCATCCGGCGGCGGTCGCGACGCCGGAGTCGGCGCAGGACGTGGTCGCCGTGGTCGACGTCGCGCGGCAGCACGGCCTGCGCGTCGCCCCGCAGGGAACTGGGCACAGTGCCTCTCCGCGGGCCTCGCTCGAGGGCAGCGTCCTCCTCGACATGTCGCGCATGAACGCGGTCGAGATCGATCCCGAGCGCCGCCTCGCGCGCCTCGGGGCGGGCGCGCAGTGGCGGCACGTGGTGGGCCCCGCCGCCGAGCACGGCCTGGCGGGACTGTCCGGGTCGGCCCCCGACGTGTGCGTGACCGGCTACGCGATCGGCGGCGGCGCGAGTTGGATGATCCGCCGCTACGGACTGGCCGCCAACAGCATCCGCGGCGCGGAGGTGGTCACCGCGGACGGACGCGAGGTCCGCGCCGACTCTGGCAGCGAGCCCGACCTCTTCTGGGCGCTGCGGGGCGGCGGCGGGAGCTTCGGCGTCGTTACCGCACTCGAGCTGGAGTTGTTCCCGATCCGCGAGCTGTACGGGGGCGTGCTGTTCTGGCCGCAGGAGCGCGCGGCCGAGGTGCTGGAGGCGTGGCGCGAGTGGGCCGCGGGCGTGCCGGACGAGATGACATCGCTGGGACGACTCCTGAACGTGCCGCCCCTGGAGGAGCT
>DATDLN010000057.1:0-24654 GCA_036519295.1 Thermoleophilaceae bacterium
CCTACGGCCGCGGCCCGTGGCAGCCGTCGGAGCTCGCGATCGCTGACCACCCGCGATCGCTCGGCGCCGTTGTCGTAGCTGACGACCACGTCGCGGTCGGTATCAGCGAATGAGCCCTCGCGCTGTTGGCCGGGAACACTGGCGAAGCTGCCGTGTCTCCGGCGGCTCCTGGAGCTCCGCACCGGCCTGCGCCGCTTCCTGCGCTCGAGTGAGCAGCAAGCCGAGGCGGCCGGCCTGACCCCGGCTCAGCACCAGCTACTGCTCGCGATCCGCGGCCACCCCGAGCCGCGCGGGCCGACGGTCGGCGATGTGGCCGCCTACCTCCTGCTCCGCCACCACAGCGCCGTAGGACTCGTCGATCGCGCCGAGGCCGCGGGACTACTCGCCCGCAGCCAGGACCCCGACAACCTCAGCGTCGTGCGCCTGCGGCTCACCGACCAGGGCTCGCGCCAGCTCGAGGCGCTCAGCGAACTGCACCTCGAAGAGCTCGCCCACCTGGCCCCCACAATGGAGGCCCTCTGGAAGGCCCTCGAGCAGGACAGCGACGGCGGCCCGCGGCGCACGCCCCACCCGGCCGCGCCACACCGATCGGCGGCCTCCCCGTCCGCGTCCCGTAGTCCTCGCCGTTAGCCAAGAGCGCTCCCGCCGCGCGACGAAGTCCGGCTGGGCAGAGACCATCGCGAAGCTACGTTGTCTGAAGGGGTCGACATCCTGACCGCGGTCGGGCTCTGCCGCCACTTGACGCCGCCCGTTCCATATCAGGCCGCCGCCGGTTGGTGCTCGGGGCAGTCCACGCGCAGGTCGCTGCGTGCGAGCGGCAAGTCGAGCAGGGCGCAGTGGTGCAGCGCCGCCCCGCCGGCGTGCACGCGCTGTCGAAAGAAGCGGCAGCTCACGCAGGTGCGGGCCACGCTGATTACGCCGGCGGCCTGAAGATCGGCGATCAGCTCCAGCAGGAACCTGAGCGCACCCTCCCTGTCCCCCTCGGGGAAGGCCGCCAGCCGCGCCCGCACGCGCTCGTCCCACGAGTCGAGATCACCCGCGATCGCCGAGCCGCGGCCGGTTAGCTCGAGCGTCCGCGAGCGCCCATCGGCCGGATCCCGCCGACGTTCCACGAGCCGCTTGCGATGCAGCGCCGCGACCGCGTCCGAGAGCGTGGCCTGGGTGACGTCGAGCTCGGCGGCGAGCGCCGCCACTCGCCGGCGCTCGGCCGGGTCGTGCGCCAAGCGCAGCAGCACCTGCGCCTGCGTGGGCGGCAGTCCGTGCCGTCGCGCGCGCTCACGCAACTCGGTGCGGAGGGCCTGGCCGGCGCGCTCGAGGGCGGCAGCGAGCTTCGTGTCGAGGTCGCGCGCGCCCCTGGGGAGGGCGTGATCGGAGCTGTCGGCGTCCGCTACCAATCCCCTCCCGCATAGGGCCGGGACCAGAGCACGACGCTGAGGGTGACCGCCTTGAACCACGCCTGGTGCATCGCCTCTACCTCGTCGGGCGCGTGCCCGCGCTTGGCCAGGAACTCCCTCACCGTCGCCGTGATCGGGTACACGAACGCCACCAGGTAGCGCAGCGGAACCTGCTCGGGTGCCCGAGCGCCATCCGTCTGGTTCTTCTTGGCGCGCGTATGGCGCAGCGCAATCTCCTCCTGGTAGTCAAGCCACTGTTGGTCCCAGGGACGCTCGCAGAGATCGTGGACCCACTGGCCGAAGCGGGCGCGCACGCGGGCGAGGTAATCGCCGTCGGGCTCGCCGTCAGGGCCCGCGAAGTAGTGGACCAGATGCGGATGAGCGGCAACGAAGCCGTACCAGACATCGAGCACATCCTCGACCTGATCGCTCAGCACCTCGCCGGCAAGCCGGAGGTAACGCTCGTCGTCGGGGCCGAAAAGGACGCTCTGCCTCAGTAGGTCGAGATCCTCGACCGACACCGGCGAGCCCTCCAGCCCGGCGCTGCCGTAGGCATAGCCCGGAATGGTGTTGGCAGCTTCCATCTTCTCCCTCCCCGGAAGTAGTTAGGAGTCCTATGCATGGTGGCCGGCGAGAGAGCAAAGGTCAAGGTCCTTCGCTCTCGGCGGACCGCCGAGCTGCCGGCGCGATCCGGGTTGGCGCGCCGTGGCCACTGGATGCCTCGCTAGGGGCGAGCGGCTTAGCGTCTCGCCACGATGACCAGCCGCGTGTCGGTCGCGAAGGGGGCGCCGTCGAGGTCGCCGTGGCATCTCGCCTCCTCGAACCCCGCGTGCATCAGCATGGCAACGAGCTCGGTTGCGGTGTAGACGCGAACCGAGAAGGAGCGCGACTCCCGCTCTCCGGTGTTGTCGATCAGCGTCTGGGTCGTCTGCGCCACTCCCGACCCGGCGTCGAAGATTTGCTGCTCGAGCAGCAGGCGACCCTCTCCCAGCAGTCGCCAGTTCCGCTCGCGGAACTGGCGCACGAGCAGATCGCGATGCATGGTCTCGATCACCAGGCGGGCGCCCGGGCGCAGCACCCTTCGGATCTCGCCCAGCACGTCGACGTCCTGCTCATCGCCGAGGTAGCCGAGCGAGCTGAAGAGGTTCAGGGCAGCGTCGAAGCTCTCGTCCGCGAAGGGAAGCTCGCGGTAGTCGGCCTGCACCAGCTTCGGCCAGCGCTCGCCACCCACCCGGCGCCCCGCCTCGGCCAGCAGGGACGCCGAGCGATCGACACCGACGACCCGGAAGTTCGCGCGGGCGAGCGGCACCGAGTGGCGGCCGAACCCGCAGGGGACGTCGAGCAGGTCGCCGCCGGCGGGACAACCGGCGAGGCGCGCCGCGGCCAGCGCCTGCGCCTGGGCCTCACCCTGACGCTCGTCATCGGCGTACGCGCGCAGATAGAAATCGCTGAAGAACGCATCCCATGTCGCGGGCGGGCTGGGAGCTCGGTCCTGCACGCGACCCGAGTCTAGGCCGCTACAGCGTACGTCCCCTGTGCGCCAGAATCTCCGCCGGGGTCGCGATGGCTCGGACTGCCCGCGCTCCGGGGGATGGCTCTCGCGGAGTGGCGCCTGGGCGGTGCTCAGCGTCCGCGGGCGGCGGCGAGCCGGTCGGCGAGTCGCTCGACGTGACTGCGCCCCTTGGGCCCTTCCTCGAGCGCGTCGAGCCAGTGCGAGGGGATGGCGCTGGCGCCCGTCCGGGCGGCAGCGACCGCGCCGGCCATCGCGCCGAGCGTGTCCGTGTCGCCGCCGCAGCGCACCGCGAAAGTGATCGCTGCCTCGACCGATTCGTGTGCGGCCGCGGAGTAGATCGCGGCGGGGACGGATTGGTGGCCGGTGGGTCGGTTGCCAAGCGCGGCGGCGAGCTCGGCCGGCTGGAGCTCGCTGGCCAGCAGCCGCGAGGCCTTGGTCAGCCGGCCCTTGAGCTCGGCGGTCGTTGCCGCGGCCAGCGCAGCGTCGAGCGGCGCCTCGCCTCTGAGGGCGGCCGCGATCGCGGCCGCCTGTGCAACCGCGGCGTCGACCGCGAGCGGGTGGGCGTGCGTGACGAGCGCGCTCTCTCGTGCGGCCTTGGCGAGCGAGGCTCCGTCGTCGGCGTAGCGCACGGCCACCGGCGCGACGCGCATCGCGGCCCCATTGCCCTGCGACCCCTCGCCCCCGAACAGCGAGCCCGCGGCGTCGTGCGGGTGGAGTCCCGACCGGACCAGCCACAGCACCTCAGTGGTGCCCGACCCGTAGCCGCGGCGGGGGTCGTGGGCGTCGGCAAAGGCGCGCCCCAGCGCCAGCGCGTCGATGCTCCCGAGCTCGAGCAGCGACTCCGCGAGCGCGATCGCCATCTGGGTGTCGTCGGTGTAGGTGCCGCACCCCAGGCGGGCGTCGACCATCGTCAGCCGTTCCGCGATCGCGGCGGGTGCCATGCCCTCGAACGGCATCCCGAGCGCGTCGCCCGCGAAGGTGCCGAGCAGCGCCCCCCTGGCTCGATCGATCTCGTCGGGGACCGACACGTCGCAAGCATGGCGCAGCATCGGCGTGCAGGGGACGAAGGACCGCCGGGGCCCGGCCGCGCGCATGCGGCTCGATAGCGGCCTTGCGCCAGGCTGCGAGAACGAGGACATTCGCCGGAGGCACCCGGGTATGGACGGACGGAGGAGATACGCACCGCCAGCCGGGCACCGCTCGCATGCTCGCCGCACCTTCGGGGTGCGCGCGGGCCGCCAGCGCACCCCCCTGGCGACCCTTGCGAACCATGGGAGGGGGACCCCATGAAGCGAGCGATTCGATTGGTGTGTTGGGCTCTTATGTCGGCGGCGGCCGCCCTGGCTGTCTCAGCTGGGATCGCGACGTCGCAAGCGCGGGCCCAGACGGGGCCCACGGTGGTCGACCCGAAGCTCGGCGTCCGAACCGCCGTCAGTGGGCTCGTCACGCCCAGCACGATGGCCTTTCTCGGTCCGAACGACTTCCTCGTGCTGGAGAAGAACACCGGTCGGGTGAAGCGGGTTGTGGACGGCGTCGTCCAGAGCACCGTGCTCGACCTGTCGGTCAACTCCGCCTCCGAGCGGGGTCTGCTCGGGATCGCGCTGCACCCCCGCTTCCCGGCGAATCCGGGCGTCTACCTGTTTTGGAGCTGCCGCAGCACGGCGCCCCTGGACGCCGACCCCTTCACGCCGGAGGAGCAAGTGTGTTCAGACGACCCCGGCGCCATGTTTGGACAGCCGGACACTGACGACCTGCTGCGGGTGCCGCTGCGAGGGAACCGCGTCGACCGGTTCAAATGGACGGGGTCAGGCCTCGTCTACGACCACAACCTGGTCAAGCTGCGCGCGTTCCAGAACGACGGCGCGCCGAAGCCTCTGGGGCAGAACGACCAGGCGCAGCCCGCGCGCGGAAACCACGACGGCGGCGTCCTCGCCTTCGGGCCCGACGGGAAGCTGTACGTCGCCGTCGGCGACCTCGGGCGCCGGGGCCAGATGCAGAACCTCATGCAGGGGCCGACTCCGCCAACCGCGGACGACCAGTTCGGCGGCCCCGCGCCCGACAACGCCCACCTGAGCGGCGTCATCCTTCGCCTGAGCGACGACGGCTCGATCCCGATGGACAACCCGTTCTTCGACGCGGGCCCCGCCATTGGCGGCGAAGCCGGGATGAACGTCCAGCGGCTCTTCGCCTACGGGCTTCGGAACTCTTTCGGGATCGCGTTCGACCCCGTCTCGGGGAGCCTCTGGGACCAGCAGAATACCGACGATGCCTTCGACGAGCTGAACCGCGTTGAGCGCGGCATGAATGGCGGCTGGATCCAGATCATGGGTCCCGTCGATCGGATCGCCCAGTTCAAGCAGATCGAGGTGACACTGCCGCCCTCCGGCAACGTGCCGGGGGCGCAGCTGCAGCAGATCCGCTGGCCGCCGACCAACATCGCGGATAGCCCGGGAGAGGCGCTCTCGCGCCTGTTCATGCTGCCCGGCTCCCGCTACAGCGATCCGGAGTTCAGCTGGAAGTTCGCGGTCCCACCGGCCGGCATCGGCTTCCTGGCGAGTCGACGGTTGGGCCCGCAGTACGCCAACGACCTGTTCGCGGGCGCGGCCACGCCCGCAACCATGGGCGGCCATCTGTTCAGGTTCAACCTGACCGGAAATCGGCGCAAGATCGCGGTCGACGATCCCCGGCTCGAGGACCGCGTCGCCGACAACATCACCAAGAACGACATCACCGAGAGCGAGAGCCTGCTCTTCGGCAGCGGCTTCGGTGTCGGCACGGACATCGAGACCGCACCGAACGGCAACCTCTTCGTGGTCTCACTATCGCAGGGCGCCGTCTACGAGATCTTCAGGAGGTAGGCGGCATTGGTCAGCCGAAGGGGACGCGGGCTCTACCGCCCGGGTCCCCTCGGCTCGCCTGCCCGCACGATCCCCGAGGCGGCCGAGAACTCAGCGTCTTTTCTCTAGTACTTCGGCTGTACAGTTAGCCAAATGGCTATTACGTTGACGCAGCTGCGGAGCTTCCTCGCGGTTTTGGAGACCGGGTCGGTGACCGGGGCTGCGGAGGAGCTCTACGTCACTCAGCCGTCGGTCTCGGCCGCCGTCTCCGCGCTCTCCAAGGAGCTCGGCGTGGAGCTGACCAACCGGATCGGCCGCAGCGTCGAACCAACCGCCGCCGGCGAGGTGTTCGCCCCGTACGCGGCGCACGTGATTGGCCTCCTCGACCAGGGCGCTCGCGCCGCGAATGAGGCGGCGGGCGCCGCCGCCCGGGAGCTGCGAATCGCGGCGGTCACCACCGCCGCCGAGCACATCGTCCCCCAGCTGGTGCAGGAGTTCTCCGCTTTCCACCCGGAACTGACGCTGACGCTCGACGTCGGCAACCGCCAGCGGGTGTTTCGCGAACTCGCGAGCCATACGGCGGACGTAGCGATCGGCGGACGGCCGCCCACGGGCGGCCAGCTCTCCGGCGAACCCTTCCTGGACAACCCGATCCTCTTGATAACGGCGCCCGGTGACCCGCTCGCACGGCGTCGCTCGGTGCCGGTCGGGGAGCTCGGCATGCGTCCGTGGCTTCTGCGCGAACCCGGGTCGGGGACCCGGACGATGACGGAAGAGTTCCTGGCCCGCCACGAGCTGAGTCCGCGGATGCTCACCATGGGCTCCAACGGGGCGATCAAGCAGGCCGCTCGCGCCGGCCTGGGGGTGTCGCTTCAGTCGCGAGCCGCCACGGCTCTCGAGCTAAAGCATGGCCTGCTGGGCACCATCTCGCTGCGCGAGCCGCTTCCCAAGCGGGAGTGGTTCGTGCTGTGGCCGAGCGTCGGTCCGCTCCGTGAGCCCGTCCGGGAGTTCCGGGACTTCGTCACAAGCGCAGCGGCGAAGCGACTGGTCGAGCGGTCCTGGGTGGCCGAGACGCTCCAGGCTTAGTGGCCTCAACGACTCGCCCCGGCGCGGCGGCCGGCGAGCTCGCGGACCGCCGTCGTGACGGCCCTGCTGGTCATCCCGAGGCGCTGGAGTACCTCGGCGCCGGGTGCCGAGCCGCCGAAGCGATCCACCGATACCGTGCGTTCCGCAAACCGCTCCCACCCAAACGAGACTCCGGCCTCCACGGCAACGACAGGGACTCCGGAGGGAAAGAGCGACTCGAGGTAAGGCTGCGGCTGGGTGTCGAGCAGCTCCCACGAGGGCATCGAAACGACCCGGACCGCGATCCCCTCCGAGCTCAGCTCGTCCTGAGCCTGCAGCGCGAGCGCGACCTCGGACCCCGTGGCGGCGACGACAGCATCGGGCGTCCCCGCGGGGTCGGAGATCGCGTAGGCGCCGCGCGCGAGCCCGCTCGCGGGGGCCAATCGGGTCCCGTCCAGCACGGGCACGCCCTGACGCGTCAGGAGAAGGCACACCGGACCGTCGCGGTCCTCGAGCGCGACTCGCCACGCCTCGGCGGTCTCGGCGGCGTCGGCCGGCCGGATCACCGTCAGTCCCGGGATCGCCCGAAGAGCCGCGTAGTGCTCGACCGGCTGATGGGTCGGGCCATCCTCCCCGAGTCCAATCGAGTCGTGAGAGAAGACCCACACGACCGGCAGCCGCATGAGGGCGGAGAGTCGGATCGCGGGACGCATGTAGTCGGAGAAGATCAGGAAAGTCGAGCCGTACGGCTTCACGATGCCGCCGTGCAGGGCCATGCCGTTGACGATCGCGCCCATCGCGTGCTCGCGCACGCCGAAGTGCACGTTGCGGCCGGCCCGCTCTCGACCGAAGCTCGGCTCGCCCTTGAAGTCGGTCTTGGTCGACTCGGCGAGGTCCGCGGCGCCTCCCAGCATGGTCGGCACGTAGGGCGCGAAAGCCTGCATAACTCTGCTGCCCGCCGCACGAGTGGCGAGCGCGCCAGTCTCGGCGGGGTCGAACGTGGGCAGGGCCTCGCCGAGACCCTCCGCCGGCCGACCCTCCCAGGCGCGCTCCCACTCGGCGGCCCGAGTCGGGTCTTCCCCCCGCCAGCGATCGAGGCGGCGCTCCCATTCCCGCTGGAGCGCCCGGCCGCGCGCGACGTATGACCTGAAGGCGTCGTAGACCGCGTCCGGCACGTGGAAGTCCAGACCGGGGTCCCAGCCGAGCGCCTCCTTCGTCGCACGGACCTCCTCCTCGCCGAGCGGAGCGCCGTGAGCCGCGGCCGTGCCGCGCGCGTTGGGCGCCGGCCAGGCGATCGTGGAGCGCACGCGGATCAGTGAGGGGCGCTCCTCCTCGGCGATCGCGGTCTCGAGTGCGCGTGAGACTGCGACCAGGTCGGTCGCGTCCTCGACCGCCTGCACGTGCCAGCCGTAGGAGCGGAAGCGTGCGCCGACGTCCTCCGTGTCGAATGAGAGGGCCGTGTCACCGTCGATCGAGATGTGGTTGTCGTCGTAGACGTAGACGATGCGGCCGAGGCCGAGATGTCCGGCGAGCGAAGCCGCCTCCGAGGCGACCCCCTCCATCAGGTCGCCGTCCGAGCAGATCGCGAACACCCGGTGGTCCATGACCTCCGCGCCGTAGCGTTCGCGCAGGAAGCGCTCGGCCATGGCCATCCCGACGCCGTTCGCGAATCCCTGGCCAAGGGGTCCGGTGGTGGTCTCGACGCCGGGGGTCTCGTGGCCGCCGAGGATGCGCTCGGGATGTCCGGGCGTGAGCGATCCCCACTGCCGGAAGCGCTTGATCTCGTCCAGGGACACGTCGTAGCCGCACAGGTGCAGGACGCTGTACAGCAGCATCGACCCATGTCCGGCCGACAGCACGAAGCGGTCGCGATCGGGCCAGCCGGGGTCGCTCGGGTTGTGCCTCAGGTAGCGCGTGTAGAGCAGGTACGCGGTCGGCGCCATCGCCATCGGCATCCCGGGGTGACCCGACTGCGCCTTCTCCACGGCGTCCATCGTGAGCGTGCGAATGGCGTCGATGCAGAGCCGATCGAGGCGCTCGCCGACGGGCGGGCGCTCGGACGCAACCACGACTTCCGGGTTCATGCGTTCGGCGCTGGAGCGGCGGCGACCGGGAGTTCGCTGCCACCGGCCCGCGTTCCCGTGCCGCCGAGGGCGATCGCGGCGCGAGCGGTCACCACGTGGTAGAGGATCAGCAACTGAACGAGGGCAAGGGACTCCGAGCGGTGGAGCTCGGTCCCGACGGTGAACTCGCCAAGTCGCTGCGAGCGGAGGTGCGTGGCGAAGTGGAGGCGATCCCAGATGGCCTCCTCGAGCTCGGCCGCCCGCTCCCGGTCGATGTCGCCGGGGATTCGCATGTGGCGATCGTCTCCCCGCTCGCGAAGTGTGATCCCCCTCCGGCCGTTGCCGATGAACGGGGACAGGTCGGGATGGGGCAGACCCTCCCGCAGCACCAGCTCCGCGTCGGGATGATGCGCGTCGCCCGTGTCACCCAGCATGAACGAAACCACGAGGTCGGCGTAGCGCTCCTGTGGCCGTATGTACGCAGCCGAGTCGGGCTCACGCCGGTCGAGCTCGGCGAGCACCTGGTCGGTCGTGTAGCCGCGACGGGAGCAGTCGCGGTCCACCTTCCACTTCCGCCGCAGGTCTTCTGGGGGAGCAAGGAAGACGCGCACGTCGTAGATATCGCGCATGTCCGCCGTGTAGTAGCCGAGCAGCCCCTCGATGACTGTGAATGTCTTGGGGCCGACATACACCGGCGGACCGAACGTGCCGTCGGCGTGACGATAGACGGGCTTCAGGATCGCCTCCCCGGCCCGTAGGTGCCGGAGATCGTGGGCCATGATGTCCACGTAGTTGCACTCGGGATCGAGCGGGGTGATGTTCCGCTCCGCCCGCTGCTTGCGGTCGTACCTGTGGTAGTCGTCCGTGCAGACGTGCGTGACCTTGTCCTCGCCCAGGATGCGGACGAGGCCGCGGGTGAGAGTCGTCTTGCCCGCCGCCGAGTCGCCGACGACGCCGAGAATGGTGGGCCGGGGCACCGCTTTTGCTCCTTTAGTCGTCCCTCTTGGCGAAGACGCTGCTCTTGAGCAGGTCCTCGGCCTCGATCGTGATCAGCTCGTCCCGCCCGAGCGCGCGGTCCGACTCGAAGAGCCGGCTCGCCTGACGCAGCCGCGCACGGTCGATCGCGTTGCGGATGCTACGGCCGTGCGCGAAGCGCGGCCTCTGCCGTCGGCGCTCGATGTATTCGCGGAACACCGCGCGCGCCTCCGGGGAGAAGGTGTACGCCCGCTGCTCGAGCATCAGGTCGCCGATTCGCGTGAGCTCGTCGACCGTGAAGTCGGGGAAGTCGATGTGGTGGGCGACGCGAGACTGCATGCCTGGGTTCGAGCCGAAGAACTCGTCCATCCGGTCCTTGTAGCCGGCCAGGATGACGACCAGCTTGTCGCGCTCGTTCTCCATCGCCTGAAGCAGGATCTCGATCGCCTCCTGGCCGTAGTCGCGCTCGTTCTCGGACCGGTGCAGGTAGTAGGCCTCGTCGATGAAGAGCACGCCGCCGTAGGCATTCTTCAGCGCGTCCCTGGTCTTCGGCGCCGTGTGGCCGACGTACTGGCCGACGAGGTCCTCGCGCGTGACCGAGACGAGATGACCCCTCTCGATGTATCCGAGCCGGTGGAGGATCTCGGCCATGCGCCGCGCCACCGTCGTTTTGCCCGTGCCCGGGTTGCCGGTGAAGGACATGTGCAGCGAGGGCCGCTCGGATGCGAGCCCGTGCTCGCGGCGCAGACGATCGACGACCAACAGCGCCGCGATCTCGCGAATGCGGGTCTTGACGGGGGCGAGCCCGACGAGCTCGCTGTCGAGCTGGTCGAGCACGGCGTCCAGCCCGGTCTGGCGGACGACTGTCTGCGGACTTGCCGAGAGGTCGGCCGACTCGGCCACGGCGGACCCGATTCCGCTCTCCGCCGAGGACGCCGCTCGTGAAGCCGTGCGCTCCTCGCCCGGCGCTCGTGGAACGACGCCGAACGTGTGGCCGGTCACCGATCAACCTCAGTCTTGGGCGCGTGGTAGCGCTGCCCGGCCGGGGCGTCAGTCGCGTACGCGTGCAGGCGGTAGTCGATGGTGCGGTCGCGCCGGTCCGCTCGCTCGACGCGGAAGCCCGGCTCCTGCGCGGGACGGTTGACGATGAAGCTCAGCGCCGTCGTCTGCCGGCCGTAGCTCGCGTCGTAGGCGATCAGCTTGATGTAGTGGTCCGGGAGCCGCTCGCGGCAGGCGGCCACCTCTCGCATTGCGAGGTGGGCGTCGTCGGGAGTCAGGTCGAACAGGGGCAGGTTCCACATCTCCCAGTAGGAGTTCCGGGGATGTGGGTCGTCTGTGTATTCGACCGAGATCGACCAGCCGTTGTGGAGCGCGTACCGGATCTGCGCCTCGATCTCCTCGTCGGTGAAGTCCGGAAGGAAGGAGAAAGCGCCCTGTGTGATCCTCATCGTCGATCTCCTTGTCTCAGCCGACCGTCGGGGTGAACGCGACGTCCGGCGTATCCGTCGACTCGTACTCGAAGGTGATGTCCTTCCACACCTCGAGCGCGGCGTTCAGCTCGGGACAGCCCTTCGCCGCTCTGGCCAGGATGTCCGGCCCCTCCTGGAAGTAGTCCCTTCCCTCGTTGCGGGCCTGGATCATCGCCTCGACCGCGACGCGGTTCGCGGTCGCGCCGGCGCCGATTCCCATCGGGTGGCCGATCGTCCCGCCACCGAACTGGAGCACCACGTCCTCGCCGAGGTAACCCAGCAGCTGGTGCATCTGGCCGGCGTGGATGCCGCCAGAGGCGACGGGCATCACCCCGGGCATCGACGCCCACTCCTGATCGAAGTAGATCCCGTGCTCGGGGTTCTCCGGGATGAAGTTCTCGCGCAACGTGTCGTAGTAGCCCTTCGTGTTCCGCGGGTCGCCCTCGAGCTTGCCGACGACGGTTCCCGCGTGGACGTGGTCCACGCCCAGTAGCCGGCACCACTTGGCGAGCACCCGGAACGAGACGCCGTGGGCCTTCTGGCGCGTGTAGGTGGAGTGGCCGGCGCGATGCAGGTGGAGGATCACGCCGTTCCTGCGGGCCCACTTGGACATCGACTGCATCGCGGTGAACCCGACGGTGAGGTCCATCATGATGATCACGCTGCCGAGCTCCTTCGCGAACTCGGCCCGCTCGTACATCTCCTCCATCGTCGCCGCCGTGACGTTCAGGTAGTGGCCCTTGATCTCGCCGGTCTCCGCCGAGGCGCGGTTGACGCCCTCGATCGAGTAGAGGTAGCGGTCGCGCCAGCGCATGAACGGCTGCGAGTTGATGTTCTCGTCGTCCTTCGTGAAGTCCAGGCCGCCGCGGAGCGCCTCGAACACCACCCTGCCGTAGTTCTTGGCGGACAGACCGAGCTTGGGCTTGACCGTGGCTCCGAGCAGGGGCCGGCCGAACTTGTCCAGGTACTCGCGCTCCATGACGATCCCGTGAGGCGGGCCCTGGAACGTCTTCACGTAGTGGGGCGGAATGCGCAGGTCCTCGAGGCGCAGCGCCCGGAGCGCCTTGAAGCCGAAGACGTTCCCGATGATCGAGGAGGTCATGTTCGCGATGGAACCCTCCTCGAACAGATCGAGGTCGTAGGCGATCCTCGCGATGTACTGGTCCTCGGCCCCGGCCACGGGCTCTACCGAGTACGCCTTCGCCTGGTAGTGCCGGTGGTCGGTCAGCCGGTCGGTCCAGACGACCGTCCAGGTCGCGGTGGACGACTCGCCGGCGACCGCGGCGGCGGCCTCGAGCGGTTCGACACCGGGCTGCGGCGTGACGCGGAACGCCGCCAGGATGTCGCTGTCCTTGGGCTCGTAATCGGCGTCGTAGTAGCCCATCTCCGTGTATGGAGAGACACCGGCGGTCCACCGGTCCTTCTTCGGCTTCGCTCCATCGCCGTTGGTCGCGGCCATCGCGTTCCTTCCTCGTCGTTCCGTGCAGCCCGGAAGCTAGTCGCCCAATTCAGAAAGATCAAGCAAATTCTTAGGCCGTTTCCATAGATGTTTTCCTATGATCCATCCCGATCGGCCCAGCGACGGCGGCGCCGTCCTCGACGGACCAGACCTCGGCCACGACCTCCAGGACGGACTCGCGGGCGCACCACGCGATGTCCCGCTCCTGGCCGGTTGCCCGCAGCTGAGCCGCGTCCTCGCTCGCGGCGAGCGGCTCGAGCGGCGTTCCGTACCCGCCCGCCACGCGCTCCGCAACGCGGGCCGCGTCCGACGGGACACCGCCCAGGGCCGCGACGAAGCGGCCGGCCGCGTACACGTCCTCCAGCGCCGGGCGGCCATTCGTCCCCGAGCAGATGATCGCCACGCGCGCGTCGGTGGGGACCGCGGCCAGCACCGCGCGCAGGTTCAGCAGGCACCCGATCAACACCCGCTCGGCCGCACGCGATGCCGCCACGACCGCGGGCGAGCCGTTCGTCGTCGCGAGCACGAGCTCCTCGCCGCGACGCCCGGCGGACGCCATCGCCGCGGGCGAGTTGCCCAGCGCGAAGTCCGGCGGTCGCACGCAGGCGCTCTCACCCGCCAGCACCCTGCCGGGGGCTCGCAGTTCACGGGCGGTCGCGACAGACCTGCAGCAGACCACGCGCGGATAGCCGACCGCCAGCGCCTGCACGATCGTCGAGGTCGCTCGCAGGACGTCGACCACGACGGCGACCTCGACCGGGCGGATCTCCTTCGGCGTGAAGCAGACGTCGACAGCCGGCCGCTTCACGCGACGAGCTCGTGCTCCATCGACTCCGCGTACGCGCCCCTTCGCGCCGCGGCGTTGCAACGAGCTCGGTGGAGGAAGGCGGCCTGAGCCTCGGCGACCTTGGAGTTGTCTCCCGACCAAACCCTGAGCGGCGCGCCCACGAGCGCGCGGCCGTATGAGAACGTCAGCTCCCACGGCACGCCGGCGATCGTGTTCATCGCGCTCAGATGGGCCGCCGCCCGATCGTCGCTTTGCCCGCCCGAGAGGAAGGCGATCCCCGGGACCGCCGCCGGCACCACGCGGCGGAAGGACGCCAGCGTGCGCTCGGCCACCTCCTCGACCCCGGCCTGCTTCGGGCAGTCGTAGCCCGCGAGCAGCATGTTCGGCTTGAGCACGATTCCCTCGAGCAGGACTCGCTGCTCCGCCAGCCGGTCGAACACCGTGCGCAGCACCGCCGCCGTCACCTCCTCCGAGCGGTGGATGGTGTGCTCACCGTCCATCAGGACCTCGGGCTCGACGATCGGCACTATCCCGGCCTCTTGGCACAGGCCGGCATAGCGCGCGAGCGCGTGCGCGTTCGCGTCGAGGCACCCGCGCGTCGGGAGGCCCGAGTCGATCCTGACCACCGCCCGCCACTTGGCGAAGCGACCGCCCCGCTCGCGGTAGTCGCGTAGACGGTCGCGCAGCCCGTCGAGCCCTTCCGTGACCGTCTCCTGGGGGAAGCCGGCGAGTGGCTTGGCGCCCGTGTCGACCTTGACGCCGGGGAGGATGCCCTTCCGCGTCAGGAACTCCGGGAAGGGCGTGCCGTCGGCCGTCGTCTGGCGGAACGTCTCGTCATACATGATCACGCCGCTGATGCACTCGGCCGCGGCCTCGGCGGTGAACATCAGGCCCCTGAACAGGCGCCGCGACTCGGCCGTCGACTCGACGCCGACGGCCTCCAGCCGTTTGGTCATGGTGGCGTTGCTCTCGTCGGCGGCGAGTATGCCCCTGCCCTCTCCGACCATCGCCTGAGCCGTTTCTTCGAGTCGTGCCCGGTCCATCGTCATGTGACCTCCTGGTGTCCCGGTGCGGAGCGTCCTTGCACAGTTCTCACAGACCGCTCGGAGATCACGAGCGAGTCGGTCACGACGGCGCCGCCATCGAGCGCCCTGGGTCGGGCGAGCAGGCTGCCGCCCGTCACCCCCGTCGCGACGAAGAAGGCGGGACCCGCAACGAGGTCCTCCACGTCATAGACCCTGTCGACGTCCCGGCCTGCAGCGGCGAGCGCGCGAGCCTCCGCGTCGCTCTGCGGGGCGAGTTGCGCCTGCATGCCTCCCCCGAGGGCCCTCGCCGCGCACGCCGTCATCACGCCCTCGGGCGTGCCGCCGACGCCCATCAGAAGGTCCGCCTCCCCCGACGGCAGAAGCACCTCGAGGCCGCCGGCCACGTCCCCGTCGGACGGGGTCGTTACGGAGGCGCCCGCGCGACGCAACCGTTCGATCAAGTCGGCATGGCGTGGCTTGTCGAGGACAACCACCCGGAGCTCGGCTATGTCCTTTCCGAGCGCCGCGGCGGTGCGCGCGATCGTCGCCTCCGGGCTGTCCGCGATGTCGATCACGTCGCGCGCGGCGGGCGGCACCACGAGCTTGTCCATGTAGTGCGACGGGCCCGGGCGCAGCAGCGCGGTGGCCTCCGCGATGGCGATCGTGGTGAGCGAACCGGGGAGCCCTTTTGCGCAGAAGGTGGTGCACTCGAGCGGATCGACCGCGATGTCGAACGCGGACCCCCCGGCGCCCACGCGCTCGCCGTTGTAGAGCATCGGGGCGCCGTCCTTCTCGCCCTCGCCGATGACAACCGTCCCGAGTCCCGGCGCCTCGGCGAGCGCGCGGCGCATGGCTTCGGTCGCGGCGGCGTCCGCCGCGTGCTTGTCCCCTCGCCCCACGAACGGCTGGCACGCGATCGCTGCGTCTCGCGTCGCGGCGAGCGCCACCGCTTCCAACGCGGTGAGATCGCGCGGCCCCTTCGGGACCACGGGGCGGTCAGGGACCGCCAGAACCAGGCTCGTGTCGCCGCTCACGCCTTCTCCTCGTCTCACTGGTGGGGAGGCGACGGTAGACCGACTCATATTGATAAGCAAGGACATTATCGCCCCGGCTTATAGGGAAATATCTATGAGACGTCCGGCCAAGCGGCCAGAAGGTCATTCCGTGGCGCGCGCCTCTGCTAGTGTAGTTAGCGGTGCTAACTACATCTAGCCCAAGCGTCCCTGAGCTCGCCTCCCGCCTGCGCCTCGCCATCACCCGCACCGCGCGGCGCCTTCGCCAGCAGTCCGATCCCGCGCTTTCGCCGACCCAGGCGGCCGCCCTGGCCACAATCGAGCGCGCCGGCCCGCTTACCCCCTCCGAGCTGGCCAGAATCGAGCGGGTCCAGCGGCCCACGATCAGCCGCGTGACGGCCCGCCTCGGCCAGGCCGGCCTGCTCGAGCGGTTGCCCGACGAGCGCGACGGGCGTGGCGCTCGGCTGCGTCTGACTCCGGAAGGCCGGCGCACCCTGCGGGGACTGCGCAGCCGCAAGACCGCTTTCCTCGCGGAGCGGCTGGAGCGGCTCGATCCGGAGGAGCGCGCCATCCTGGCGCAGGCAAGCGAGGTGCTCGAGCGACTGCTGGAGGACGAAGGGGAATGAGGAGTCACATCCGTCGCCCCTTCGCGCCGCTGTCGATCCCGAACTACCGGCGCTTCTTCGTCGGCCAGGTGTTCGCGCGCTGCGGCGTGTGGGTCCAGACGGTCGCCGAGATCTGGCTCGTTCTGCGCCTGACTGGAAGTGGCGTCTCGCTCGGCTTGACCACAGCGCTCCAGTTCGCGCCGATGCTGCTGCTGGGCGCTTGGGCGGGAGTGTGGGCCGACCGCATGCCCAAGCGCCGCATCCTGCTTGCAGCACAGGGCTGGATGATCGCTCCCGCGTTGACCCTGCTCGTGCTGACGGCGACGGGCGCGGTGGAGCTGTGGATGGTCTACGTGCTGGTGCTCGCGCGCGGACTCGGCCACGCGGTGGACAACCCCGTCCGGCAGTCGTTTGTGATGGAGGTGGTCGGCCGCGATCAGGTAGCCGCGGCGGTCTCGCTGAACTCCGCGGTCGTGTCGACCGCCAGGCTCGTCGGACCTGCCGTGGCGGGCGGGCTGATCGCGAGCGTCGGCATCACACCGTGCTTTGCCGTCAGCTGCGCGGCCTTCCTCGTGGCCGTGGGCGCCCTGCTGGCGCTGGACCCGGCCGCGCTGCAGCGCGCGGTACTCTCGGGCCGGCATTCCGGACAGCTGCGTGAGGGCCTGAGCCAGGTGCGGTCGAACCCCGCCCTGCGCGTACCCCTGACGGCCATGGCCGTCGTCGGCACGCTGGCCTTCAACTTCCAGGTCGTGCTTCCGCTGATGGCTCGCTACGCCTTCGACGGTGGGGCCGGTACCTACGGCGCGCTCGCCGGAGCGATGGGCGCCGGCGCCGTCGTCGGTGCCGTGGCCACGGCCGGCCGCGGCAGCCCTTCGCTGACCAGCCTCGGCGCGGTCGGGCTGGCCTTCGGCGCCCTCTTGGCCGCGATAGCCGCGGCGCCCACGCTGGGCCTCGCGCTCGCGGCACTGGTGCTGATGGGCGCCGCTTCCACCTCCTTCACTGCCACCACGAATTCGCTGCTCCAGCTGGCCGCGCCGACCGCGATTCGCGGCCGCGTGATGGCGCTCTGGAGCGTCGTCTACCTTGGCTCGACGCCGGTGGGCGGCCCGATCGTCGGCTGGGTGTCCGAGCACGCAGGCCCCCGCGCCGGCCTGGCGCTTGGAGCGCTCGCCACGCTCGCGACCGGTGCCGGCCTGCTCGTGGCTGTCGTCCGCCAGCAGCGCGCGGGCGCGCTGTCCGCACCCATCTGAGTCGGCGCGGGGGCGCGAGCTTCTTCAAATTCAGGCGCGCACGGGCCGCTTCATCGTGCGATAGACGAACTCGTCCGTCTGCGCCGACTCGCGTGCCGAGACGACGCGGTCGTGATGCGCCGAGAACCGGCAGACCGGGTCCGTGGCCGCCGCGTCGCCTGTGAGCCGCAGCGCCTGGCAGCGGCAGCCGCCGAAGTCCACCTCCTGTCGTCCGAGCGGGCACGTCCGGCAGGGCTCCTGCATCCAGTCCGTCCCCCGGAAGCGCGTGAACGCGTCGGACTCGCTCCAGATCCACTCGAGCGGATGCTCCCGGACGTTGGCGAACTCGAGGCCCGGAATCGTCGACGCCGCCTGGCAGGGCAGCACATCGCCGTTCGGAGCGATCACGATCGCGGTCCTGCCCCAGCCGCCCATACACGGCTTCGGCAGGTCCTCGTAGAAGTCGGGGAGCACCCAGAGGACGTCGACCTTGGGGCCCACCCGCTCGCGGAAGCGCCGGACCGCTTCCTCCGCGCGCTGGAGCTGCTCCCAGGACGGCATGAGCGCATCCTGGTTTGCGACCGCCCACCCGTAGTACTGGGTGTTGGCGAGCTCGAGCCGCTGTGCGCCGAGATCGAGTGCGAGATCGAGCAGCTCCTCGATCCGATCGAGGTTCTGGCGGTGCAGGACGCAGTTGATCGTCAGCGGGAAGTCGAGCTCCTTGACGAGGCGGGCGGCGGCGAGCTTCTTCTCGAACGATCTGTTGCCGGCGATGCGGTCGTTGTCCTCGGCGTTCGGGCTCTGGATCGAGATCTGCACGTGGTCGAGCCCGGCCGACTTCAGCACCTCCGCGCGCTCGCGCGTGAAGTGGACCCCGGCGGTGATAAGCGACGAGAAGAGGCCGGCGTCGCGGGACCCGGCGCAGAGCTCGACCAGATCGCGGCGCAGCATCGGCTCGCCCCCCGTGAGCGCGAGCTGGAGGACGCCGAGCGCGCGCGCCTCCCGGAAGGTGCGGGTCCAGTGCTCGGTGTCGAGCTCCCGGCGGTACTTCTCATGGCCGATGTCGAGCGGGTTCGAGCAGTACGGGCAGTGGAGCGGACACTGGTAGGAGAGCTCCGCGATCAGCGTTGACGGTCTAGCCGGCTGCATCGACCACGAGTCCTCTCTGGGTCATGCCGTCGACCAGCCCCTGAACGTCGTCGCGCAGATCGGGGCCCTCGTAGCGCGCCGAGAGGGTGTCGACGATCTCGTCGAGCGAGCGCTCCCCGTCGCACAGCTCGAGAACCTCCGCGGCGGTGGGATTGAGCCGCACGACGCCTTCCGGGACCAGGAGCACGTGCTCCTCGCGCACTTCGTCGTACTGAAGTCGGGCGCCGGTGACAAGGCGGGGGCGAGTCAAGAGTCCGGCCCCGGCGGCTGCGTGTCGCCGCGCTCGATGGCCTCGAGCTGCACCCACAGCACCTCGGTCTTGAAGCGGAGCGCCGCGACGGCGGCCACCTGCTGCTCGCGCGTTCGGCAGCGCTCAACTACGAGGTCGAGCGCGTACTGCGCATCGCTCGGCGCCTGCACCAGCCGTGCGCGGAAGTACTCGAGCCCGGCGGGGTCGATCCACTTGTAGTGACGCTCGAGCGCCTCGAGCCGCACACGGATCGCGGCCGGCCCGAAGAGCTCGGTGAGCGATGACGCGACCGCCTCGATCCAGGGCCTCTGGCGCGCGAAGTTCACGTACGCGTCGACCGCGAAGCGGACCCCGGGCAGCACGTGCTCCTCCGACAGCAGTTCTTCCCGCGAGACGTCGAGCGCCTCGCCGAGCCGCAGCCACGACTCGATGCCGCCCGTGCCGGCGGTCGTGCCGTCGTGGTCGATGATGCGCCCTATCCACTCGCGCCGGACCTCGACCTCGGGGCAGTTCGACAGGATCGCCGCGTCCTTCAACGGGATGCACTTCTGGTAGTAGAAGCGGTTCGCGACCCAGCGCTGCAGCTCCTCGCGGGTGAGCTCTCCCGCGTCCATTCGCCTGTGGAACGGGTGCAGGTTGTGGTACCGGGTCCCCTGCGCGCGCAGGCGGGCGACGAACTCCTCGGGCGGCCACGGCCCGCTCACGTCCATCGGTCTCGTGGCGGTCTCGGTCATAGCGCAATCTCGAGGCCATCGTAGGCAACTTCAACGCCCGCGCGGTGGACCGCCTTCCGCTCGGGCGAGTCCTCGAGCAGGATCGGGTTCGTGTTGTTGATGTGGACGAGCACCTTTCGCGGTCCCTCTAGGCGTGCAAGCGCCTCGAGCGTCCCGCTGGGGCCCGAGAGCGGCAGGTGACCCATGTCGCGTGCGCTGCGGGCCGAGATGCCGAGGCGGGCGAGCTCGTCGTCGCGCCAGAAGGTCCCGTCGACGAGCACGAGGTCGCTCGCGGCGAAGCGGGTGAGCACGCCGTCGTCCAACCGGGCAAGACCGGGGACGTAGGTGACGACGCCGCCGCTCGCGCGGTCGCGGAAGAGGAACCCGCTCGCCTGAAGCTTCACGTCTGACCCGCTCAGGTAGCGCGGTGCGTCGCCGCCGACCTCGAACGGCTCGACTGTGAGGCTCGACCCTTCGAGGGCCCTGGCCCGCTCTGGTTCCAGCGTCTGCCACTCGGCCCCGCAGTAGCGCTCGAGAATCTCCAACACGGGATAACCACGCCTCAGTGCGTGCTCGACGCCTTCATCGCCGAATACGCGCACCGGCGCCTGCGACTCGCGCAGCAGCAGAAGCCCTGCGGTGTGGTCGATTTCCGCGTCGGTCAGGAGCACGCCCGCCATCGGTGGCTCGCGGACGCCGTCGACCCGCCCGGGTGTGAGCGCCTCAAGCTGCTGGCGCGCGTCCGGCGAGGCATTTACGAGAAACCACGGCCCCTCGCCGCCACGGATCGCCAGCGACGACTGCGTACGAGGCCGTGCCCGTACACCCACGCGCGCGGCCTCGCACGTCTCGCAGTGGCAGTTCCACTGCGGAAACCCCCCGCCGGCGGCCGAGCCGAGAATGCGAACGCGCACGTGGCCGAAGAGAGGGGACCTGGCCTCAGGCGAGCCCTGAGGCCACGCTTCGGACTGGTGCCCCTACTGGTGCAGGTAGAGGGTGACCTCGCAACAGAGGTCGACGAACTCAAACTCGGGCTTGATCCAAGTCTTGCGACGACGCTTTGCCTGCTTCATCCGTGTCATTGAACCCCTCCCTTGGGGTACAGGTCGGTCTACCTTAGCGAACGATCAACCCAGCAATACGAACCCGCCAGTCGCGAGAAGCAGAGCGGCTCCGGCGAACCGGACCGCGACGTCCCGGCGCTCCATCGCCGGCAGCAGGCGCGGGAGCACGCCGGCCACGTAGAGCCCGATGAGGGCGAGCAGCGCACTCGATAGGGCCTGCTCCGCGGCGTGCCCGAAAAGCGAGCCCGAATAATCATTGGCCACACCATAAGCGAGGTTGTCGACCGTCAGCACGATCGGCACGACCCACACGGGCCAGAGCTCGGCGACTCGCCGCGTCCCAGCCGCGACGACGATAAGCCAGAGCCCCAAGGCGCCGAGTGTCCCGATCTCCAGGACTTCGGTCGCCCCCGCCGAGATCGTCCAGCCGAGGCCGGCACCGATCAGGAATGCGACTCCGTCGGCGACGCCGAACATCGCGGCGAGCGGCAGGCGCCACCGTTTGTCGACGATCGCACCGATGGCCATGCAAGCGATCAAGCTGTCGATACCTAGAAGCAAGAAACCCATTCTCAACTCCAGACCCTGATTAGTTAGCTTGTCGTTGTTGCTGGCTACTCCGGCAGCGCGAAGGCAAACAGAGAGCTTCCCTGGCCGGCTCCGAGCATGCCGGGCAGGAACCCTTCGGTCCAGGCGCCCCAACCGGTCGGCACGGCGATGTACTGCCTCCCATCGACGCTGTACGTCGACGGACTGCTGTGGTGGCCGCTCCCGCACTGGAAGCTCCACAGATGGTCACCGCTGCCGGCATCGAACGCGTTGTACGCCCCGTGGGGCTCGCCGGCGAACACGAGGTCGCCGCCCGTGGTCAGCACCGACGCGCACATCGGTTCGTCGTTGGTCCAGCGCCAGCGCTCCTCACCCGTGCGGGGGTCGAACGCGCTGATGTAACCCGCGTGATCCTCGAGGTCCACCGCGACGCCCGCTCCCCAGTACGGGATGCTCTCCTTGAACTCCCTGCGCCGCCGCGTGGCGGTCGCACCGACGTCCTGCACCGGGGCGTACAAGAGCTCGGTCTTCGGGTTGTAGCACGCGTGCACCCATTCCTTGGCGCCAGCCGGCCCCGGCCAGAAGTGGACCGGGTCGCCCTCCTTGTCGGGGAAGACCTTCGGCGTCACGTTGCCCTTCTCGTCGACCTCGCCCCAGTCGATGCGGTCGACGAATGGCGCCACCCGGACCGGCTCCATGTTCGTGCGATCCAGGATGTACATGAACCCGTTCTTGTCGAAGTGGGCCGCCAGCTTCTGCCCGTCGAGGTCGAACAGGATGTGCTCCATCACGGAGTCGTAGTCCCACACGTCGTGCGGGGTGTACTGGAAGTGCGCCTTGATCTCGCCGCTGTCGACGTCCACGGCGACACCGGAGTCGGTGTAGAGGTTGTCGCCTGGGCGGACGTCTCCGTCGAAGTCGGGACACGGGTTGCCGGTCCCGAAGTACAAAAGATTCAGGTCCGGGTCGAAGGTGCTGGTGACCCAGCAGTTGGCGCCACCCCGCTGCCAGGCTTCCCCGGAGTCGTCCCCCCAGGTCTCCGAGCCTGGCTCTCCGGGCTTCGGCACCATGTAGCAGCGCCAGACGCGCTCCCCGGTCTCGCGCTTGAACGCGTCGGCGTGGCCACGAACCCCGAACTCCCCGCCGGAGCTCCCGACGATGACCATGTCCTTCACGACCAGGGGAGCGACCGTTGCGCTCTCGCCGGCGCGCACATCGCCGTACGTCTGGTCCCAGACTTTCTTGCCGGTCGCGCAGTCGAGCGCGATGACGTGGGCGTTCAGGGTGGTGACAAAGACCAGCCCGTCCGCCACGGCACACCCCCGGTTGACGTTGCCGCAGCAGAGCGAGACATCGTACGGAATGGCATGCCTGTACTGCCACAGCTGGTCTCCCGTCCGGGCATCGAGGGCCCAGACCCAGCCATCCCAACCCGTGACGTACATGATTCCGTCCACGACGATCGGGGAGGCCTCGAACGAGTACGTCGACTTGCCCGAGTGCAGGCCCACCGAGCCGCACTGGAACGCCCAGGCCGGGCGGAGCTGGTTGACGTTCTCCTTGTTGATCTGGTCGAGCGGGCTGTAGCGCTGCCCGTCGTAGGCGCCGTAGTAGGTGAGCCAGTTGTGCGGCTCCGAGCGGGCGTTGAGAATCCGCTCGTACGTCACGTCCTTGGCGACCGGCGGCGCTTCGCCGATGATGCCGCTCAAAGTTGAGTTGTCGACTGCCTCTCCTGCGTCAACGTATTCCTCAGTTGCCATCAAGTACTCCTATCCACGCTGATGGTCGATGCCGAGCGGTCGAAGCTACGGCTGCGGCTGCGGCGGACGGTCGAGGCGGGCCTCCGGCGGAGCGTCCCCCTCGACGACGATCGCCCCGGTCAGGCCGCGGCCCTCGTCGTTCCCGGTCCGGGAGCCGTACCAGTAGTACCCCGGGCCATCGAGGACGAGGTTGGCCTTTCCCTTGGAGTGGTTCACCAACCAGATGAACTTGTAGTCGCCGTTGCACGGCAGCACTGCGCAGTGGGTGTTCTTGTCGTCGTTGATGAGGGTGAGCTCGACCTCGCCCGCATGGGGCAGGACGAGGACTCCGGGGTCATACACGAGCTCGTCCTCGGGGATTCGGATCTCGGCGTGCATCTTGCCGCCGGATCCCTCCTCAGCGCGTCCGACCCTTCCGCGCCCGAGTATTCGACCCAGCGTAGCCCCATTTTGCTTGTCCAAGCCCGGTACCTGCTCGGCAACGTCGGCCACGAGCGCTCCTCCCTCTGGGGTGCAGTTTTAAGGGGGCGCGAGATTACTACTTTTTCAGCCGCGCGGTCAGCCGCACCCGCTCGCGCCGTGGCTCCTCGAAGGTCATGTACCCCCAGTCGAGTGGCGACTCTTGGCGGTAGTTCTTGCGCAAAGCCCGTGCAATCGTGGCCTTCATCAGCTCCTTGCCGAGATAAAAGGCGTGCGTAGCCTCGTCGACCCCGAGCTGGTCGAAGATCTCGTTGAAGTCGGTGCCCTTGACGAAGTGGTCGGCGTTGAAGACGTAGATCCACTCGCTGTCGGCGAAGATGCGGAAGTTCGGGTCGGTGACCTGCGCGTGCAGCTCGCGGAGCTCGGACTCCTCGTACGGCCGGAGGTCCTCGTCCTTCACCGTCAGCAGCCGACCATCGACGTGCTTCGGCGGCGTCCCGTGCTCCTTCGCGAAGTGCATGAGCTGCGCCGCCAGCACCGCCTCACGGACGGCGCCGTGCGCCCAGTCGATGACCTCGGTGGTGAGCACGTTGCGGATGCCGAGCTCCTGACAGAAGCCGATGAGCATCGCGGTGACCCCCGTGCTGTCGGCCTCGGTCAGCTCGGTGAGGTTGCCGATCCCCATGAACATCTCCACCTTGGGATGTCGCCGGCGCACCTCGAGGTAGCGCCCCAGGCTGGCCGCGAAGCCGGTACCGATCGGCTCGATGATCGGGTCGACGAGGTAGGGCTTGCCGAGCCGCTCGAGGTGGGCGATCGTGGCCTCGACGCTGTCGAGGTCGTCGGGCGTGTCGGGGATGAGAACGGGCGTCGCGCGCAGGCGCTCCGCAAGCTCGCGGTTGGACCCGTTGAGGCTGAGGACGTAGTCGACGCCCGCCTCGTCGGCCATCAGGATCTCCTCGCTGTCCATCGTGTCGATGCTCAGGGCGAAGCCGCGTTCTCGCAGCTCGGCGATCACCGCGGGGCCTTCGTCGAGCCAGCGGCGCTCGAGCGAAAGGCCCAGGTCGATGACGTCGGCGCCGGCGTCGCGGTAGTAGCCCGCAACGTCGAGGATGCGGTCGCGGCTCAACCTCGGGACGTGGTTGATCTCCGCAAACACGCGAATATCGCGCGGACCGTAGCTGGCGCGCGCGTCGGCCTGCCCGAACCAGCTCGGAAGCTGCTTGAGGTCGGCCGGGCCCTTCTCGACGGGAACCCCCAAGCGCTCGGCCAGCACGTCGGTCTCTCCCTCGCAGAGGCCGGGGATCATGATCTT
>DATDLN010000058.1:0-4838 GCA_036519295.1 Thermoleophilaceae bacterium
GGCGGCGGCGGGCGACAGAACCCTTGCCAGTCAGACCAGCCGGTCGACGAGCTGTCTCAGGGTCAGCCCGCCGCCAGCCCGAGAACCAACCGCAGCGGTCGGACGTCACCGCCCAGACCGGGCGATCCTGACAGTGAGAGCTGTCTCCGACGTCACCCCGAGGCGCCTGCTGTCGACGAAACGCGCTAGTTATTTCGCGCCACCCGGGTTGTCCGCCCCGTACGCGCCGCGGCGCTGCCCGGCCGCGCCGCCCGCGCGCCAAGCGGGTGCTCGCGGTGCGTGCGACTCGGGCAGCGTCCGGTGCGGCGGCTTGAGGCTCGGCTGGGCGGCGCGGCACGATCCCGGCGCGTCATCAGCCGGCATGCCCGCTCGCGGGGCTCGCTTCCCATGCGTCAGGCGCCAGTTCACCCCCGGCAGCGGAGGCTAAGCCGTTGCGATTCCCTTCCGAAGCCGCCCGCTGGGCGGTTAGGCGCGGATCTAGGGACCCGGGGCGGGGCGGCCAGCGCGCGACGAGCTACCGACCCGGTCGACGCAAGAAAGTGTGTCGGCGGCTGGGACACGAGAGGCGCTGGCGAGAGCCGCTCGGAGGGCTTGAGTTTCGAGCCGCGTGCAACTCGCGATGAGGGGATCGCCCGCTCGCTGGGGCCAATCAACCAGCGGCGAGTGACGAGTCGAACGACACCCAGTACCGACGCGCGCGCTGTGGCGCTGAACCTGGGCCCGTGAGAGGCTGTGATTCGGATGCATTTGGTTCGGATGTTCGGCGGGGGCTGCGTTCTCACAGGCCCGATCGCCTCACGGCGCTGGACATGCGCGGTACTCGCTGGCCTCTTCGCCTCCTTACTCTTCGGCGGAATCCCGGTCCCCGCGCTTGGTCACGGTGGGCCGGTAAACACCGTCAAGGGCCACATCCAGGAGGACTCGGTGGCTCACGAGCGCGCCGCGGAGCGGCGGCTCGAGCGGCGTACGAGCGCAGCCACCGCGACCGACGCGGAGCTGGCAGCCGCCGCGGTCGCCGGCGACCCGGGTCAGGTGGGCGGGTGGGGTCCGGTCGTCGATTGGCCGGTCGTCGGCGTGCACGTGGCGCTGCTCGAAAACGGGAAGGTGCTGGCGTACGACTCGGTGGGCGATAACGCGACCGAGACCTATCCGGTCCACGACCACACCAGAGCGACGGTGTGGGACCCGGCCACCGGCACGCACACCCCGGTGAACGTGGACACGGGCTACAACCTCTTCTGTAGCGGCCTGGCCCATCTGGCGGACGGCTCGCTGTTCCTGGCCGGAGGGAACAAGGACGCCCAGCTCCACGGCATTGTCCAGACCCACGTCTTCGACTCGGCCACAAACGCTTGGAGCCTGGGTCAGGACATGGCCTTCGAGCGCTGGTATCCGAGCGTCACTCCGCTGCACGACGGGGAGATGCTGATTACAGAGGGCGGCCCCGACGTGCCGGAGGTGCGCGAGCTCGATGGCGGCTTGCGGGCGCTAAACACCGCCTCGCTCAACCTGCCGCTATACCCGTGGATGGATGTGGCGCCCGACGGCGGCGCCTTCTACTCCGGCCCGGGGCCGACGATGAGAAGCCTGGACCCGGCCGGCGGGGGGTCGTGGAGCCAGAGTCTCGGCCAGCGCGACAACCTGAATCGCGACTACGGCAGCCACGCCATGTACGACTTGGGCAAGATCCTCGTCACGGGCGGCGCCTCGTCGAGCAGCGGCGCCCGCGTCATCGACATCAACCGGGCGACGCCGCGGGTGTCGGCGACCGCGCCGATGGCTTTTGGCCGCCGCCAGCACAACCTCACCGTGCTGGCCGACGGGACCGTGCTGGCCACCGGCGGCAACTCCTCCGGCGCCTCGCAGGTCGATCTGAACAACGGTGTCTACGAGGCCGAGCTGTGGAGCCCCGCCACCGGCCAGTGGCAGACGCTGGCTGCGATGCGGGAGACCCGCCAGTACCACTCTACGGCGCTGCTACTGCCCGACGGCCGCGTGCTGTCCTCGGGCGGCGGCATCTGCACCACCTGCGACCAGGTCGGCTACCTGGCCAAGAACGCCGAAGTGTTCTCCCCACCCTACCTGTTTAAGAACGACGGCTCGGGCCAGCTCGCCCAGCGTCCGGAGATCACCTCCGCCGCCGACGAGATCCCTCACAACGTGCCGTTCATCATCTCCACTCCCAACGCGGCATCGATCGCCAAGGTCGCGCTCGTAAGGCTGGGCGCCGTCACGCACTCAGTCAACATGGAGCAGCGCTACGTACCGCTCTCGTTCACCGCCGGCTGTGGAGCATTACGCGCCACCGCTCCGGCCAACCCGAACATCGCCCCGCCGGGTGTCTACATGCTCTTCGTGATCGGCGCCGATGGCGTCCCATCCGTGGCCAGGATGGTGGTTATACGTGCTTCCGCCCCAGCGCCACCGGCTGAGCTGCCCGCTTGCTCGAGCGATCAACCGCCCACTCAGCCTTCGACACCGCAGCCGTCCTCGGGCATCGCGCCCCGGACCGCCGGACCGCAGCCCGAAGGAGCGGGGACCTCCGTTGACAGGAAGGCCCCGGCGCTGGATGTCCGCGTCGACCGACGCCAGCGCGTGCTGCGAGCGCGGAGCGTCGTGGCCTTTGCTCGGTGCGACGAGCGGTGCACGGTATCCGCCCGGGGAGGACTGCGGATCGGACGGCGCTCCTACGACCTCGTCCGCGTCAGCCGGACCACGCGCGGCGACCAACGCGAGTCGCTCAAGGTTCGCCTCACCCGACGTGCGACATTAGCTCTCCGCCGAGCCTTGACCGACGGGACGCCGGCCACCGTGCGGATCGGGCTCCGTGGCCGTGACGCGGCCGGTAACCGCTCGGCGCTGGTGCGTGCCACGGTGCGCGTCATGCGCTGATCACGCGGCCGAGGCCGGCCAAGGAGGAGCTCGTAGCGTTGATGGAGTCGGCGTGATGCTCACGGATTGCTAACGAACGCCGTGCAACGGGCGGGCACGAACCGGCACTGTGCCTGCGCGAACTCACCCGAACTCCTCCAAATCGCCAACTGGGGCGCACGCGCCGCCCTGGGGCTAACGCACCGGGATCGGACCGAACAAACAACGGGTGGGCAAGCCGATGCGCCCAGACGTGTGGCCCACGCCTTCGACCGCCTGGCCGCCGCGAGGCCGGCCTGCACCTGAACAGTCGCGACGGCTCCCTCCGGGACCGAGCAGGCGAGGCCCGGACCAGCTCGGCGCCGAGGCGATCGATCATCAACAGCCCCAGGGACTTCCCCGCCGAAGCGCTGGAGCCCTTCGCCATCGACGTGAAAAGGCTCGATGTCTTTCGTCCACCACCTAGTCGACGCGCGTCCGCGAAGGAGGCTCAGTTGTTGTTTGCGTCGGGAAGTCGCGCTCGCTTGCGCTCCCGATAGCCGCGGTCCTGGGCTCGCCTTCGCTCCCGATAGTCGGGGTTCTGGCGCTTCCGCTCCCGATAGGGGCGATCCTGGGCTCGCTTCTTGTCTCGGTTCGCCCTCTGCCAACGGCGGTGGTAGCTGTCAAGGCCGTTCGAAAAGTGGTCCACCCTCGCCGGTTGAAAAGTGGTCCACCCGGGAGGTGAGTCTTCTCGACACCGACTCGGCGTTTCTTCTGCTGGCAGCGCCGCCACGCACGCCTTGCACTGCGAGAAGCGGCCATCCTTGCGCGAGCGAATCGCGGCTGAACTCCGCTAGCCGCTTTTCCTCCCTGCACTGCGAGCAGCGCTTCGAGTCATCCAAAACAGGCGTGGACCCCAGGATATGCCTCGCGATCATCCCAATCGACACGACTACTCAGCACCGAGCTCGGACGTGGTGAGGGCTGTGCTCGGCGCGCGGGACGAGCGTTACTGTCTCGTAGGGTCGGCGGGAGGCACCACGGCCCTTTGGGCCGGACGGCCAGCGGCACCGCACCGGCTCCCGCCGCCGCGTCGAACCGTGCGTGCGGTTCTCCCGCACACGGCTCACCGACATCGTTCACCGCCGGCAAACGCAAGCGTGGGTCTCACCGTTCCGCTGAGGCGATGGACGCCCACCTGGGTTGCCCACTCGTAGTTGAAGCGGGCGGCCCAGTTGCGGCCTTGGAGTCAGTGCTTGGCGCTGCGAGGATCGCGAGGCGTTCGTTGACGTAGCTGTCGATCGCTGAGAACTTCGCCGCGGAGTTGCCGTAGCGAAAGTAGTTCCCCCAACCACGGACGACGTGGTTGACTTTCTCGACCGCCCACTCCAATGGCAGCCTCGCTCGGTTGCGGCCGGTCTGCTCGCGGATCTTGGCCCTGATCTGGGCCATCGCCCGCGCAGACGGCCACTTGAGCAGATACCAGCGGCCGTCCTTCCGCGACTTCCCCATCCGGTGGTGGAAGCCGAGGAAGTCGAACCCCTCGGCGCCCCCGGCGAGGTGCACGATCCTCGTCTTCTCGGGCGCGACGCGCAGCCCGAGCGTTTTAAGGACCGCCGCCGCCAGCTCGCGGGCCGCCTCGGCCTGCTCGCGGGTGGCGCAGAGGACGACGAGGTCGTCTGCATACCTCACCCCAGCAGCTTCAACATCCGCCGATCCGAGACCCGGCGTTCGATCTGAGCGACAAGGGCCTCGCGATCGATCTCGTCGAAACAGCTTTGGATGTCGGCGTCGAGCGCCCACGTCCGCTTGCCCAAGGTGACCGTCTGGCGGACCGTCTCCAGGGCATGGTGGGCCGACAGCCGGGGCCGAAACCCGTAGCTCGTGGGCAGGAAGTCGGCCTCGAAGATCGGCTCGAGCACGACCCTCGCCGCCGCCATCACCACCCGGTCGGCCACCGTGGGGATGCCGAGCGGCCGAGTCTCGCC
>DATDLN010000059.1:0-32646 GCA_036519295.1 Thermoleophilaceae bacterium
GTTGCGGCTCCGGTCGTGGATCAGGTCGCTGACGTGGCGGCGCCGGTTGTCGATCAGGTCGTCGATGTGGCGGCGCCGGTTGTCGATCAGGTCGTTGATGTGGCGGCCCCGGTTATCGATCAGGTGGCTGACGTCGTGGCGCCGGTTGTCGATCAGGTCGTCGACGTGGCCGCGCCGGTCGTTGATCAGGTCGTTGATGTGGCGGCGCCGGTCGTGGATCAGGTGGCTGACGTGGCGGCGCCGGTCGTCGATCCGGTCGCTGATGTGGTTGTGCCGGTCGTCGATCAGGTGGTTGATGTGGCCGCCCCGATCGTGGATCAGGTCGCGGACGTGGTGGCGCCGATTGTCGATCAGGTCGCCGCCGTCGTGGCGCCGGTTGTCGATCAGGTCGCCGCCGTCGTTGCCCCGGTTGTCGATCAGGTCGCTGGTGTTGTGGCGCCGGTTGTGGATCAGGTCGCCGCCGGCGTTGCCCCGGTTGTCGATCAGGTCGCTGCCGTCGTTGCCCCGGTCGTTGACTTTGTGGCGCCCGTGGTCGACCAGGTCGCTGATGTCCTGGCGCCCGTGGTGAACCAGGTGGCGGATGTCGTGGCTCCGGTCGTCGATCACGTCGGCGCGCTCCTCGCGCCGGCGGTCGCGCCGTTGACCCCGGTTCTCGATCAGGTCGGCGGGCTGATCGCCCCGGTGGTTGCGCCGCTGGCCCCGGTCGTCGACCAGGTCGGCGGGCTGATCGGCCCTGCGGTCGCGCCGCTAACCCCGGTCGTCGATCAGATCGGTGACCTCGTGGCGCCTGTGATCGCACCTGTGGCGCCTGTCCTCGATGACGTGGGCGCGGTGGTGGGGCCGGTTGTCGCCCCGCTCGCACCGGTCACTGACCGGCTCTCGCGACCCACATCCTCCTCGCCGGCAGGATCGTCCGACAGCGATCATGCCTCGCCGGCACTGGCCGGCGGCGCCGGTGGTTCAGCGCCGCCCGCTCCACCGCCGACACCCGCCGGTGGCGACGCGGGCGCCGGCACGCCCGCTCCGCTCGGCTCGCAAGTGACCCGCATCCCCGGGCCGCTGGGCGTCGAGGAGCTGAGAGCCCTCGGCCGCCATGGCGGTTTGGGCGCCGGGGCACCGGCCAACGGCTGGCCCGCCGGCGGACTGCCTTCTTCCTTCTTCCACTCGGTTCCCGGGCTGGGCAGCGCGGCACCGACCGCGGTGCTCGCCGCCGTCGACGCCGGCTCGGTGTCCGGTGGCGCCTTGCCCAACGCACCCCCGCCCCTTCCCTCATCGGGCGGCTCCGGCGCGTCCGGCGGGTCCGGGGTCGCCTTCAGCACCCTCTTCGCACTACTTGTCTCGCTTGCCGCCTTCAGCGCGCAGCCCTTCAGCCGACGGCTGACCCTTGCGCTGCCTCCATGGCGGCCGGCGGCGTTCATCGCCGTCATCGAGCGGCCTGGCTAAGCCCGCGCGGGCTTGACCAGGACTCCCCGTGCGCGAAACGCGCCCGGGGCTAACCGCTCGACAAGGAGACAACGATGCAATCGACATATCGCGTGCCCATTGCGCGAGCCCCATGGGTGGTCCTGCTGGCCGCCGTGGTCCTGCTCGCTCTGCCGGGCACAGGCATCGCGGCGAGCGAGTCCGTCGGGTCCGCGCCGATCCTGAAGGCCGGCGATGAGGCGCTGGCAAGAGGGTCCGGTTACGGAGCTCCCGGCGAAGCTCGGCGCGTGCGCTCACTGCAGCGGACGCTGCGACGGCTCGGCTGGTCGCCGGGGCCGGTCGACGGGTTGTTCGGCCCCCGAACCGAGGCCGCGGTGCTGCGCTTCCAGCACGCCGCCCGCCTTGCGGCCGACGGAATCGCGGGAACGAGGACGAGCCGCGCGCTGCGGCTGGCCGAGCCCCGCCCCCTTGGGGTCGGCGCCGGCTACGGCCGCCCTGACGGCTTGGCGCGTGTGCGGTCGCTTCAGGCGAGGCTTCGCAGCCTGCACCTGAGGCCGGGCCCACGTGACGGGCGCTTTGGTCCCAGGACCCAGGCCGCAGTGATGCGCCTCCAGGCGGCGGCCGGCGCACCCCTCACCGGGGTGGTTGACCGGCGGACCCGCCGGTTGCTGGCGAATGGCGGTCGGATACTGCGAAACGCCGGCTCCCCGAACCCGGCTGCTCGCACAAACAATGCGCGCCCGACGCCCCCACGGACGTCCCAGAGGGACACGGCGACCCGACCGGAGTCGGACGCTCGCGATTCGACGAATCTCAACATCCCGTTGCTGATCCTCGCGGCGGTGCTCGCGGGGCTCGCCGGGGCGCTGCTGGGGCGCCTGGGCACGACAACACCGGGCACGTCCGTACCCCTCGCGCACGGAATCGTGGCGGAGGGACGGGCACGCGCCGACTCGGTTGGGCACTTTCGCGGCCGAGTTCACGCTCTGGTGCTCGGCACGCGCGGGCTCCTGCGGAGGCCCGAGGCTCGCTACCTGGTGAACGATCCGCGCAAGCCGGGCCCGTTCTGGGTCACACACCGGGAGATCGAGAAGCTCGAGGCTCAGGTGCCGACCCGCTCCCACCGCGCGGGCAAGGGCCACGGAAACGGGAACGGCAGTGGCGAAGGCAACGGCACATCCCCAACCGGGGTGCAGGTGGTCGGCTACGCGACCGTACCCAAGTCCGAGCACGGCAGCGGGGTCCTCGTGCGCGAGCAGGCGACCGCGATCGAGGCGCTGTGTGAGCGCAACGGGTGGCAGCTGCTGGAGCTCGTGCGCGACGTCGAGGAGCCGCGGGTGAAGGGACTCGACCGTCCGGGGCTGACCTACGCCCTCGAACGCGTGACGAAGGGAGAGGCGTCCTGTCTGGTCGTTTCCCAGCTGCGGCGCCTGAGCCCCTCGGCGGCCGATCTCGGCCGGATCCTGGAGTCCATCGCGCGGAACGGGGGACGGCTGGTGGCCCTGGACGTCGACGTGGATACGGCCGTGCCGGCCGGCCGCAAGGCCGCGAATGTGCTGATCTCGGTGGGGGCGTGGGAACGCGAGCGCGTTGGTCAGCGCACCCGCAAGGGATTGGAGGCCGCTCGGGCGAAGGGCCACCGGATCGGCCGGCCCGCCGTCTACGACGTGCCGGAGCTGAAGGAGCGAATCGCCGCGATGCGCGCGAGCGGCTTGACGCTCCAGGCGATCGCGGACCGGCTCAACGCCGAGGGCGTCCCGACGCTCCGCGGCGGTGAGAAGTGGAGGCCGTCGAGCGTCCAGGCGGCGGTCGGCTACCGGCGGCCGCCGCGCCGCTGGGACGGGAACGGTGGCCGCTCGCAGGGGCGGAAGGGAGGGCGCGAGTGAGCTGATTCGCGGGCACTTACGCAAGCGTTTGGGCGCGTAAATGGCCTTTTAGGGGCCTGTGCGCTTGCCCGGCGCCTCGGATGTGTCGACGATGCTGAGGCCATGGGATGCAGGCTTCAACGCAGCTCGACTCCCGCCGCGGCCATGTCCCCCGCGGCGGGAGCGCTGCGTGCGAACACGTTGCTCGCCGCTGGGGACACATCGGCGGGCGCGGCGCCGGCGGCCGCGGCGGGGGGTCCAGGGGCTGCCCGCCCGCGGTCCCCGGCGGAGGAGAAACGCATGAGCCCGGCGCCACGGCGGGCGCCGAGTCTGGCCCGCGACCCCCAGGACCGCCGCGGCGGGCCTGGGGGGAGCCTTCCCTGCGTCCGTGGCACGCACGCAGGGAGCGATAAGCAGGGGGCGTGCCACGCCCAGGGGGTGGCGCCACACGCGTCACCCAGCAGGCGGTCCGCGCCGCCGGTCGGTCTCCCCCGGCCGGCCGGCGGCCGGGCCTTCTCGTCGGCCTGAAGCGGCCTCCGCCCCGGGCGCTATGGGCGTGCTCGACGTGTGCTGGCACACTTGAGCGCCCATGCGAGCAGGCCGCCTGAAGCTCCTGGAGGAGCGCACCCGCTACGAGCCCTCCGAGGTGGAGGGGCGCGTCTTCGCACGCTGGGAGGACTCGGGCATCTTCCACCCGGACCCCGCGGGCCGCGCGGCAGAGAACTACTCGATCGCGGTCCCACCGCCGAACGTGACCGGCTCCCTCCACATGGGTCACGCCCTGAACGGCTCGATCCAGGACGTCTGCATCCGTCTCGCGCGCATGCGGGGGAGGCGCACCAAGTGGATCTACGGTACGGACCACGCGGGCATCGGCACGCAGCGGCAGGTCGAGAAGGCGCTCGAGGCGGAGGGCACCAGCCGCGAGGAGATCGGCCCGGAGCGCTTCGTCGAGCGCGTCTGGGAGTGGCGGCGCCTGCACGGCTCGACCATCACGAACCAATTCCGTCGCCTGGGCACCTCGCTCGACTATGCGGACGAGCGCTTCACGATGGACCACGAGTACGTCCGGGCCGTCACGAGGGTATTCGTCCGCCTATACGAGAAGGGGCTGATCCACCGCGACAACTACATGGTCAACTGGGATCCAGGCCTGCGGACCGCCATCTCCGACCTGGAAGTGGAGCAGCGCACCGTCGAGGACACGCTCTACCTGATCGACTACCCGCTTGAGTCGGGCTCGGGGGCCGTGACCGTCGCGACCGTGCGACCGGAGACGATGCTCGCCGACACCGCCATCGCCGTCCACCCGGACGACGAGCGCTACTCGCGGCTCGTCGGCGAGGCGGCGATCCTGCCGCTCGTGGGTCGTCGGCTGCCGATCATCGCGGACGAGCACGTCGATCCCGAGTTCGGCACCGGCGCCCTCAAGATCACGCCCGGGCACGACCTTGCCGACTTCGAGATCGGCCGAGCTCACGGCCTCGAGGAGGTCGTCGTGATCGGCGAGGACGGTCGCCTGACGGAGGCCGCCCCGGAGCAGTTCCGCGGCATGGACCCGGACGAGGTGCGCAGGGCCGTCGTCGCCGCGCTGCGCGAGGAGGGCCTCGTCTCGGGCACGCAGCCGTATGTCCACGACGTGCCGCACTCGCACCGTTCGGGCCGTCGCATCGAGCCGCTCATCTCCCTCCAGTGGTTCTGCGACATGACCGAGCTGGCACGGCCGGCGATCGAGGTCGTCCGAGACGGGCGTGTGCGCTTTCACCCGGAGCGGCCGTGGACAGCCGTCTACCTCGACTGGCTTGAGAACATCAGGCCGTGGGCAATCTCGCGGCAGCTCTGGTGGGGCCACCAGATACCCGTCTGGTATCGAGACGACGAGACCTACGTGGGGGAGATCGCGCCAGAGGGCCAGGGCTGGGAGCGCGACCCAGATGTGCTCGACACCTGGTTCTCGTCAGGACTGTGGCCGTTCGCGACGCTCGGCTGGCCTGAAGAGACACCCGAGCTGCGGGCCTTCTACCCCACCGACGTCCTGTCGACGGGCCGCGACATCATCTTCCTCTGGGTCGCCCGCATGGTGATGCTCGGCATCGAGTTCACCGGCGAGATCCCGTTCACCGATGTGAACATCCACTCGATCATCCAGGCGCCGGACGGGCGGCGGATGTCGAAGTCGCTCGGCACGGGCATCGACCCACTCGATCTGATCCAGGGCGGGCCGCGGCCACCGGTCTACACCGAGGGCGGCGACTTCCCAGCCTACGGCGCGGACGCGCTGCGGTTCGGTCTGCTCGCGATGTCCTCGTCGCAGGACGTTCGCTTCAACGAGGACCGCGTGAAGCAGGGGCGCGACCTGGCCAACAAGCTCTGGAACGCCTCACGGCTGATCCTCCTGCGGGTGTCGGAGGTGGAGCCCGATCCGGGCGCGGCCGCGACGGTCGAGGACCGCTGGATCGTCTCGCGGCTGGAGCGGCTCACGGCGCGGGTCGCGGGGCTCTACGACGGCTTCCGCTTCTCGCCGGCGGCGCTCGAGCTCTACGGGACGTTCTGGTCGGAGCTCTGCGACTGGTACCTCGAGCTTGCCAAGCCGCGGCTCTACGAGGAGGACAACGAGCAGGTGTCCGGCGTCCTCCTGTGGGCGCTGGAGCACACGCTGAAGCTGCTCCATCCGGTAATGCCGTTCGTGACGGAGGAGATCTGGTCCTTCATGCCGGGCGCCGAAGGTCTGCTCGCGGCTGCGCCCTGGCCGGAGGCCGACGAGTCCCGCATCGACGAGCGCGCGGAGGCCGAGGTCGGGCGGCTGATCGAGGCCGTGACCGCCCTGCGCCGCTACCGCGACGAGGTGGGCGCGAAGGCGAGCGTCCCGGTCCGCGGCCGGCTCGTGGCCGAGGAATACGGCGCGCTTCGCGAGCAGCTGGCGCGTCTGGCCCGCTTGGAGCTGGTCGACGGGGCCTCGCCGGACGGCGACGTGCTGGCGACCGTGCCGATCCCCGGCGGCGGCGTGCAGGTGCTGCCCTCCGAGGCCTTCGACGCGGAGGAAGCCCGCGCACGCATCGCCGCCAGGCGCGAGGAGCTCGACAAGGAGGTGGAGCGCGCCGAGCGCAAGCTCGCCAACGAGCAGTTCGTGGCGAAGGCGCCCGCGGCGGTGGTCGAGGAGGAGCGTCGCAAGCTCGAGGAGTACCGCGAGGCCCTGCGGAGGCTTGACGGATGACCTTCTCCCAGGCGGAGGAGTACCTGCTGGGCCTGGAGCTGTTCGGCATGCGCTTCGGGCTCGACCGCATGCACAAGCTGATGACCGTGCTCGGGCTGCCACAGCGACGCTTCGCGTCGATTCACGTGGTGGGGACGAACGGCAAGTCGTCGACCGTGCGTTTCTGCGCGGCGATCCTCCAGCGCCACGGGCTGCGCGCCGGTAGCTATACCTCGCCGCATCTGGGCTCCTTCCGGGAGCGGATCGAAGTGGGGGAGGAGCCGGTCTCCGAGGCTGCCTTCGCCGCCGCCGTGCAGAGGGCCGCCCACGCGGCGGAGCTCGTGAATCGCACCCAGGAGGCGGACGACCGCGTCACCCAGTTCGAGGCCCTCACTGCCGCGGCCTACCACGAGCTGGCCCGGCGGGGCGTGGAGGTGGCGGTGATCGAGGCGGGGCTCGGCGGCCGCTTCGACGCCACCAATGTGATCCCCTCGAAGGTGCAGGTGCTGACCACCGTCGGCCTCGAGCACACGCGCTGGCTCGGGCCGACGCTCACGGATATCGCGGAGGAGAAGCTCGCCGTGGTGCGGGACGGCGGAACCCTCGTGGTCGGAGAGCTGGAACCCGATGTATTCGTCGCTGCGCAGCGGGTGGCCGCAGAGCATGGAGCCACGCTGGTAGCCACCACCCGGGGTGGGGCGACTTTTGTACCCATCTCGCTTCATAAGTCGCCCACGCCGATGGTCCGGCCGGCGGACCGCGGCATCGCGCTGCGGGCTCCGGGTCGCTTCCAACGCAGGAATTTCGCCCTGGCGGCTCGGGCCGCCGAGGCCTTCCTCGGGCACGCCCTGGACGAGGACGCCGTCGAACGGGCCGGCGCCGAGACGCGCATCCCCGGCAGGCTCGACGTGGTCGGCCGGCGGCCGCTCACGGTCTACGACGGCGCCCACAATCCGGAGGGCGCGCGGGCGCTCGCGGACTCACTCGACGACGTGCTCGGCGACCATCGCCCGCGGGTGGCGGTTATCGGGGTGCTCGAGGACAAGGACGCGGCCGGAATGCTCGAGGCGCTGCTGCCGCACGTGGACCGGGTCGTCTTTACGCGCTCGAGGAACCCGCGCTCGCTCCCGCCAGCCACGCTCGCGACTCTGGCGGAGAAGCTCGGCGAGCGACCGGCTGAGACGGTCGCCCATCCGCGCGCCGCCGTCGACCGGGCCCGCGCGCTCGCCGGCCCGGCCGGCGCGGTGCTGGCCACCGGCTCGATCTACCTGGTCGCCGATCTCGTGCGCGAGTCTGCAGGGGCGCGCGCCTCCATGCTCTGATCGCCCTTCGCCTGGCACGATTCATTGCCGGATGGACGGCGACGGCCCCCGTTTCGGAGTCATGATCGGCCTGGTCGCCGTCGTCGTCGCCACGGTCATTCTCGTGTTCTTCGGCATCGGCTACGCGCTCGGGCGACTTTTCCTGTAACCCCGACTACTACACTCGCGCTTTCAATGAGCCCTCTCGCCGTCTTCGGCATTGAGAACGACGGGCTGAACCTCGCCGTCAACCTGCTGCTGCTGTTCCTCGTCGTGATTTGGCTCGCGCTCGTCTACTGGACGTTCGCCGATGCACGCCGGCGCATCGCCGACCCGCTGCTCGTCGGCTGCGCGACCGGCGCGTCGCTGTTCCCGTTCGTCGGCACGATCGTCTACCTCATCGTGCGGCCGCCCGAGTTCTTGGAGGACGTGCGCGAGCGGGAGCTCGAAATCGCCGCCGCCGAGGCGCGGCTCGCGAGCAGCGAGCACCTGGCCTGTCCCTACTGCGGCTTCGAGATCGAGAAGGCGTTCCTACGCTGCCCAAGCTGCCTGCGCCGGCTGAAGGAGCCGTGCGTGGTATGCGGCAACCCGCTCGACCCGCACTGGAAGATCTGCCCTTACTGCGAGGCCGAGGTCGGCCAGCTCCCGCCGGAGGGCCGGCGGCCACGCGCCCGGCGTGCCGCCGCGGCCGGGGCGCCGGCGCGGTCCGTCGAGCGACCCACGCGCGCTACGCGCGATCGCCCGCAGTCCGCCGGCTAGCCGCAACCCCCTCCACGACCCGAGAGGAGATCAATGGACCGGACCCTGATCCTGGTGAAGCCGGACGCGTTCGAGCGCGGTCTGACCGGCGAGATCATCCGCCGTTTCGAACGCAAGGGGCTCACGATCGTCGCCATGAAGCACATGACGCTCGATCGTGAACTCGCCGAGGAGCACTACGCCGAGCACCGGGACAAGCCGTTCTTCGGGGACCTCGTCGACTTCATCACCGGCGGCCCGCTGGTGGCAATGGTGCTCGAGGGTTACGAGGCGGTGACGTCGGCCCGCCAGGTGATCGGCGCAACCAACCCCTTGGAGGCGGCGCCCGGCTCGATCCGCGGCGACTTCGGGCTGGAGGTTCAGACGAACCTCGTCCACGGCGCCGACTCGCCCGGGTCGGCGCGGCGGGAGACTTCACTCTTCTTCCCCGAGCTTGCCTGAGTGCCTGAGCCCCTCATCCTCGCCTCCCGCTCGCCCCAGCGCCGCGCGATCCTGGAGCAGCTCGGGATCGACTTCCGCGTGGAGGTGCCCGAGGTCGAGGAGCTGACGGGAGTTGATCCGCGCCGCCTCGTGGCCGAGAACGCCAGGCGCAAGGCGGCGGCCGTCGGCGGGGTGCGGGTGCTGGGCGTGGACACCGCCGTCGTCCTCGACGGGCGCGCCTTCGGCAAGCCGCGCGACCCGGACGAGGCCGAGACGTTCCTCCGCAGGCTCTCGGGCCGCACCCACGAGGTGATGAGCGGGATCGCGCTGCGCGACGGGAGGGACGAGCGCTCCGACGTGGCGGTGACCCGAGTGCGCTTCCGCCTTCTCGAACCGCGTGACATCGACTGGTACCTCGCCGGCGGCGAATGGGCCGACCGGGCTGGGGGTTACGCGATTCAGGGCCAGGGCGCAGCCCTCGTGGAAGCGATCGACGGCGACTACTGGAACGTCGTCGGACTGCCGGTTACAGCACTTCTGCGACTCGCTCCTGATCTGCTGCGGCATAGCTAGACTCCCGGCGGGCGCGGCTCCGGTGCCGTCACCCTCGAGGTGAGCTGCGAGCTGCCGCCCCGGCGCTTATCCTCACTCCCCACACAGCGAATGGGCTTCTTCTCGTACCTCACCGGCATGGGCGGCCGTGACATGGCCGTTGACCTCGGGACCGCCAATACGCTGGTCTACGTGCGCGGCCGCGGCATCGTGCTCTCCGAGCCGTCCGTGGTGGCGATCGACTCGCGGACGACGGAGGTCCACGCCGTCGGGATCGAAGCCAAGCGGATGCTCGGCCGCACGCCGGGCACGATCCAGGCGATCCGCCCGCTCAAGGACGGCGTGATCGCCGACTTCGACGTGACCGAGCAGATGCTGCGCCACTTCATCCAGAAGGTGCACCAGAATCGCTGGGCGCATCCGCGCGTGGTGGTCTGCGTGCCCTCCGGCGTGACCGGGGTCGAGAAGCGCGCGGTCGAGGAGGCATGCCTGAGCGCCGGGGCGCGCCAGGCCTACCTCATCGAGGAGCCGATGGCGGCGGCCATCGGCGCCGGCCTGCCGGTGGGAGAGCCGACGGGCAACATGGTCGTCGACGTCGGCGGCGGCACCAGCGAGGTTGCGGTGATCTCGCTCGGGGGCATTGTCGTGTCGCAGTCGATCCGCATCGGCGGCGACGAGCTCGACGAGGCGATCATCAACTACGTCAAGCGGGAATACAAACTTATGATCGGGCAGCAGACGGCGGAGGAGGTCAAGCTTGAGATCGGCTCCGCCTTCCCGCTGCAGGAGGAGGTTCAGGCCGAGATCCGCGGCCGCGACCTCGTCTCCGGCCTGCCCAAGACGATCGTCCTCACGAGCGAAGAGGTGCGCATGGCCCTGGAGGAGACCCTCCAGGCGATCATCGATGCGGTCAAGGAAACCCTCGACCGCACCCCACCGGAGCTGGCCTCGGACATCATGGACCGGGGCATCATGCTCGCGGGCGGCGGCGCGCTCCTTCAAGGGCTCGACGAGCGCCTGCGCGACGAGACGCAGATGCCGGCGCACCTGGCCGAGTCGCCGCTCACGTGTGTGGCGGTCGGCTCGGGCCGCAGCCTCGAGGAGTTCGAGGCCATCCACCGCAGCAACAAGAATTCCCGAACGAACCGGCGGCGGTAGTTCCGCCGCGCGCGGAGGGCGCAAGGCGTGTACGACAGGAAGGCGGTCCGCAGGCGGCGGGCAGCGCTCGCCGTCTTCGTTGCGCTGTCGATCGTCATCCTCACCGCCTACTTCGGCGAGTCGGGAGGCGGCTTCTTCCACGCCCTCCAGCGCGGCGCCCAGGAGGCATTCGCGCCGATCGAGACCGGCGCGAGCCGCGCCCTCAAGCCGGTGCGCGACTTCTTCGGCTGGGCCGGGGACTCGATCGACGCCAAGGACCAGAACAAGGACCTGAAGGAGCAGGTCGATCGGCTTCGCTCCGAGCTGGCCGACGCCCAGACGGCGCGGCGCGACGTGCGCCAGTTGAAGGGACTCGTGGGGCTCCACAGGGAGGAAGGCTTCCCCAGCGGCACGCGGCCGGTGGCCACGCGCGTGATCGCCCGCTCGCCGACGGTGTGGTACTCGAGCCTGAAGATCGACAAGGGCTCGAGCGACGGGCTCAGGTTGAACCAGCCCGTGATCGCGGCGGCGAGCAACCCTTCCTCCGGCAACGCCGTGGGCGGCCTGGCGGGCAAGGTCACACGGGTGACCGGGGGCACCGCCGAGGTCACGCTCATCACCGATGAGTCGAGCGGCGTCGCGGCGCAGATCATGCCGGCGGGCGCCTCCGGCGTCGTGAAGCCGGAGGTCGGCAACCCGCGCGACATGCTGCTCGACTTCGTCGAGGGCGGGAAGCGCGTGACCGAGGGCACGATGGTGGTCACCTCGGGGTTCAAGGCCTCGAGGGTGGAGTCGCTCTTCCCCCGCGGAATCCCGATCGGCGAGGTGACCAAGGTCGACCTCGACGAGGTCGAGCTCTACCAGAGGGTGCACATCCGCCCGTTCGCCGATCTCAGGCGCATCGACATCGTGCAGGTGCTCACGCGCAAGCCGCCCGCCGTAGAGACCGCCGGGGTGGTCACGCCGTGATCCTCTCCGTGGGTGCGCTTGTCCGCGTGAGTCTCCTGTTGCTGCTCGCGGTAGTGCTCCAGCTCTCGGCGCTGAGTCAGATCGGCATCGTCGGCGGTCAGGCCGACGTGGTCGTGCTGGTGGTGGCGGCCGTCGCCTACTACGGGGGGAGCGTGTCGGGCTGCGCGACCGGCTTCGCCGCCGGCTTCCTGCTCGACCTGGCGAGCGGCGCGACGATGGGGGCGTCCTCGCTCGTGCTCACCGCGGTCGGCTACGGCGTCGGCCGCTACCGGGAGCTGCGCGACCCGAGCCACGGACTCCTGCCAATCCCGGTAGGTGCGGCCGCGACGGCCGGCTGGGTGGTGGCATTCGCGGCCGTCTCGTTCATGCTCGACGTCGGGGCGAGGGTGAGTCCGCTCGTCTTCCGCGACATGGTCGTCACGGTCCTGCTCAACGCGCTGATCGCGCTGCCCGTCTTCGCCGGCTGCCGCAAGGTCCTGCGGCCTTCGCTGAGAAAGGATCCGGTAGAGGTGCGGCGGCGGCGCGAGCAGCAGCCACGCGAGACGGGCCCACTCGGGCTCCGCGGCATGGAGGTCTGAGCCGGTGGCCGACCCCCGAACGACGCACCACCGGACGCCGCCGATACCTTCGCTGGGCGTTGTCCTCGGGGTTCGCCTTGCCCGGAGGTCGGCCACCTGATGTACCTCGACAACGAGCGCCGCCCGACGCTGACCCCGAAGCTCGCGGTCCGGGTGGCGATCATGGGCGGGATCGCGCTGGTGGCGTTCGCGATCATCTTCTTCCGGCTCTGGTTCCTGCAGGTGCTCTCGAGCGAGAAGTACGTCGAGGAGGCCCGCGGCAACCAGCTTCGTGAGATCAAGGTGCAGGCGCCGCGGGGCGAGATCGTGGACCGCGAGGGGCGGCTGCTCGTGCGCAACCGCGTCGGCTATGCGGTCAAGGTCACGCCCGCCTCGCTGCCCGACCAGATCGCCGAGCGCCGCGAGATGTACAGGCGGCTCGCCAAGGTGCTCGGCATGCGCCCGCGGGTGATCGAGCGGCGCGTGGAGAAGCAGTTGAAGGCGCTCCCGTTTGCCACCGCCACGGTCAAGACGGACGTGCCCGAGGAGCTTTTCGCCTACCTGCTCGAGCGTCCCGAGGAGTACCCGGGTGTGACGATCGAGCGCGTCTTCCTGCGCGAGTATCCGCACCACCAGATCGGGGCGCACCTGTTCGGGACCGTCGGCGAGGTGAGCCAGGAGCAGCTCGGCGAGGAGCGCTACCGGGGCGTGGAGATGGGCGACCGGGTCGGCCAGTCGGGGATCGAGGCCGAGTACGACCGCTTCCTTCGGGGGAGGAACGGTGCGACACGGGTGCAGGTCGACGCGCTCGGCAACCTCAGCAGGGAGCTCGCCACGCGCCAGCCCCAACAGGGCCGGCAGCTTCGCCTGTCGGTCGATCTCGACGTCCAACGCGTTGGCCAGGAGGCGCTCGCCTCCGGCACGGGCCACGGCGCATTCGCGGTCATGGACGTGCGCAACGGCCAGGTGATCGCGCTGGGCTCGCAGCCGTCGTTCGACCCGAACATCTTCGCGAAGACGATCAAGCAGTCCGACTACAAGCGCCTGACCTCCGACGAGACGGGCGCCCCGCTCACGAACCGCGCGATCCAGGGCGGCTACCCCACGGGCTCGACCTTCAAGCTGATCACCGCCACAGCGGCGCTTCAGAGCGGACTGATCACGCCCGACACGGTCCTCTACGACGGCGGCTCGCTCACGGTGGGCGACATCGTCTTCAACAACGCCGGCGGCGCCGCGCACGGCGCGCTCGCGCTGCGCACGGCGCTCACGGTCTCGAGCGACGTGTTCTTCTACCAGCTCGGCCGCGACCTCGACAGCCGGGGCGACGGGCTCGCGCTCCAGCGCTGGGCGAGGCGGCTCGGCCTGGGGCGGCTCACCGGCATCGACCTGCCCGCCGAGCAGCCGGGGCGCATCCCCACCCCCCACTGGCGCAACCGGCTGTTCAAGAAGCACCTGACCGACCGGCCCTGGTCGGTTGGCGACAACGTCAACCTGTCGGTGGGGCAGGGCGACGTCGCGGTCGATCCGATGCAGATGGCGGTGGCGTACGCGACGATCGCAAACGGGGGTCGCGTGCTGCGGCCCCGGCTGGGGATGCGGATCGAGGACACGGCCGGGCGTGCCCTCCAGCAGCTCGAGGCGCCCACCGCCCGGCGCCTGAAGATAGATCCGTCCTACAGGCAGGCGATCCTCGACGGCCTGCGCGGCGCGGCGAGCGCGCCGGGCGGCACCTCCACGGAGGTGTTCGCAGGCTTCCCCATCCCGGTCGCCGGCAAGACGGGCACGGCCGAGAAGGGGCTCGGCCGCGCCGACCAGTCCTGGTACGTCGCGCTGGCGCCCTTCCCGGACCCGCAGTACGTGGTGGCCGTGACCGACGAGGCGGGCGGCTTCGGCGCGGACACCGCCGCGCCGATGGCCCGCCGGATCCTGGCCGAGCTGTTCGACGTCAATGAGCACCGCATCGTCGCGGGTGGGGGGCCGTCGGACTGATGGTCAGCGACACGGCCTCCCAGATCCAGGATTTCCGCGAGGCGGGCAGGCGCTTCCTGCGCATCGACCCGCTGCTCCTGCTGGCGACGCTCGGGCTGGTGGCGGCCAGCATCTACGTCGTGGGGGCTGCGACCCAGGACGACATCCCGGGCGACCCCAATTACTACGCCTACCGCCAGGCCGTGTTCGCGGGGGCGGGACTCGTCCTGATGCTGTTGATCTCGCGCTTCGACTACTCGCGCCTGCGCGAGTGGAAGCTCGGCGTGTACACGCTGATGATCGGCTCGATCGTCCTCGTGTACGCGGTGGGCGTCTCGGCCCGTGGCGCTCGGCGGTCGATCGAGTTCGGGTTCTTCAACTTCCAGGCGTCGGAGCTCGGCAAGCTGTTGCTCGTCGTGGCGCTGGCGGGCTTCGTGGTCGACCGCACTCGGCGCCTTCAGGATCGCGAGACCACGAGCCGGATCGTGCTGCTGGCGGTGGTGCCGGCGATGCTCGTCGTCGCCCAGCCGGATCTCGGCTCGGGACTCGTCTACCTCGCGATCGTCCTGGCCGTGCTGTTCGTGGCCGGGACGAAGTGGACACACTTCGCCGCACTGGCGGCGCTGGTAGCCGTGGCTATCGCTGGGGTGCTCGTCGTCGCCCCGGCCGCGGGGGTGGAGGTGCTGAAGCCGTATCAGAAGCACAGGCTCACGGCGTTCCTCAACCCGACGGACGACCCCCGCGAGGAGGGCTACCAGATCAACCAGTCGCTGACCGCGATCGGCTCCGGGGGGAAGACCGGCCGCGGCGACGAGTCGACGCAGACTCGGCTCGACTTCCTTCCGGAGCACCACACGGACTTCATCTTCTCCGTGGTGGGGGAGGAGTTCGGCTTCGTGGGGGCGGCGCTCGTTCTGTCCCTGTTTGCGCTTCTTATCTGGAGGGCTCTGCGAATATTGACTATGTCGAAGAACTTTTACGGCGCTCTGGTCGCCGGGGGTATCACCGCTATGTTGATGTTCCAGGTCTTCGTCAACGTGGGTATGACGATCGGAATCATGCCCATCACCGGCATCCCCCTGCCGCTCGTGAGTTACGGCGGCTCGTCGGTGCTAACGACATTGATGGCCATAGGACTGCTGCAGTCAATACACGCGCAGGCGCGCGAGACCGCCGCGGCCAAGGGCCTATGAGGGATTTGAAGGGAAGAAACTTCTTTGAGAAAGCAGTTGCTCGTCACGGTGGACCGTGGCGAAACGAGAGTCGCGATCCTCGAGTCGGAGGGAACCGCCTCCGGGAGTAAGCGGGGCCGCGGCCAGAAAAGTCAGGACGATTGGCGCGTTGCCGAGCTCTACATCGAGCGACGCGGCTCGCGTTCAATCGTTGGAAACATCTACAAGGGCAAGGTCGACAATGTCCTGCCCGGCCTCGAGGCCGCCTTCGTGGACATCGGCCTCGAGAAGAACGGCTTCCTCCACGCGGACGACATCGTCTTCCCCGGCGTGGAAGTGGCGCGCCGCGGGCGCACGGGGCGCCAGCGCGGGAAGCGCATCACCGATCTCCTGAAGCCGGGAGAGGAGGTCCTCGTACAGGCGGTCAAGGACCCGCTGAAGACGAAGGGGCCGCGCCTGTCGATGCAGCTCTCTATCGCGGGCCGGTACCTCGTGTACGTGCCCCAGGGCGAGGGCGTCGGCGTGTCGCGGCGGCTAGACGACAAGGAGCGCGATCGCCTGCGCAAGGCTGCCGGCAAGGTGGACCTCGGGGAGGGCGGCGCGATCGTGCGGACCGCGGCCCAGGGCGCGAAGCGCGAGGACTTCGAGCGCGAGATCAAGTACCTCCACAAGCTGCACGACGTCCTCCAGCAACGCGCGAAGGAGGTGCCCGCGCCGGCGATGATCTTCCAGGAGGCCGACCTGTCGGTGCGCGTGGCGCGCGACATCTTCTCCGGCGAGTTCGAGAAGGCGATCGTCGATGACCCGAAGCAGCACCACCGTCTGGAGTCGTTCTTCAACCGCACAGCGCCCGAGCTGCTCGAGCGGCTCGAGTTCTATGACGACAAGGACGAGCCGCTGTTCGAGCGGTACGGCGTCGAGGAGGCCATCGAGTCGGTGCTGAGGCGCCGGGTGGACCTGCCGAGCGGCGGCTACCTGATGATCGACTACGCCGAGGCGATGACGGTCATCGACGTCAACTCGGGCTCGTTCACCGGCCGCGGCAGGGGCGCCAAGCTCGAGGACACCATCACGAAGACGAACCTCGAGGCGGCCGAGGAGGTGGTGCGCCAGCTGCGGCTGCGCGACATCGGCGGCATCATCGTCATCGACTTCATCGACATGGCGCGCGCCCGCAACCGCGACACGGTGCTGAAGACCCTGCGCAAGTCGCTCGACGAGGACCGCACCAAGACCTACGTCGTCGAGATCTCGCCGCTCGGGCTGGTGGAGATGACGCGCCAGAACGTGACCGACGGGGTGCGCGAGATCCTCACCAAGCCGTGCCCCACCTGCGAGGGCGAGGGCGTGGTGCTGTCCGAGGAGACCGTGGCGCTCGAGGTCGACCGCTGGCTGCGCGACCTCGTCGCCGAACGGCCGAAGCCGCCGGCCTTCCTGATCCGCGTGCACCCGAAGGTCGCGGCGATCCTGGTGGGCACCCACGGCTCCCCCGGGACGATCGCGGAGATCGAGGAGGAGACCGGCAGGCACTTCCACTTCGAGGGGACCGAGGCGCTGCCAATCGACCACTTCGAGGTCGTGCTCGAGGGCACACGCGAGGAGATCGAAGAGCGGGCGCTGCCCTTCCGCGAGGGCGAGGAGGTGCTCGTCGAGATCGAGGAGCCGCACATGTACAACGAGGACGACGCGGTGGCCAAGCTCGACGGCTACATCGTGTCGGTCTTCGGGGCGGCGCCGCTCGTCGGCGAGAAGACGCTGGTGCGGATCGAGAAGGTGGGGCGCTCGGCGGCGCAGGCGTCGCTGGTGAATCCGCCGGCGCCCGCCTCGGACGCGGAATCGTCCGAAAACGGCCGCCGGCGCCGGCGGGGGCGCCGCGGAGGTCGAGGGAGGCGGCGGAAGGCGGCGTCGACCTCGTCCTCGTAGGGCCGGGCCGGATCCTGCACGCGTTCGACCTTCTGCTGCTTATAGCCGCGTAAGGTCGAACGCGTCGGTGTTCAGTGGCGCTTGTCGCCGAGCGCGTACATCGCGCCGGCGCGCGTGCCGACGAAGATCATGCCCTTCCAGACGGCCGGGGTCGCCTCGATGCAGCCCCCGAGCTTGACGCGCCAGAGCTCGCGCGGCCGCCGACCCTGGTCGCTGACGTCGTACGCGTGCAGGACGCCGTTGCAGTCGCCCTCGAGCAGCACGTCGTCGACGACCACCGGTGAGCTCCAGGTCGGCCCGGGCAGTCCTATCCGCCAGCGCACCTTTCCGCTGCGGCGGCCCACGCCGAGGAGGGCGCCGGCGTTCGTCGCGACGTAGACCATGTTGCCGTGGAGCGCGGGCGTCGACCACGACCCGCCGCTCTCGCCGTCGGTCTCGCGGATCGGCACCGACCAGACGAGCGGGTGCCGCCGCCGGCGCGGATCGAGCTTGATGAGCTGGCCGACATCGAGGGAGCGCGCGCCCCACGTCTCCAGCTCGCTCGCGACATACAGGTACCCCTCCTCGTCGATCACGACCGAGGCGTCGGTGTCGTCCCCCGTCCAGAAGCGGAACACGCGCCGCGCCTTGCGGCCGCCGCGCAGGACCCGCGAGATATCCCATCCCTGGACCAGCCCCGCGGAGTTTGCGAAGTAGACGACCCCGTCGTCGAAGGCGACCGAGTTCTCGATCGAGAAGTGCCGGCCGGGAGCGTCGCGCTCGAGCTGATCGTCCCAGCCCGGCACGGTGAGCACCACGCGCGGCCGCACGCGCACCTTGCCCTTCGGAGTCCAGCCGCGGTTCAGCTTGACGACGTAGAGCCAGGAGTTCTCGCCGCCCTCGACGAGGTAGTCGCCGACGACGAGCGCGGCCCCGTCCCAGTCGTTGTTCCAGACCGGGTCCGGAACGCTCGTGTCGGCGTCGAGAGACCACAGGACGGTGGGGCGTCTCCGGTCCAAGGCGACGATGCGGAAGCTGTTGTCGCGCGAGCCGGCGTAGTACAGCGGGTAGCCGTCGGGATCGGACGTGGCCGAGCCCTTGGCCAGGTCGCCCGTGTCGAGATCCTGGCGAATCTGCCTTCCGGTTCGGGCGTTGAGAAAGTGGTAGTTAGTGTCGTAGGCGCCGAAGCGCAGTTCGAGAAGCCCGTCCTCGTGCGGGATCACGTTGGGCTGACCGGTCCAGCCGACGCCGCACCAGGTATGTGTCCCAGACTCGTCCGTCGACGGCGCGCACATCCCGCCGCTCTTCGGGTAGCGCCAGAGGATCCGGGGGCGCTGCGGCAGCGGGCCTTCACCGTAGTAGGAGCGCGTGAGGCTGCCGCGGAAGGTGGTCAGGCCGGGGACCTTGGGATTGATGGCGGCGGCCGGCTCCGCCGTCGAGGTCTGGGGCTTCTGTTGGGGCGGCGCGCCACCCGCCCGCTCCGCCGTGCCGAGCATGGTCCGCTTGCTCTGGGTCGGGCCCGCCACGAGCTCTCCCACCCCGAGAGCTGCGACCACGACGGCCACCACGCCGACGAGCCAGAGCCATCGGCGTCGCCGGGCACGGGGGTCGCGATCGACCAGTCCCCGTACCGGCCGCTGGACGGTGGTCGACCCCCGGGCCACGGTATCGAGCGCTTACGACGCGCCGGCATGATCTCCTGCCGCTGGGGGACGGGCGGGTTTGTCAGGGGCGGATGGTCCCGACGAAGGCGTGCGGCCAGCGGCGGATGTTCCCGCGGTGCCCGCCCCGTCCGCACGAGAACCCCACGATCCGGCCGTCGATCCGGTCGAATGGCGCGTGTGCGAGGGCGCACGCCCATGGGCGAGGCGGCGTCCCCCGGTCATACGCGCGCACGACCCGCCGAGCCGTTCTGCAGGAGACGGCCCGCAGAATCAAGATTTTGGTGGGCGTTCCCGAGAACGTCACGGTGCCCGGACAAGTGCGCTTGGCCTCGGCCGGGCCGGCCATCAGCGAAAGTGAGATGGCCGCGCCGCCAAGGAGCGTCGTGCACAAGAGCTTCACGCGGCGGCCATTTTGACACCTGGGCCGGGAGACGGACGACGCTCAGTCCTCGTCGGCCAGGATGCGGTAGAGCGACTTGCGCGCCTCGGAGAGGACCTTCTTCGCCTCCTCCACCTGCTTCTCGTCCCCCGACTGGCCCACCTGGAGCGTCGCCATGCCGAGATGGGCGATCAACGTGCGCAGGTCGACGAGCTCCTTGGGCACGCCCTCGCCGGCATCGTCCCAAGGGCTGCCGAGCGCGTCCCGCTGCTCCTCGACGTAGGCCACTCCCTCCGGGGTGAGACGGTAGGCGCGCCGGCCGGCCGTTTCCTCCGTGCGCACGAGGCCCTCGTCCTCGAGCTGGGCGAGCGCCGGGTAGATCGAGCCGGGGCTAGGGCGCCAGGCGCCGCCGCTGCGGCGCTCGATCTCCTCCATGAGCTGATAGCCGTTGCGAGGCTCCTCGGCGAGCAGCAGCAGCGCGGCGGCGCGCACGTCGCCGCGCTTGGCGCGCGAGCGGCCTCCGGGGCCGAAGCCCATGCCGCGCCACGGGCCCTGCCAAAAGGCGCGCGGGTCGAAGCCGTGACCGTACCCCCGGCCATGCGGGCCGCCCCGGTGTCCGCGGTGGGGCGGCGACATCCAGAGGTGCCAGGGACGTTCAAACCAGCGTGCGGCGAAGTCGGACATCGGTGTTCCTCTCGGTTGTGGTGCGCTTACGACAGTCAACGATATATCGAGTTAGCTCGTAGTCAAGTGCGGCCCCGCCGCGCCGCGGGGCCGCTACGGCTGCCCGGGCCCGACCGGTCGCTACACTCGCCTCCGGCGCGCGCCACCGCGGGCGGGCGCCTTCTCTTTAGGGCATGAGCTACGCAATCGTCAGAGTGGGCGGTAAGCAGTACCGCGTCGAGGAAGGCGACTCGATCGTCGTCGATCGCCTGGCAGTGAGCGAGGGCGACAAGGTCGATCTCGAGCCGCTGCTGTTCGCCGACGGGGACAAGGCCGTCTTCGAGGGAGCCGCCCTCGGCAAGGTGCAGGTGCGGGCCACCGTCACAGGTCACGAGCGCGGGGAGAAGATCCACGGACTGAAGTTCAAGCCGAAGCGCGGCTACAAGCGCCGCTTTGGCCACCGCTCGGAGCTCACCCGCCTCGAGATCAGCTCGATCAAGGCGCAGGCGCGGCGATCCGGCGGAGCGAAGAAGGAGCAGGAGGGCGAAGATGGCTCATAAGAAGGGTCTCGGCTCCAGCCGCAACGGCCGCGACTCGAACGCCAAGCGGCTCGGCGTGAAGGTGTTCGCCGGTCAGGCCGTGAACGGCGGCGAGATCATCGTCCGGCAGCGAGGCACACGTTTCAAGCCAGGCGAGGGCGCCGGCATCGGCCGTGACGACACGATCTTCGCGGCTCGGGCCGGCATGGTGCAGTTCTCGTCCGGCCGACGCGGCCGGGTGATCTCGGTCGAGCCCGCCGAGATAGATGACTGATCCCGAACCCGGGCACCTCCGGATGACGCACCCCCGGAGGCACGCGGATCCGGGATCAGTCATCTAGCCTCCCGGCCCTGACCTACTCGATCGTCGCCCGCGACGCCTCGAGCGGGGAGCTCGGGGTAGCCGTCCAGTCCCATTTCTTCGGCGTCGGCTCGCTCGTGAGCTGGGCCGAGGCGGGCGTGGGCGCGGTGGCCACGCAGTCCATTATCGAGTCTGCCTATGGGCCACGCGGGCTCGAGCTGATGCGGGGTGGCCTGAGCGCGCCGGCCGCGCTCGACCGGCTGCTTGCGGACGACCCCCAGGAGGACGTGCGTCAGGTGGCGATCGTCGATCGGGCGGGGCGGGTGGCGGTGCACACGGGCGGTCGCTGCATCGCCGAGGCCGGTCACAGGGTCGGCGACCAGGTGTCGGCGCAGGCAAACATCATGGAGCGGCGGACGGTGTGGGACGCGATGGTGGACGCCTTTCGCCGCGCGTCGGGCGATCTCGGTGATCGGCTGCTGGCCGCGCTCGACGCCGCCGAGGCGGAGGGCGGCGACCTGCGCGGCCGCCAGTCGGCGGCGCTGCTGGTGGTTGCGCCGCGCGCCTCCGGCCGGCCGACGGAGGATCGGCTCCTCGACCTGCGCGTGGACGACCATCCCGACCCGGTGCGAGAGCTGCGCCGCCTGCTCGAGCTGCAGCGCGCCTACGCGCGCGTGGATACGGGGGACGAGCTGGCCGCTCGCGGCGACAGCGGGGCGGCGCTTGCCGAGTACGCGGCTGCCCATCGCGCGCAGCCCGACAGCATCGAGCTCGCCTTCTGGCACGGCGCGTATCTCGCCGCCGTGGGGCGCGAGGACGAGGCCCGCCAGATCCTCCGGCAGGTGTTCGACGGCCGTGCGGGTTGGGCCGAGCTCCTGCGCCGGCTGCCGGCGGCGGGGCTCTTCCCTGACGACCGGGAGCTGATCGCGCGGCTCACGCGGTCCGGCCAGATGGACGTGGGGCCGGAGCCGGCCGTCTCATCCGAGTAAGCCTGCGCCGGTGTTCCACGATCGAGCCCGGATCTACGTGAGGGGCGGCGACGGCGGGAACGGCGTCGTCTCCTTCCGCCGCGAGGCACACGTGCCGAAGGGTGGCCCCGACGGCGGCGACGGCGGCCGCGGTGGCGACGTCGCGCTCATAAGCGATCCGTCGCTGCGCGATCTCTCGGCGTTCCGTCGCGGCACACAATTCAAGGCGAAGCGCGGTGGTCACGGCCAGGGGGCGAACAAGCACGGCGCCACACCCGAGCCGCTCGAGGTACGCGTGCCGCCGGGAACCGTGGTCGAGGATCCCGATAGCGGCGACCGCTGGGACCTGCTGCGCCCGGGACAGCGGGCGCTCGTTGCCCGCGGCGGTGCCGGGGGGCGCGGCAACCGCCACTTCGCCACCGCGACCCGGCAGACGCCGCGCTTCGCCGAGCGCGGCCTACCGGGGGAGGAGCGCCGGCTCGAGCTGCGACTCAGGCTGCTCGCCGACGCCGGGCTCGTGGGCCTTCCGAACGCGGGTAAGTCGTCGCTCCTCGCGCGGCTCACCCGCGCGCGGCCGAAGGTCGCCGAGTATCCGTTCACCACGGTCGAGCCGATCCTCGGCACGCTCGAGCGGGACGACCGCCAGCTCGTCCTGGCGGACATCCCGGGCCTGATCGAGGGGGCGAGCGCCGGCGCCGGACTGGGCCACGAGTTCCTCGCGCACGTGGAGCGCTGCCGGCTGCTGATCCACGTGCTCGACCTCGCGCCGATCGACGGGTCCAATCCGGTGGACAACCACGCCACCGTGGAGGCGGAGCTGCGCGAGCACGGCCAGGGGCTGGCCGAACTGCCGCGCATCCTCTGCCTCTCGAAGGCGGACCTGCTCCCTCCCCCGGAAGTGGAGGCCGCCGTGCACGAGTGGGAGGCGCGGCTCGGCGTCCCCGTCGTAGCCACGTCGGCCGCGACGGGCCAGGGCCTGCGACGCCTCCGCGACGCGATCTTCGAGCACGTCCCGGCCGAGGAGGCGGCGCCGACCGCCGCGGAGACCGCCGCCACCCATCGCGTCTACCGCCCCGGAGCCGGCGATGCCTTCCAGGTCGAGCGCACCGGCCCGAACGCCTTCCGCGTCCACGGAGCGGGAGTCGAGCGGCTCATCGCCCGCCACGACGTGGACAACGAGGAGGCGCTTCGCTACGTGGAAGAGCGGCTGCGGGCGATCGGCGTGATCAGGGCGCTCGAGTCCGCGGGCTTCGAGCCCGGCGACGACGTGGAGATCGCCGGAATCGTGTTCGAGCTCGACCCCGGCGCGCCGTTCCGGTAGAGGTCCGCGCGTGACCCGCCTGCCGCTCGTCCTCGCCACAATCGCGGTGCTCTTGCTCGCGGCCTGCGGAGGCGACGACCGGAAGGACGTCGAGCAGACGGTGCGCGACTTCGTCCGGGCCACCGACCAGCGCGATGCGGACATGTTCTGCGACGAGCTCGTCACGCAGGAGTTCCTCGAGCAGTCGACCGGAGCCACGGGCGACAGGGCGAAGGACGCCTGCAAGGAGCAGCTCACGGCCGTCACCGGACTGCGGGTGAAGCTTGTTCGGATCCGCAGGATCGAGATCGACGACGATCGGGCCCGGGCGAGCGTCGTGCTGGAGACACAGGGTCGCCGGCAGGCTCGGCTGCTGCGGCTGAAGCGGGAGGACGGCGACTGGAAGCTCGCCGGTGGTGGCGGCGAGTAGCGTCCCCGGGGTGCCCGCCGTGGTGGCCAAGGTCGGGTCGAGCATCGTCGCCGACGATGCCGGCGAGGTGCGCGCCGACATCCTCGAGATCCTCTGTGACGAGGTCGCCGCCCGCCACCGCGCCGGCGACGACGTCGTGGTGGTCACATCCGGCGCGATCGCGCGCGGGATACGGCAGATGGACCTGCCGATCCGTCCGCGGTCGATGGAGGAGCTCCAGGCGGCGTCGGCGGTCGGCCAGGGCAAGCTCTACCGCGCGTATGACGAGCTGCTCCAGGCGCGCCGTGTCCAATCGGCGCAGGTGCTGCTCACGTTCTTCGACATCTCGGCTCGCACCCACTACCTGAACGCGCGCGACACGCTCCAGACGCTGTTGCGTTGGCGCGTCGTGCCGGTGATCAACGAGAACGACACCACGACCACCGACGAGATCTCGTTCGGTGACAACGACTTCCTCGCGGCCCAGGTGGCGATCCTCCTCGGCGCCGACCGGCTGGTGCTGCTGACCGACGTCGGCGGCCTGTACAGCGGGGACCCCCGTCGGGATCCCGGGGCGCACCTGGTGGAGGACGTGCGCGAGCTGGACGAGCTGGAACGCTATGACATCGGCATCTCGACGTCGCCGCTCGGCTCCGGCGGAATGCGGTCGAAGGTCGTCGCCGCCGAGATGGCCACGGCCGCCGGCATCCCCGTGCTGATCACAAGCGGCGTCGACCGCAACTCGGTCGCACGCGCGCTGGCGGGCGCGCCGAGCGGCACGCGCTTCCACGCACAGCGGGGGCGTGTGTCGAGCTTCAAGCTGTGGCTGAAGTACGCGAAGCGCACACACGGACGGCTGGCGGTGGACGAGGGTGCCGAGCGCGCGCTCCGGGAGCGCGGCACGAGCCTGCTGCCGGTGGGGGTGGTGGACGTGGAGGGCGACTTCGAGGCAGGCGACGCGGTCGAGGTGCGCTGCGACGGAAGGACCGTCGGCAAGGGGATCGTCAACTACTCGGCCGGCGAGCTGCGGCAGATCAAAGGCCTGAAGACCGAGCAGGTGCGCGAGCTGCTCCCGCGGGCGACGGAGGAAGCCGTGCATCGCGACTACTTCGTGCTGGAGTAGCCGTTGTCCGAGCGCGCGCTGCGTACAGCCGTCGAGGCCGCGGAGCAGGTTGGGCTGAGCTTCGCCCGGCCGGTGGTGCTTGCCGACCGGAGCAATCTGCTGGTGCACCTCGAGCCTGCTCCCGTTGTGGCGCGGGTGGCCACCACCACGGCGACTGTCCGCGCCGGTGACGCCTGGCTCGCGCGCGAGATCGCGGTGGCCGGGCATCTCGCAAGGGTCCGAGCGCCGGTCGTCGCGCCGTGCCGCCTGGTGGCGCCGGGGCCGCATCGTCACGACGGCCTGACACTCAGCTTCTGGGAGTACGCCGAGGAGCTCGACGCGCCACTGGACGCCGGGCGGGCAGGCCGCGGTCTGCGGGAGTGCCACGATGCGCTTGCCGACTTCGACGGCGACCTTCCCCAGATGGCCCTGCTGCGTGAGGCCGAGGAGCTGGTCGAACGCGTATCGCCGAGCACGGAGGACGCGGCGTTCCTGCGGCGCGTGGCAGCGGGTGTCAGGCGACGGATCGATGCACTCGCGCTCCCCGCGCGGGCCGTGCACGGTGACGCGCACCTCGGCAACGTGATCAACACCGCCCGCGGTCCTCTCTGGAACGGCTGGGAGGACACGTTCCTCGGCCCCGTTGCGTGGGACCTTGGTTGCCTCCATGCGTCCGCGCGAGCGTTCGGGCGCGATCAGGCGCCGGTGGCCGCGGCACAGGCGGGCTGCGGCTGTCGCCCCGACGACGAGGTGCTCGACGCCATCGTCGAGGCCCGCCGCTTCCAGGGGACGGTCTGGACGATGGTGTTCGCCCGCCGGCATCCCGAGGCGGCCGAGCGGGCGGCCGAACGGCTCGCCTGGTACATGGAACGCGAGTCCGGGTAGCGCTGGGCCGTGCGGCTGCGCTCCGAACACGACCGCGAGATCGTCCGGCTGGCCTTGCCCGCGCTCGGCGCGCTCGCCGCGGAGCCCCTCTACCTACTCGCCGACACGGCGATGGTGGGGCACCTGGGCACAGAGGAGCTGGCCGCCCTCGCAATAGCGGCGACTCTCCTCAGCGGCGCGTTCACCCTCTTCAACTTCCTCACCTACGGCACGACCGCGCAGGTGGCCCGCTTCCACGGGGCGGGCGAGGAGGTCGAGGCGGGCCGGCTCGCAGCGCAGGCGCTTTGGCTTTCGGCCGGAATCGGCGTCTGCCTGACCGCGTTCCTGGCGGGCCTCGCGGTGCCGCTCGTCGACCTGATGGGGGGCGAGGGGCACACGGGCGAGCTCGCGGTGCTCTACTTGCGGATCGGCTCGCTGGGGCTTCCGTTCGCGCTGATCGCCCTCGCCGGGCAGGGCTGGCTGCGTGGCGTCTCGGACCTGCGCACGCCGCTGGTGATCGTGGTGGTGGCCAACGCCGCGAACGTCGCGCTCAACCTGCTGTTCATCTACGGCTTTGGCTGGGGGCTGGCGGGCTCGGCGTGGGCCACGGTGGTCGCCCAGCTCGGGATGGGCGCCGCGTTCGTGCGCGCGCTCCTCGCTGCCCCTGCCGACTCCCGCCGTCCCTCGCTCGCGCGCATGCGCCCGCTGGCCCGCATCGGCGGCGAGATCTTCGTTCGAACGGCGGCGCTGTACGGATCGTTCCTCGTGGCCAGCGCGGTGGCGGCGCGCATCGGCGACGACTCGCTCGGCGCTCACCAGATCGCGTTCCAGCTGTTCATCTTCCTCGCGCTGGTTCTGGACGCCATCGCGATCGCCGGCCAGGTGATCGTCGGCCGCTCGCTCGGCGCCGGCGACGCCGACGGCGCCTACGACGCCGCGCTGCGGATGATCGGCTGGTCGGTGGCCGCCGGCGCCGTCTTCGCCCTCCTCCTGCTGGCGCTGATCGACGTGTTGCCACGCGCCTTCACGAGCGACCCGGTGGTGATCGAGCGCGCCCAGGAGATCTGGCCCCTGTTCGCGCTGATGCAGCCGGCGAACGGCGCCGTCTTCGCGCTCGACGGCATCCTGATCGGGGCCGGCGACACCCGCTTCCTGATGAGGGGCATGCTCGCCGCGTCGCTGCTGGTGTTCGTGCCGATCGCCCTGCTCTCGCTCGCGTTCGACTGGGGACTGGTCGGCGTCTGGGTAGGGCTGGTGGCGCTGATCGCGACGCGGCTCGCGACCTGCTGGTGGCGCTTCGCGGGACGGCGGTGGGCGGTGACGGGCGCGAGGCGCGCCCCGGCCTAGCTGCTCGCCCACGGCACCGACCACCTGCCCGACCCTCGGGGCCGAAAGAGCGCCCCCGTCGGGCAACGGTCACCGCTGATATCGCACGATACCCTTGCCGCAATGGCCATCGCCGCTCAGTCCGTCGCGGATATCTGCGCGCAGGCGCAGCGCGCCTCGCGCGAGCTCGCGAAGCTCGACACCGCCACGAAGAACGCGGCGCTCGAGGCGATGGCGTCCGCGCTCGAGGAGCGCGCCGGCGAAGTGCTGGAGGCCAACGGCCGCGACATGGAGGCCGGTGATGAGGCCGGGCTCCACTCCGGTCTGCTCGACCGCCTGAAGCTGACCGAGGAGCGGCTTGCCGGGATAGCGGCGGACGTCCGCGCGATCATCGCGCTGCCCGACCCCGTCGGCGAGACAATCGACGGCCACAGGCTCGAGAACGGACTCGACGTACGGCGCGTCCGTGTGCCGCTCGGGGTGATCGCGGTGGTCTACGAGGCGCGCCCAAACGTGACCGTCGACTGCTCCGCGCTCTGCCTAAAATCCGGCAACGCGATCGTCCTGCGCGGATCGTCGACGGCGGCCCACTCGAACGCAGTGCTCGCGGAGGTGGCTTCCAGCGCCGCGCAGTCCGCCGCTGTGCCCGAGGGCGCGATCTCGATCGTGAACGGCGGCGACCGCGACGAGCTGCGCCAGATCGCCACACAGGACGGCGTGGTCGACCTGATCATCCCCCGGGGCGGCGAGGGCCTGAAGGCCGCGCTGAAGGAGCACGCCACGGTGCCGGTCATGTACGCGGCGGCGGGCAACTGCCACGTGTTCGTCGACGCGTCCGCCGATCTCGACGACGCGGCCGCGATCACCGTGAACGCCAAGGTGCAGCGGCCGTCGGTCTGCAACGCCGCGGAGACGCTCCTGGTGCACGCGGACGTCGCCGGCGAGTTCCTGCCGCGCGCCCTGAGCGAGCTGCGCGAGTCGGGCGTCGAGCTGCGCTTGGACGGTCGCGCCCGGACCCTCGCGGGCGAGATCGGCAACTCGCTCGGAGAGGCCACCGAGGAGGACTGGGCCACCGAGTACCACGCCCTGATCCTCGCCGTGAAGGTCGTCGACACCGTGGACGAGGCGATCGAGCACGTGAACCGCTACGGCTCGGGGCACTCGGAGGCGATCGTGACCGGCTCGACGAACTCGGCGCAGAACTTCACCTCCGGCGTGGACGCGGCCTGCGTCTACGTGAACGCCTCCACGCGCTTCACGGACGGCGGCGTGTTCGGCATGGGCGCGGAGATCGGCAACTCGACCCAGAAGCTTCACGCCCGCGGCCCCATCGGGATGCGCGAGCTGACGACCTACAAGTTCGTGATCGAGGGCTCCGGGCAGGTCCGCGAGTAGGTGCCCCGGCTAGGCATCCTCGGCGGCGCCTTCAACCCGCCGCACATCGGCCATCTGGTGTGTGCGCAGGAGGCGTTGTTACAGCTCGAGCTCGACAAGGTCGTGTTCGTGCCGGTGGGGCAGGCCCCGCACCGGGGCATCGAGGACGACCCAGGCGCCGAGGCGCGGCTCGAGCTCGTCGACCTGGCGATCGCCGACGACGACCGGTTCACGAGCTCCCGGATCGAGCTCGACCGCGACGGTCCGTCCTACACCTCCGACACTCTGCGCCAGATGCGTTCCTCCGCGCCCGAGGACGAGTACTTCCTGATCCTCGGCGGCGACCAGGCGGCCACGCTGCCGACGTGGCACGAGCCCGAGGAGGTTCTGTCGCTCGCCACGGTGGCCGTCGTCGAGCGCGTCAGCTGGACGCGCAACGCGATCGGCATCAAGATCGCCCGGCTGAAGGGCTCGCAGAGCGTGCGCTACCTCGACATGCCGCTCATACAGGTGTCCTCGAGCGGGATCCGGCGCCGGGTCGCCGCGGGCCGGCCGATTCGCTACCTCGTCCCGGACGCGGTGGCGGGCTACGTAGAGGCCAACGGGCTGTACGGGGCCGGGGCCACGGACTCTTCCCCGACCCCCCACACCGAGAAGGCCTCCGCGTGACGGACCGCGACTCGCTGACCCTCGCCGAGCGGATCGCGGCCATCGCGGCGGACAAAAAGGCGATCGACGTCCGCGTCATCGACCTGCGCGGGATCGTCAGCTACACCGACTTCTTCGTGATCTGCTCCGGCAACACTGAGCGCCAGACGAAGGCGATCCACGACGCGATCTACGAGGAGCTCAAGCACGCACGCGATCGTCTCTTGCCGCGCCGCACCGAGGGCGGCCGCGAGGCCCGCTGGATCCTGCTCGACTACTGGGACTGCGTGGTCCACATCTTCACGCCCGAGGCGCGCGAGTACTACCGCCTCGAGCAGCTCTGGGGCGAAGCCCCGGCGCGGTCGGTGGGCTGAGGCGTCATCGCATCGAAACTTGCCGGTGCGCGGACGTAGCCCTCGCGGCGGTTCGGCCTGATCGGATCGCGTGAAAACCTCTCGAGCTCGCCGCTGCGTCGCGAGCTGGAGAGGTTGTGGTCGGCTGAGCGGCTGCGCTCGCGATCGGGCCGCAGCAGCGGCGCCGACGCGCGAGCGGCGGCCGGGCCGAACTCCCCGCCACCGAGCGTTCCCGCGCAAGAACGGCCAACGAGCGTGCATTAACCTAGAGGAGCATTTCCGCCTTTCCGGGGCTGTAGCTCAGTGGAACGAGCGTCCGGCTGGCAGCCGGAAGGTCGTGGGTTCGAATCCCACCAGCTCCACTCCCCCAGAAGCGGCGTGTCCGGATGTCGTGCTTACTGGGTTCAACCAGTCCCGCAATCGCTTCGGCTACTACCTCGAGCAGGCCCCCGCCGGAGCGGAGATCCACATCAGCCGCCACGGCAAGCCGTTTGCCCGGTTGATGCCGGCGGCGCAGGCTCAGCGTGAGCCTACGCCTGCTTGACGGCGATCCCCCGCAGCGTGTGCGCCACGCTGTCGCAGCCGTCGATTCCGTCCTCTACCCGCTCGAAGATGTCCTTCCAGCGGATCACCGCCATGGGGTCCACGCCGCCCTCGAAGAGGGCGGTCAGGCCTTCGCGCAGGATCCGGTCGCCCTCGTCCTCGAGGCGGTCGATCTCGGTCAGGTGCCCGGTCGCCTCCCCGGGCTTGTCCAGCTTGGATAGGGCTGCGGCCAGTTCGACGCCGGCGGCGGCCAGGGTGTCGGCGAGCTCGATGGCCTGGTCCATGGGCGCCTCGACGCGGTAGAGCCCGAGGAAGTCGGCCGCCTCCTCTGCGAAGTCCACCACGTCGTCGAGGCCCGACGCGAGCGCGAGTACGTCGCTGCGCTCGAAGGGGACGGCTAGGCGGGCGTGCAGGTGGTGGACGATGTCGTGCGTGACCGCGTCGTTCTCGTGTTCGAGGTCGACCAGCTCCAATCGCTTCTCGGCGCCGTCCGGCCAGGCTCTCATCAGCTCCCGCAGCAGGGCCGTCGCCAACTCGACGTTGCGGCCCGCCTGGCCGAGCATGCCGTACAGCTCGGCGTAGTCGGGGCCTCGTCCCACCAGTTTCGCGAGGCGGTCGGCCGCGCTCCGGCCCACCAGCGTCAAGGGGCTCGAGCGGGCGGGGAGCGATCCTGCCATGGTGCGACGGTAGCGGCAAATCCCCTGGATCCGTGACGAATTGGTGAAAAGTGCGAGCTATCAGCGGGCTTCTGCGCGGATCCGATGCCGATCCTCGGAGTAGCGGAGCACCTCGTAGAGAATCACGGCGGAGGTGAGGACGGCGGCGAGCCCCAGGGCGAGCAGCGCGTCGACTTTCGTGGCTACCGGGATCAGTGCCACGCTCACGACAAGCGCGACGACGCGCCCGCGAAAGAGCGTGTGGGTCATGCGCCAGCGGATCCCGATGTGGCCCGCGTAGTAGAGGGCGATCCCGCCGAACAGCGCGGCTGCGGGCGCGACCTTCAGCGGCTCGTCGACATCTCCGATGGTCTTCTTGATCCCCAGCGCAATCAGCACGACCCCGGCAGTCATCGGCAGATGCAGGTAGCTGTAGACGTCGCGCGCGATCAGGACTCTGGTGTGTCCGCGAGCCTGCCGGAAGCGCGTCTCGGTGATCAGCGCCCAGACGTCGAAGTAGGCCCACCAGAGCGCGCAAGAGACGATAAGGCCGAAGCCTGCCGCGACGATGATCCCCGCGTCGAGATCGCTGCTGACGCCGGCGCCGATCGCCACGATCGACTCCCCGAGGGCGATGATCACGATCAGCCCGAAGCGCTCTGCGAAGTGGCGCGCCGATACCCGGAAGCCGCGCACTCCGAATACGAACGGGCCGGCCAAGTCGAGTAGCAGCGCGACGATCCAGATGACCGCCCGCGTCGTGCCGTCGTCGACGAACGCTGCAGCGATGAGGAGCGCCGGGGCGGGAAGGGCGGTCCGCGCCAGTCGCACGATCGCCTGCCGGGTGTCGATGTTCTCGTTCGCCTCGGCCCAGATGAAGATGTGGAGCCAGCGCGCGATCGCGTAAGCGATCGCGAACAGCAGCGCGTCGTCGCCGAAGGCATGCGGCACGGCCAGCGCCGCGAAGAGCATGGCACCCATCACGCCGAACATGAGCAGCCGTTCGAGGCCCTCCTCGGCCGCGATGTAGTTGGTGAGCCAGGCGTACGCGCCCCACGCCCACCACAGCGCGATCATCACGAGCATCCCCTGCCCGAGGCCCTCCCAGGTCGGGTTCTGCGACATCAGCTCGGTGACCTGGGTCAGGGCGAAGACGAAGACGAGGTCGAAGAAGAGCTCGAGCGGCGCCACTCGCTTCTCGCTCTCGTCGACCAGCCCCTCCTGCGGAACCTGCGTTGTCTCGGCGACGCTCATCGACAACAGCGGTCGAGTTAAGCAGGCGCCGCAAGCTGCCTATGCAATGCTTAGGCAGAGATGGCAACCGACCCGGGTCTGCTGCTGGGCGACGCCGCTCGTGCCATAGGCGTCAGCCCCGACACGCTCCGCCGCTGGGAGCGCGCCGGAAAGCTGCGCACGACCCGCGACGCTGCAAACAGGCGGCGCGTTCCAAGCCCGGAGATCGAGCGTTTGGCGCGCCGGCCGACCCGTCACCGCGCCGGCGACACTCTCTCCGCCCGTAACCGCTTTCCGGGAGTCGTCCGCTCGGTCGAGATCGACGGCGTGATGGCGCTGGTCGAGATCGAGGCCGGGCCGCACCGGATCACGGCCGCGGTCACGCGTGACGCTGTCGAGGAGCTCGGCCTCGCTCCCGGCGTGCCGGCCACGGCGGCAGTGAAGGCGACCTCCGTGATGGTGGAGCGCTCGTGATGCGCGCCGTTGCCGGGCTCGCGACGATCGCCCTCGCCATTGCCGCGGCCGGCTGCGGCGACGACGACGAGAGCAGCGCAAGCAGCGACGCCGGCAAGCCGCGCCTGGTCGTTTCGGCGGCCTCCTCGATGACCGAGGCGCTCGAGGCCTGCGGCCCCAAGTTCCAGGACGCGACCGTGCGGCTCCAGTTCGCGGGCTCGGACGAGCTCGCCGCCCAGATCCGCCAGGGCGTGAAGCCCGACGTCTACGCGGCGGCAAACACGAAGCTCCCCGACGAGCTGAACGAGGAGGGCCTGCTCTCCAAGCCGGTCGAGTTCGCCACGAACCAGTTCGTGCTCGCGGTGCCGACGGACTCCCGCATCCAGTCGATCGACGACCTAACGCAGGGCGACGTGAAGATCGCGATCGGGGCGGAGGAGGTGCCGATCGGCTCCTACACCCGCGAGACGCTCGCCAAGCTGCCCGCCGAGCAGGAGCAGGGGATCCTTGACCACGTCCGCTCGAACGAGCCCGATGTGAAGGGCATCGTCGGCAAGCTGACGCAGGGGGCGGCCGACGCCGGCTTCGTCTACCTGACCGACGTCAACGCCACCGGCGGCGCGCTCAGGGCGGTCGAGCTCCCGATGGAGC
>DATDLN010000060.1:0-6876 GCA_036519295.1 Thermoleophilaceae bacterium
AAGCGGTGCTCGACGCCGCGGAGCGACTGATCGCGGAGCACGGCTACGAGGCGGCGACCGTGTCGGCGCTGGTGGAGGAGGCGGGCGTTCCAGCCAGCTCGGTCTATCACTACTTCGGCTCCAAGGAAGGCGTGCTCCTCGCTGTCATGGAGCGGGGCGCCAAGCGGTACCTGGCGGAAGTGCCCGCTTTCGCTCGGCGCATCGGGTCCCGGCAGGAACACCTGCGAGTGCTGGTCGAGACCGCCGCCTCGTTGCTCGACCGCGATCCGGACTTCCTGCGGATCCTCGTCGTTATGGCCGCACAACCGATGAGCGCCGGCGAGGGCGAGGTCCACCGGGTCGTGAACCGGGTGCGGGAGCTCGCGCTCCAGCGCCTGCGGGAGCAGATGGAGATCGTCTTCGCCCTCGATCCGGAGAGTGCCAGCGCGGACCACCTCGCGCGTTTCGCGCTCGCGGCGTTCGACGGCGCATTCGTGGCCCACCAGTCGCATCCCGAAGTCACCATCGCCGAGCTGCTCGAGCACCTACCGGCCGCGCTGGCGGCGGTGCGACGAGAGCTCGGCCGGGCCGGCCGCTCATGACGGGGCTCGCTCGATCAATCGGCGGAGCGTCGCGCCGGGCGAGGTGATTCGTCATCACGCAGTCCATGTGATCTGACGGCCGCGCGCCACAATCGTCAGAAGTGGATGACGACGGGTCACACCGTCAGGAGCCACGGTTCCGGACATGGAACCGCCCCTGGGGCGCCCGGCCACTCCGTCGAGTGTGCAGCTCGTGCAAATCGGAGCGCCGATCGCGCTCCGCGACGGCTCGCGCGTCCACATACGCCAGCTCCGCCATTCGGACAGGCAGCTGCTGTTGCGGGGGTTTCGCCGCCTCACTCCGGAGTCGCGCTACCGGCGCTTCCTCGCGCAGACGCCCACGCTGTCCGAGGGAACCGTCCGCTACCTGGTCGAGATCGATCACAGCAACCACGAGGCGCTGATCGCACTCGACGAGAAGCCCAACGAGGGAGTCGGCGTCGCCCGCTACGTGCGCGGCGCGGCGCGGCCCAACGCGGCCGAGGTGGCGGTGACCGTGGTCGACGACTGGCAGGGACGAGGGCTCGGCACGTTGCTGCTGGAAGGGATCACGATGCGCGCGCGCGAGGAGGGCGTCGACACATTCACGGCGCTCATGCTCGTGGAAAACGGAGAGATGATGGACCTGCTCGAGCGGCTCGGCGCGGTGCGCGTGGTCGACCGTGCCGCCGGGACAGTGGAGGTCGAGGTCCACCTCCCCGCCATCGGCGTCACCCCCGAGCTGCGAAAGCTGATTCGCCTCGCGGCCGCGAGCGACATCGCAATACCGATCGGCCAGTTACCTCGCGGTCACCGCACGCGTCCCGGCTCGGGCTGAGCGCGAATCACGCAAACCACGTGACGACCGCTCACCCCGTCAGCTCGCAGGCTGGACGGCATGACGCCTGCGCGGTCAGTTCCAACAGCGAGCGCGGAGCACGCGGTCCCCGATCGCCTGGAACGGCTGATGTCGGAGCTGAAGGCCGACCTCATCCAGCTGGCCCGAATTCCGTCGGTCACCTTTCCCGGTCAGCGACTCGGTCGGACCGACCGGTCGTCCTCGTCCTCGCGGGCGTTCTGGTCGATGCCAGGGTCGATGCCAGCGTTGGTCTCGATTACCGGGCTGGGATCGCCATGGATCCCCGGGTCCGCTCGGCCGGATCGCGGAGGCGTTCGAAACCGCGGGAGCCAAGCCCGCCGGCTTCGTCACGGCGCTCGTCCAGCTGGAAGGATTCGGCCGTGGTGCGAAGTGCTGGCGTACGCGCGGAGCTCCGCGACGAATCAGGTGTCGGGGACTCGATCGATCTCGTCCTGCAGGTGTTCGCCCACTTGGAGAGCGGCGAGGAGATCGTGGCGCACGTCGGCGACGAGCGGCCCTGGCTCATGCTGGGCCTTCGTGGGGTTCTCCCAGATGAGCGTGCGAGATTCATCCGTCTGGCGCTCCTCGAGGCGTATCTCGATCCCGTGTCGGGCGACCCGCTCGCATGGCAGGCGCTGATCTCCGCCCTGGAGGCGGAGGGTCTCACCTACAGCGTTGAGGAGCTGCGGCCACGGCCGCGGTCGAGTTCGGGCCTCGTCTGACCGAGGCGCTCGGCTAGGTTGCGGCGGCGAAGAGCGCGCCGAGCAGGGCGAACCCTACGGTGGCCCAGGCGACGTAGTCGCCGATCTGCCCGGAGTGCTGGCGGCGCAGGCGGGTGAAGCTCGCCTCCGCTGCGCGCATCACGCTCCGGGGGAGCCGGAAAGGCAGTCGGATCCGCTCGAGCAGGATCGCGCTCAGGACGAGTGTCGCGAGGACTGTCACCACCCCAAGCACGACCGCGGTATCGCCGATGTGCACGAAGTGGATCGGATCGGGCGCGGGCACCGGACGCCCGAGCACGGCTGCGGCGTACACGTTGCGATCGGCGAATAGGTGAGCGCTGCGCTGGGCGTCATCGACCGCACCGGGGACAGCGGTCACCAGCAACCCTGCGACGATGAGGACGGCGGCGCTGACGAACATCGGCGTCGGGACCCGTCCGCGCGACCCGGTGAGCTCGCTGTCCTCGGTCGGTGGTTCGCGGGGGTCGGTTCTCGCGACCGCGACCGGCCCCCAGCCGAGGAACACGCGCGCACCGGCACGCAGCAGCGCCGCCGCGGTGAGTGCGGTCGCGAGGAGGAAGACCGCGGCGGTCCAGCCGTAGCCGACTTCGGCGGCGGCCTCCTCGATGATCGCCTTGCCGGGGAACGCCCCGAGCGGGGGGAGCGCGGCGAGCCCGAGCGTCCCAGCGACGAAGAGGATCGGGAATACGCGCGGCAGGACCCGCCCGCGCCCGTGCAGACGCGACTGGTATACCGATCCGCAGCGGTGCAGCACCGCTCCCAGGCAAACGAACAGGCCTGCTCGCAGCAGGCCGTCGGCCGGAATCAGCAGCGTGGCGCCCGCCCCCCCCGCGGGCGTGAGCAGTCCGATCCCGATCAAGGCGAGGCCGATCTGGCTGATCGTCACGAAGGCGAGCAGACGCTTGAGGTGGTCTTGCCCCAGCGCCATCACCGCGCCAACGAGCGCCGTGAGGACGGCGAAGGCGACGAGCACCGCTCGCAGTCCTTCGACGTGCGGCGCTAGCGGTGCCTGGAACACGGTCAGGTAGATGCGGGCGACCGCGTAAATACCAAGGTCGCTCATCACGCCCGTGAACACGATCGCCGCTGGAGTGGGTGCGACTGCGTATGCGTCGGCCAGCCAGAAGTGGAACGGCACGATTGCGGCCTTGACCAGGAAGCCCGCTGTGATCAGGGCGAATGACACCACCACGAGCTCGTCGCTGGACTGCTGTGCGAGCGCTTCGCCGACCTGGGCGAGGTTCAGGGCCCCAGTCCGGCCGTACAGCAGCGCGATCCCGAACAGGATCATCACCGCCCCGACGCTGTTGGTGATCGCGAACGTCAGCGCGCCCTGCAGCGACTCAGGACGCTCGATCCGGTACGCCGTCAGCGCGTACGCCGAGACGCTCATCAGCTCGAAGAACACGAACATGTTGAACAGGTCGCCGGTCAGCGCGAACCCCGTCAGGGCGCCGAGGAAGACGAGGATCAGCGCGTGGAACGTCGGACCGACGGCGTCGAAGGAGCGCCACGCGAACACGAGCGAGGTGCCGACCAGCAAAGCGGCGAGCAGCGCCAGCGTCGCACCGAGCGAGTCGAGCGCGAAGTTGATGCCGACGACGACGCCGTCTCCCCGTGGCTGCCAGCCGCCGATCTGGGACACCACGGGTGCGTCGCTGTCGAGCGTCTCGCGCAGCAGCAGCAGACACAGCACAGCGACGAGCAGCGCGCCGGCGGCGGCCACCAGCTCGGCGTGCCGGCGCTGGAACGGGACCGGCAGCCTCGCCGCCAGCACGGCGGCGAGCAGGAACGGCCCCGCGACCGTCAGCGGCGCCAATTCCGCCAGGTCAGTCGCGAAGAGGATCGAGTTCATCGGGGTCGAGCGTGTCCAGGTGCTTCTCGATCTGCACCGCGATCGCCAGTAGCAGCGCGGTCACCGCGCCGCCGACGACGACGTCGGTGAGCGTCAGCGCCTGGACGACCGGATCGACCGCAGGCGTGTCGCGCGGGATGTCGATGAAGACGGGCGCGACCGAGTCCTTGCGGTAGCCGACGGCGAGCAGCAGCACGTACGTCGACGACTGCACGACCGACAAGCAGATGATCGTGTGCACGAGGTGCCGGCTGGTCACGACGCCGTAGAGGCCGACGAGGCAGATCCACACGGCAACCGCGTACGGCAGGAAGCTCAAGCGCCGCCTCCCCGCTTGCGCCGGATCACCAGCAGCTGATCCAGGAACTCGGAGAGCAACAGCACGAACGCGCCCGCGACCTCGATCCCAACGGCGAGGCTGAGCAACGGGATCGTCCCTGCCGAGACGAGCTCTCCCGGGGTCCCGAGCGGCAGGAAGTTCTCCAGGAACGAGCCTGCCACGATCAGCCCCGCGACGCCGATCAGCACGAAGCTCCCGGCGCCGGCCGCCTTGGCCGTCTCGACCAACGCCATCGGGCGCAGGCGCCGCATCGTCGCGTAGTCGCTGCCCAGGTAGACCAGCAGAAGCGCCGTGGCCGCGATCACGCCGCCCTGGAAGCCACCGCCCGGGGTCAGATGCCCGTGCATCGTGATGTAGATCGCCAGCAGCACGGTCGGACCGACGAGCGCCACGCAGGTCAACCGCACCGCCGCGCTGGTTGTATGCCGGTGCCGTGGAAGCCGATCCAGTCGGCCCCGCCGCTCCTCGCCGAGCCGGCGGAGCAGCAGCACGAGGACGAGTGCGGCCGCGAACAGGATGAACTCCTCGCCGAGCGTGTCGAAGCCGCGATAGTCGAAGTTGACCGCCGTCACCACGGCGGTCGTGCTCCGCTCCTCGACGGCGACCCCGTTGATGACCTGGCCGTAAAGCGGGGTGACGTCGCGGTAGTCGGGCAGCCCGCTGAGACCCGACAGCAGCAACGCGGCCAGGCCCACCGCACCGACTAGGAATAGGCGCCGCCGGGCCTCGAACGACAGCTCGCCAGGCCGCCGCGCCGGCGCCGTCTCCATCAATCCCTCGTCTTGGCGATTGCGAGCAGGATCATCGTCGGCATCGCCACCGCGCCGATGACGATGTTCGACAGCGCCACGTCTGGAGCCTGGAACGCGAAGAACAGGATCCCGAGCGCGAGCCCGTAGAGGCTGACGACGACCGCCTGGCGGACGGGCTCGCGGGCCATCACCGTCGCCCATGCGCCGAGCGCCACCAGCAGCAGCGCCGCGGCCTGGACAGCGCTCACGCGCGCGGCTCCTCGGACAGCGGCCCGAGCCTCCCCCGCTCGCGCACATACGCCGCCCGTGCGGTCGCGTGCCCCAGGACCGGACTCAAGCCGAGCAGCAGGACCGCCACCAGTAGCGACTTGATCCCTGCCTGCGAGAGCGGACCCTCATCGATCACCACGGCAAGTGCGAAGCAGAAGGGACCCAAGATCGCGGCGGGACCGGTGAAGTGCAGTCGGTCGTAGACGTCGGCCGCGACGATGACGCCGACCACGCCCGCCAACTGAGCCACGACGCCGACGGCCAGCAGGGCCCAGACGATCGCCCCGCTCACAACCACCGCTCCAGGAACCGGGCATAAGCGAGCCCACCCGCGAACGACAGCACCGCGGACACGACCGCGAGATCGAAGAACGGCTGACGCTGCGTCGCCTCCGCGAGGAGCATCAAGGCGAGCGTGGCGATCGTCCCTCCCAGATTGAGCGCCACGAGACCGTCCGGCGGCGAGGCGCGGATCGAGAACACGAGCAGCGGAGCGAGGCCCACGAGCAGCGCCACCACGGCCGCGAAGTAGGCGGTCACCGCCCGTCCCCCGGCGTGAGCTCGTGTACCAGCATCAGTCCTTCCCGGTTGTCGATCGTCACGACGTACATGTTCGGCGCGAACGACGCACCCGCGGTCAGCAGCGCCCGCTTGGCGGCCTGCTCATCTCGGTCAGCCGGCAGCGACACGGGCACCACGCGAAACCGGCCGCGTACCCGACCGCGCCCGACGAGCTGCCGTGCCAGCGCCGCCAGCACAAACGCCGACTCGCGGAGCGCGCGCCACAGTAGGACGCGCGCCTGCCACAGCCAGCGCAGGCGCGGCCGAAACCGAGCCAAGCGCTGCTCGCGCACCGCCTCGGCGGCCGTCGCGGCGACGGCGGAGGCGAAGATCCCCAAGATCGCCTCCTCCCACACCCAGGCCGAGATGAACACGAGCCAGAGCACGTTCAGCGCCACGAACCACGCCAGCCATCCTGTGAGCCGCCGACGAGTCATCGCGAGCGAACATCGCGCCCGGGCGGTCGACGTCATCCCCGCCGACTCTTCCGAGTCGAAGAAGGCGGAGTCCTCGAGCCGGTGGGTGCTTCAGCCGGGGCTCGCCTGCCCCTCGATGCGGACAGCCTGACCGCGACCCGCCTGCGCGCGATGCAGCGAGGGCAGTGCTCGACCGCGAGCGACGGCAGCCTGGCCTTGATCGTCAGCCCGCAGCGCGGGCAGATCAGGTATGCCGATCTGGATGGCGGCGTCGTTCGATCAATCGGCGGAGCGTCGCGCCGGGCGAGGTGATCTGTCATCACGCAGTCCATGTGATCTGACGGCCGCCCTCCGCAATCGTCAGAAACGGATGACGACGCACACCGTCAGAAGCCCAGTGCCGGCCAGTTGCCTCGCGGTTAGCGCACGGGTCCCGGCTCAGGCTGACGTAAATCACGCAAAGCTTGTGACGACCGCTCACCCCGTGAGGTCGCAGGCTGGACGGCATGAGTCCTGCGGG
>DATDLN010000061.1:0-2955 GCA_036519295.1 Thermoleophilaceae bacterium
GAGGTGCTGGGCTGGCGCACGGAGGACGGCGAGACGGCGCTTCGCTGTCGACTGGTCGACGGCAGCGTCGGGACGATCCCGGCGCGTTGGACGGATCTGCCGTGGCGCGTCGAGCCAGAGCCGGTCGTCGGCGGGCTGGGCTCGCCGGCGGGCTGGCGGCTGCTGCTCGAGCGGGTGGAGCGGCTGACGGCGCGCCGTCCGCGGCGGGGTCGAGCCTCCGCCGAAAACGGAGGTTTTGATGTCGGGACAGCTCGCCCTCGCCACGAGCGAGGAGGTGTTGGTGCCGGTGGTGGTGTGGGAGACGCTGCCGCCGGAGCGTCAGCTGCAGGTGGCGCTGATGCTGGCGCGGCTGCTGGCCAGGCTGGTGGAGGCCGAGCGCGATGAGTGAGCGCCAGAAGATCACCGATCAGCACCGGCGCCGTCGCGCGGTCGTTTATGTGCGCCAGTCGACGGCGCACCAGCTCGAGCGCAACCACGAGTCGCGGGCGCGCCAGTATGCGCTGCGCGAGCGCGCCGTCGAGCTCGGCTGGCCCGCCGCCTCGGTGGCGGTGGTCGATGGGGATCTGGGCCGCTCGGGCGCCAGCGCGGAGGAGCGCATTGGGTTCAAGGAGCTGGTGGCGGAGGTCGGCCTCGGCCAGGTGGGGCTGGTGCTGGCGCTGGAGGTGTCGCGGCTGGCGCGCTCGTCGGCGGACTGGCACCAGCTGCTCGACCTGTGCGCGCTGACCGGCACGCTGATCGCAGACCAGGACGGGATCTACTCGCCGCAGGACTTCAACGACCGGCTGCTGCTCGGGCTGAAGGGCACGATGTCGGAGGCGGAGCTGCACCTGATCCGCGCCCGCTTGGACGGCGGGCTGCGCTCGAAGGCGGAGCGCGGCGAGCTCGAGCTGGCCCTGCCGGTGGGTCTCGACCGCGACGACGACGGTCGCATCGTGCTCTGCGCCGACGAGCAGGTCCGCCATGCGATCGGGCGCGTGTTCTGTCTCTGGCGGCGCCTGGGCTCCGCCCGCCAGGTGACGGCGGAGCTGCTTGCCGAGGGGCAGAAGCTGCCGCGGCGGACGGTGGGCCAGCGGCGCGTGCGCTGGGCACGGGCCAGTTATGGGGCGGTGCACGACTTCCTGACCAACCCGGCCTATGCGGGCGCGTTCGCCTTCGGCCGCACCCGCACCGAGAAGCGCCTCGTCGCCGGCGGGCGGGTGCGCGCGAAGACGGTTGAGCTGCCGCTTGAGGAGTGGTCCGTCTGCATCCCCGACCACCATCCCGGCTATGTCTCGTGGGGCGAGTACCTGGCCACGCGCGAGCGGCTGCGGGCGAACGTGAGGCCGCGCGGCGAGGGCGGCGGCGCCGCCCGCGAGGGCGGGGCGCTGCTGCAAGGCCTTCTCCGCTGCGGCCGCTGCGGCCGGCGGATGCAGGTCGCCTATTCGGGCAGGGACGGCCGCGTCCCCCGCTATGCCTGCGTGCGCGGCCACGTTCTTCACCACACCGATTCCAGCTGCCAGTCGCTCGGCGGGCTGCGGCTCGAGAAGGCGATCGCCGGGGCGTTTCTCGAGGCGGTCACGCCCGCCGGGGTCCGCGCCTCGGGCGAGGCGATCGGCGAGCTCGAGCGCCAGCACGAAGAGCGAATGCGCGGCCAGCGACTGGCGGTCGAGCGCGCCGAGTTCGAGGTCGAGCGGGCCCGCCGCCAGTTCGACGCCTGCGAGCCCGAACATCGCCTGGTCGCGCGCACGCTCGAGGCGCGACTCGAGCAGGTGCTGTCGGCGCTCGAGCGCGAGCGCCGCGAGTTGGCCGAGCTCGAGCAGCACCACCCCGAGCCGCTCACCGACGACGAGCGCCAGGCGCTCGCGCGGCTCGCGCGCGACCTGCCGCGGCTCTGGCAGGCACCGACGACCACCGCGCGTGACCGCAAGGAGCTGCTGCGGGCCCTCGTCCGCGAGGTGATCGTGACCGTGCAAGAGGAGCCGCGCCGGGCGGGGGTCGAAATCGTCTGGGAGGGCGGCGCGCGCAGCGAACTCTCCGTCCCGCTGATCCGCCGCGGCCCCGAGGGCAAGCGCACCGACGAGCAGACCGTCGAGCTGATCCGCCGACTCGCCGCCCACCATCCCGACCGCCAGATCGCGGCGATCCTCAACAAACAGGGGAGGCGGACCGGCACCGGCCTGGCGTTCAACGAGTCGCGCGTCAAGCACGTGCGCCAGCGCGCCGGCATCCCGGCCGCCCCCGCGCCCGACCCCGCGAGCGAGCTGTTCACGGTCGAACAGGCCGCCCAGGAGCTGTCGGTCTCGGGGCCGACGATTTATCGCTGGCTGCGCGCCGGACTACTGCCCGGCGAGCAGACAACCCCGCACGCTCCCTGGCGGATCCGGCTCACCGACGAGATCCGCGCCCGCTTCGTGCCCGACGTCCCGGACGGCTTCGTGCCGCTCGCCGAGGCCGCCAAGCTGCTCGGCGTCGCCCGCCAGACCGTTTTGCACAAGGTCCAACGCGGCGAGCTCGAGGCGATCCAGGTGACCACGGGGCGCCGCAAAGGGCTTCGGATTCAGGTCCCCGGTGTCGAGGCTGGACTGTTTGCGCAATGACGACGGCGAGGAGGGCAGTGTGAACCAGGATCGGGCGGGCCGAGCAGGACCACGTTGTCGCGGGCGTGGAGGAAGTCGAGCTGGCCGAGGTGCTCGACCACCTGCCGTTTGACCGAGCGCTGAAAGGTGAAGTCGAACTCCTCGAGCGTCTTCCTGGCCGGGAAGCGGGCCGCCTTGATGCGCGACTCGCCGCCGTGCGACTCGCGCGAGGCGACCTCGGTCGAGAGCAGCGCCTCGCAGAAGCGCTCGTAGCTCCACTGCTCCTCGCGGGCCCGCTCGGCCAGCTTCGGCAGCGCCCGGGCGGCGGCCGGCGCCTTCAGCGCGCGGAACAGGTGGGCGAGCTCGGACGCCTTGGTCATGCCGGGATCAGCCGGTCGTA
>DATDLN010000062.1:0-6436 GCA_036519295.1 Thermoleophilaceae bacterium
GGCGTGGCCCAGCTCGGGTCCCGCGCGCGCGAGCAGGTCGGGGTCGCCGACGCGCTCCGCGATCGCGGTGGCCTCGGCCGCGGCGGCCGAGGCGGCCGCCCAGTCACCGGCTCCAACCGCCCCCAGCATGACCGGAATCAGCAGGTAACCCCGCTCGACGCAGTCGCGCTCCTCGCGATCGACCAGCCGCTGTGCCCGGGCGAACCAGCCGGTCGCACGGGACATCTCGCCGCGGAGCATGCGGTTGACACCGATCCAGAACGCGCAGCGCACGGCCGGCAGCGCTTCCCGAACTTCGAGGTGCGCATGATGCGCTCGCTCCATGGCGCCGAGGTAGTCGTCGTCGCGGCCGAGCATGTAGGCCGCCGTGGCCAGCAACTCGAGATCGTCCGCTTCGAGCGGCGACGACCGGTGGGCGCGTGTCAAAGACTCGTAGGCCTCCCCCCACGCGCGCCTCGCGTAGGACTCGCGTCCCCGATCCAGCTCGTCGATGACACTCACGTGGCCCAGCGTACGCCTACGATTGGCTTCGGAGCGGTGGCAGAGTCTGGCTTATTGCAGCTGCCTTGAAAGCAGCCGGCCGATGAGGCCCGGGGGTTCGAATCCCTCCCGCTCCGCTCGACGTCAGGCGGCCCGAATGGTCTCCGGCGCCCCGAAGGGATGCAGCAGAGCGGGGATGACGATGGTTCCGTTGTCCCGCTGGTGGTTCTCGACGATCGCGATGATCGTCCGGCCGACGGCGACGGCCGTGCCGTTCAGCGTGTGCACGTGGCGCGGGGCCTGACCCTCGGCGGGCCGGTAGCGGATGTCGAGGCGGCGGGCCTGGAAGTCGGTCGTGTTCGAGGCCGAGGTGACCTCGCGGAAGCGCTCCTGGCCAGGCAGCCACGCCTCGAGGTCGTACTTCTTGGCCGCCGACGCTCCGAGGTCGTTCGCCGCGATGTTCACCACGCGATAGGGAATCTCGAGCGCCTGGAAGATCTCCTCCTCGATGGCGAGCAGGCGCTCGTGCTCGTCGCGTGACCGACCGGGCTCGACGAAGGCGAACATCTCCACCTTGTCGAACTGGTGCACGCGGAAGATCCCCTGCGTGTCCTTCCCGGCGGCTCCCGCCTCGCGCCGGAAGCACGAGGAGAATCCCGCGTAGCGGCGTGGCAGGTCGCCGGCGGCGAGGATCTCGCCGGAGTGAAGGGAGGCCAGCGGCACCTCGGAGGTGCCCACGAGGTAGAGGTCGTCGTCCGGGATCCGGTAGATCTGCTGCTCGGTGTCGGGCAGGAAGCCGGTCCCGAAGAGCGCGGGCTCGCGCACCAGCACCGGCGGCACCACCGGAGTGAACCCCTTTTCTTCGAGCAGACCGATCGCCCACTGCATGAGCGCCAGCTCGAGTCGCACCAGCGGACCCTTGAGGTAGGCGAAGCGCGACCCGGCCACTCGGGCGGCGGATTCGAGGTCGAGGTACGAGCCGAGAAGCTCGACGTGGTTGCGCCCGCGCGCGCCCGCCCGACCCTCCTCGCGAAGCACCTCGTCCTCGAGCGGCGCGGTCTCGTCGGGCAGGTTCGGCAGGAGGGCGACCGCAGCCGAGCGGCGCTCCTCCACCGAGCGGAGCTCCTCCTCCAGCTCCTTCTCGCGCGCGGAGACGCCCCTCACCTCGGCGATCGCCTCGGAGGCGTCGCCGCCAGTCCGCTGGAGCTCCCCGATTCGCTTGCTCGCCTCGTTCTTGCGCCGGCGCAGGTCCTCGACCTCGGGTAGGAGGGCGCGCCTGCGCGCGTCGAGCTCGAGCGCCTCGTCGAGCGCCGCCGGATCGAGTCCTCGCTTTGCGAGCGCGGCCCGCGCGGGCTCGGGGTCCTCGCGAATCTGCCTGAGGTCGAGCATCGCGACCTCTACCCGACGAGTCAGCCGCCCTTCCCGGAGTACTCCGCCAGGAAGTTGGCCACCGCCTCGGCGTCTTTGCCGACGACGACGTTGGCAGGCATGATCTGGCCCGAGAAGCCGCCGTTGCGGATCGCGAAGAGCACGTCGTCGCGGGTCTCCTTGCGGACGTTGAAGTCCGGGCCGTTCGTGCGCTCGCCGCCCTGGACCTGGCCAGGGGGCTTCGAGCCGTAGGCGTTGGCGGCGTCAAGGGAGTGACAGCCGGAGCAGCGCTCGTTGAAGAGGACGGCTCCGCGGTGCGCCGTCGCCTCGTCCTGCGGGACCTCGATCTCCCCGCCGCATCCCGCGACCACCGCCACGCCGAGCAGGCAGAGAATGGCGACCGGGCGGACCACGGCGGCGCATGCTATCCGCTCAAGCGGGGCGCTTCACGAACCGCAGCAGCGTGCCGTAGGTCGTCGGCCGCAGGTCGACCTCGTCCATCAGCCGGCGCATGAACTCGAGCCCGCGACCGGACTCCGGTAGCTCGCCGCGCCGCGTCACGCGCGGGCGGAAACGGCCCGTGTCGACCACCTCGAACACGAGCGCGCCCGACTCCTCGACGGCGAGGATCCGGATCTCGTCACGCGGCGACGCGGAGCCATGCTGGATGGCGTTCGTCACCGCCTCGCTCATCGCAAGCTTCACGTGGTAGCGGACCTCCTCGTCGAATCCGAAGTCGGCGGCGGCAAGGTCGGCAAAGTCGCGCGCCTCCTTGAGGAGCCCGACGTCTGCGCGGATCGAATGTTCGCGAGGTTCGAAGGTGATCATGTCGCTCCAACCGGGCAATGCGTGAAGTCTTACGCGGACCGCGCGAGGCCGGATCGCCGGGGCCCGTAGTTGCAACGGACTTGCAGTTGCACCCCAGCCGCAAAAGGCTTGAATTTGCAGGATCTTCTCGGAGTGATCCGTTTAAGCCCCGAGCGCGAAGGACCCGCCAGTGAGTGCCGGGAAACTCCTGGCCCAACCATCACGGAGGAGCTCTAGATGAAGAAGCTCTCGATTCTCGCGGCCCTTTTGGCCGTGGCGGTCGCGGTGCCCCTCAGCATCGGCTCGAGTCACCGCGAAGCGCCGAAGATCCTGAAGGATCCCACCGCGGACAACACCGACACCTACGCGTTCACCGCGCCGGACGCGCCGGGCAGCCTTACGGTCGTCGCCAACTGGATTCCATTCGCAGATCCTGCCGGCGGCCCGAACTTCTACCCGCTGGACGAGAACGCCCATTACTACGTGAACATCGACAACACGGGCGACGGTGCTCCGGACGTCAGGTATCTCTGGAAGTTCACGACTCGGTTCCGGAACCCCAACTCGTTCCTGTACGCGGCCCCGCCCGTGGGCTCGGCCACCGATCCGAACGTCAACCTGTTCCAGACCTACGACCTCTTCAGGGAGGAGTACAAGGGGAATGGAAAGCTGGTCAGCCGCAGGCGCATCGCGGACAACGCGTCGGTGGTGCCGGACAACGTCGGCCCGAAGACGGTCCCCAACTACTCCCAAGTGGAGGCGAGCGGGATCACCCCGTTGAGGGGTGGTGGCAAGACGATCGTCGCTCCAGCCGACGACGCGTTCTTCGCCGACCTGGGGGCGATCTTCGACGCGATCAACATCGACAAGCCGGGCCGGCCGAACATCGGTCTCGGCAACCAGGGTGGCGGCAAGGACGACCTGGCGGGTTACAACACCAAGTCGTTCGTGCTGCAGGTGCCCGAGAGTGAGGTCACGCGCGACGGCAAGCAGGTCGCCGATATGAAGGCCGGGAACGCCGTGGTCGGCGTGTGGGCCTCCACCGAGCGGCGGTCACTGCAGGTCGGCGGGGCGAAGAAGGGCAAGTCCGGCTCCCGCTGGGTCCAGGTCAGCCGGTTGGGCAACCCGCTCATCAACGAGGTGATCATCCCGATCGGAATGAAGGACAAGTTCAACGCGACGTCCCCTGCGAACGACGCGAAGAACTTCGGTCGGTTCGCACTCAACCCCGAGCCCGCTCGGATCCTGAACGCTCTGTTCGGTCTCGGCGTCCAGGAGACGAACCGGACGGACATCGTGCAGGCCCTCCTGACCGGCGTCCCGGGTCTCACGCAGATCGGCAAGAATCCGGCCGCGGCCGACACGCTCAAGATCAACCTTGGCGTGCCGCCGGCGGCGAACCCGAACCGCTTCGGCGTCCTCGCGGGCGACGTCGCGGGGTTCCCGAACGGCCGTCGCCTCGCCGATGACGCGGTCGACATCGAGCTCCGGGTGATCGCGGGCGCGCTGCTCTCGCCGCCCAAGAACATCCCGCTCGGTGACGGCGTCGACCAGAACGACAAGCCGTTCCGGTCGCAGTTCCCGTACGTCGCCCAGGCGGGCGACGGCTTCAACAGCCAGCTCAAGCGGATGGAGCCGCAGCACGCACCAGTGCCGCAGCCGCCGCCTGCGCAGCTGCCGTAACGAGTACCCGCCGGCTTCCGGCCGCCCCACTCGCCTACTCGGCGGGTGGGCGGCCGGGGCCGCCGGCCAATTCTTCTCACCACCTCGATCAGCTAAGGCGATGACAGCGAAACGACCCACTCTCCTCCTCAAGCTTCTGGCGCCGCTGGCCGCTTTCGCCTGCGCGCTCGCACTCCTGGTCGTCTTCGGCGGCTCGAACGACGTCGATCTGCCGGATCGAGCCGCGGGGGTGGACATGAGCATCCCGCCCGACGCCACGACCGACCAGCGCATCGAGATCCTGCAGCGCGCGGCGCGCGATGGGATCGGCGGCGCCGACGGCTACGCCTCGCTCGGCGACGCCTACCTTCAGAAGGTTCGCGAGAGCGGCGACCCCAGCTACTACTCGCGCGCCGAGCGGAGCTTCGACGCCGCGCTCCGCCGCGACGCCCGCAACTTCGACGCCGTGCTCGGCGGCGGCACCCTGGCCGGATTGCGCCACGACTTCCGCGAGCAGCTCCGCCTCGGCCTCGAGGCACACCGGCTCCGGCCGGGGCTCGTCGCCGCGTACCCCGTGATCGCCGACGCCCAGATCGAGCTCGGGCGCTACGAGGCCGCCGAGCGCACCCTCCAGCGCCTGCTCGACTTCAAGCCGAACCTGACTTCGTACTCCCGCGTTTCCTACTATCGCGAGCTGAGGGGCGACCTCGACGGGGCCGTCGAGGCGATGCGACTGGCCGTGTCCGCGGGCGCCGGGGTGGCCGAGAACGTCGCCTACGTGCAGAACCTGCTGGGCGACCTCGAGCTCCAACTGGGGCGCACGGCGGCCGCAGACGCCGCCTACAAGGCCGCCCTGGCGCGGATGCCGCGATACGCGCCCGCCGACGCGGGACTGGCGCGGGTGGAGATCGCCCGCGGCGACCTCGACGGCGCGGCGCGGCGCCTGCGCAGCGTCACCGAGCGGCTCCCCCTGACGAGCTACCTGATCCTGCTCGCGGAGACCGACGAGGCGCGCGGCGACGAGGGCGCCGCCAAGGTCGACCTCGCGGTCGTTCGCACCCAGCAGCAGCTGCTACGAGCGGCTGGCACGCGGCCGGACGCGGAGTTCATCCTCTTCGAAGCGAACCACGGCGATCCCGTGGCCGCCGTTCGGTTCGGCCGGCGGCTCGTGGCCGAGGCCCCGAGCGTGCGCAGCGCGGACGCGCTCGGCTGGGCGCTCACGCGTGCCGGACGGCCGGATGAGGGTCTGGCCTGGGCGCGGCGCGCCCTCCGGCTCGGCTCGAAGGACGCGCTGTTCCATCTGCACGCCGCGTTGACCGCCAAGGCCCTCGGACAGAAGGCGTTCGCCGCCCGCTCGCTTCGGACCGCGCTGGCGGGGGGCGCAACACTCTCGCCACTCCAGACGCGAGACGCACGCGCGGCCCTGGAGGCGCTCCGATGAGGCGCGCGGTCGTCGTGCTCGCCGCCATCGCTGCGCTCGCGGTGCTCGCGCCCGCCGCGATGGCTCATCCGCTGGGCAACTTCTCGATCAACCACCTCAGCACGATCAAGATCTCCGAGGACCGCGTGGACGTGCTCTACGTCCTGGACGAGGCCGAGATCCCGACGACCCAGCAGCGCGGCGACTCGCGGGCGGAGGTCATCCGGAGCAAGCAGGAGGAGCTGCGCGAGAGGCTCACTCTCGTGGTCGACGGGCGGCGGGTACCGCTACGGCCGCTCGAACCGAAGCTCTCCTTCCCCGAGGGCCAGGCCGGTCTCGAGACCACCCGCTTCGAGCAGCCGCTGCGGGCCGGCATCTCGGGATCGGAGCGAGTGCAGCTCCGTGACGAGACCTTCCCCGATCGCGTGGGCTGGAAGGCGATAATCGCCGAGCCGGGCGAGGGAACGGCGGTGCGGTCCACCGCTCCCTCGGGCGATCCCACGAACGGTCTGCGGCGCTATCCCGAAGACCTTCTGGACAGCCCGCTGGACCGGCGGTCGGCGAGCTTCGCAGTCGAGCCCGGCGACGGCACGCTGGTGGCGCCCCGGGCGGAGGGCGGGAGGTTCGTGGCTACGCGCGACGGCAGCGGCGAGGGCTTCGCGCGAGTGTTCGAGGATGCCGCGGCGGGGCAGGGAGTTC
>DATDLN010000063.1:0-3245 GCA_036519295.1 Thermoleophilaceae bacterium
CTAGTGCTCCTCGCGAACTCTCGGCGGGGGATGTGCGGCCGCTCTCTCACGCGCCGCCCGCGGAGGTGGGCGAACGTCCGGGAGCGGCAGGTTGACGCGGCTCGCGAGTAGACCGAGGTGGTGCCGGTCGCCTTGGTCGAGCCGAAATGGTGGGCAGGTTGGAGCTCGGGTGATGGGCACGGGGCGCTCGGCGATGGCGCCGCGGCCGCCGAGGCCACCGAGGCCGTGTAGAGGCCCCAGCCGCCGCCTCGCGGCTCCTGGCAGCCATTCCCATCGGCGTCGAAGTCGACTGGGTGGAGGTCGCCGCGGCGGTCGTCCGCTTCGAGCGCAGCAAGCGCCGCTTGTGCGCACGGGCAGTCGCGGCGGGCGATCACGACCCCAAGGGCGCGGCGCGTCGGGGCTGCTCGCCGATAAGGCCGCCTCAACGCCCAAGTCGCTGTCCAGCGAGGAGGTGAGGTGGCCGATCAAGCGCCTCGAGCGCTCGATCGGCCCCCGTCATCGGCGCCGCTAGCTCACGCCGCGCGCCGGAGCGCCGGCGCTCGGACGGCGAGCGCTTCCACCGATCGGCAAGTCGTCGCAGGTGACCCTCGAAATGGCTCGGCCCGGCACCCCCACGTCCGGCGGAACAAGAAACCCCCGCGAGCCTGGCTCGCGGGGGTCTCTTGCGTTCCGGAGGGTTGGGAGGATGGAGCTCCGGAGGGTTGAGAGGAAGGAAGGTCCTATTCCTCTCATCGGCCGCGTGCGCGAGCAACTTAAGTCCGGAACCGCCGAGCGATGCGCCTGGTCGCAACCAGGGCAAGGGACGGGGACCTCGCGCGCGGGCGGGTCGGCGCGGCTATCGATACTTGACGACAGCGCGGGGCGCTTCAACCCTGCCTGATCGAGACGAGCAGCGAGCGCGAGCCGGCGCTTGCGCCTGGACACGGGGCCGCTCGCCTCCTGAGCGGGAACGGTTCCTACCCGCTCCGGCCGACGCGCCTTGTGAGCTCACCTGCCCCCGTCGAGACCGTACCGGGCCTCAGCCGGCGCCGCAGCGTGGAGCGCCCCGAGGGATGAATCGAGGATGTCGGCCGCCAGGTCGATCTCGTCGTCGGTCACTGTCAGCGGCGGCGCCATCCGAAGACAGTTCGCCGCGCCGCCCGTGCCCCCGCGAACCAGGTTGATCGACAGGCCTCGCCGCTCGCACTCCTCGCTGAGCTGCAGGCCAAGCCGCTCGGCGGGGCGACGGCTGTCGCGGTCCTCGACCAACTCGAGGCCGCACATGAGGCCCACGCCGCGCACGTCGCCCACCGCCTCGTGCCGGCCCTGCAGCTCGCGCAGATGTCCGAGCAGCCGGTCGCCCGCCCGCCCGGCGCGACCCGGCAGGTCCTCGTCCCGCACGACCTGCAGCACCGCCCGCGCCGCGGCGGCCGGCAGCGGGTCCGACACGTGGGAGGTCACGTGTACGAAGCCCCGCTCGTGGCAGTCCGACTCGATCGCCGCGCTGGTCACCACAGCTCCGATCGGGATCCCGCCGCCGAGGGTCTTGGAGAGCACCAGAAAGTCCGGTACCACGCGGTAGAGCTCGAAGCCGTACATCGCCCCCAGCCGACCCAGGCCGGTCTGGCACTCGTCGAGCACCAACAGCATGCCGCGCGCCTCGCAAAGCTCGGCGAGGCGGGCGAAGTAGCCGGGCGGTGGGACGATCACCCCGCCCGCCGACAGGACGGGCTCGGCGACCACCGCCGCCGGTGAGCCCACCGACGCCTGGTCGAAGAGATCGAAGCCCGCCTCGAGGCAGGTGCAGTCGCAGTCGCCGTCGCAGTGCCGGACCGGACAGCGGTAGGCGTACGGCGCCGGCAGGGCGAAGCTGCCCGGCAGCACGGGGCCGTAACCGCGGCGACCGGCCGCCAGCGTCAGCGCGGCGACTCCTCCCGTAAGGCCGTGCCAGCTACGCGTCAGCGAGCCGACCTCGAACCGGCCGGTGCTCAGCTTGGCCATCCGCACCGCGGCTTCCACCGACTCGCCACCCGTCGACAAGAACATCGCCCGGTCGAGCGGCGGCGGCACCGTCGCGAGCAAGGCCTCGGCCAGCTCCAGCACCGGCGGCGACAGCATCCACGAGTTCAAGTGGACGACCTCGTCGAGCGCCTGCCGGATCGCCGCGCCCACGCTGGGATGATTGTGGCCGACCGTGGCGCATATCTGGCCGGCGGTGAAGTCGAGCACCCGCCGCCCCCCCGCCGTCTCAACGAATGAGCCGCCGGCCCGGACGATCAGTTCGTCGAAGAACGCTCCCCCGTAGCGGATCAGCCGGTCGGCTCGACGATCGTCCATCCCCGGCAGTCTGTCAGCGCCTGGTGCGCAGAGTCGAGCATGAGATCTGTCCTCCGCCTCGCCAGGCTGGCCGCCCCGCTCGCCGGCCGCCACGTGCGGCGCACCGGCAGCTCCGCTCGAGCGGCTGCAGAACAGGCCGACCAGCCACAGGGGGGGCCGTCGGGGTGATTCCAAAGCCGGCTCGGGAACGCTGAATGGAGATGAGGAATTCACAGAAGCACGTTCAGCAGCTGAGCACCAGCTCCGTGCCCAGGGCAGAGGTGCCAGAGGCACCTCCCGTGGAGCCGGAGCGACCGCCGGAAGAGGCGCCCGAGCCCGAGACTCCCGAGCCTCCGGTGCGCGAGCCGGAAGAGGAGCCAGTCTCCACGTAGGAGCGGCGGCCCCGGCAGCTCGACCTCGACCGCCACCCAGAGTGGTCTTTCCCCTCAACCGATCCCCCGGCCCTAGCGGGCAGAGGGGAGCTCGTCGAGCAGGAGCTGGCCGGCTGACCGCGAAGCACCGGCCATGGTTCAAACCAATCAGGCGTGGGATTGGGGCGTAGAGCTGCGAGACGAAGAGCGCTCCGAACTGGAGCGCCTGCGTGGAACCGTCGCGCAGCTGCGCAGGCAACTCGACCAAGCGCACGACTCCCTCAGAAGGAGTAGACGGCGCGAGGAGGACGCAAGCCAGGCACTCCGGCAGCTCGACGAAGCCAGGCCGTGGCAGCGACGCCGGGTACGGACGGCGCTACGCAGCCGCCGGTTGCTCTGATCCTGCATCTGACGGCCGTTGTGGCGGGTTCGACGAGTCCGCCAGCACGGTGACCTACTTACTCCTGAACTCGAATGGCTGGCCCCGCTGCTCTACGCGCCTCGCAAGAGCGGTCGGGCCACGAGCGGCACAGCACGGGAACCCGGCGGCGGGCCTTCAAGGAGTGGGCACCCGAAGCG
>DATDLN010000064.1:0-6153 GCA_036519295.1 Thermoleophilaceae bacterium
GTCGTAGGTCTCGAGCTCCTGCGGCGGGTGGATGTCCCGCTGCGAGAAGGGGGCGTGCTCGAGCAGCTGGCCGTAGCGGTTGCGGTAGCGGTTCGGCGTCTCGATCTCGCCCGGGGTGTGGAAGCAGATCCAGAACTGCTCGTCGCCCTCGGGCAGCTCGAACGCGTGTGTGGTGCCGCGCGGGATCACCACGTAGTCGCGCTCGCGGAAGGCCACGCGCCCGAAGATCGTGCGCAGCACGCCGCGCCCGCGATGCACGTACAGCACCTCGTCGCCCTCGCCGTTGCGGTAGGAGCCCTCCAGCACCTCGGTCGGCTTGCAGACCGTCACCTCGATGTCGTTGTTGAACATGAGCAGCCGCCGGCCCGAGATCGGGTCGCCGCCGGGCTCGACGACGTTCCCGTCCGCCAGCCGGTGCACGTGGGCGTCCGGCACCCACTCGTCGCGTTCTATCGGCCGAAACTCGCCAACCTGGTCGAGTCGGCACGGCGAGTGGAGGTGCAGGAGGATCGACTCGTTGCCCGAGAAGCCCTCGTAGCCGAGCACCTCCTCGACGAGCAGCGGTGTGCCGGAACCGTCGCGGCGCACCTGGACGTGCCGCTTGGCCGGGACGTTTCCGAGCGAGACGTAACGCATGACTAGAGGTTTCCTCTCTTGTCCTGTTCGCGCTCGATGGCCTCGAACAGGGCCTTGAAGTTGCCCTCGCCGAAGCCGCGGGCGCCGTGGCGCTCGATGATCTCGAAGAAAACGGTGGGCCGGTCGCCGATCGGCCTCGTGAAGATCTGGAGGAGGTAGCCCTCGTCGTCGCGGTCGACCAGGATGCCGAGCCGGCGCAGGTCGTCGATCCGCTCGTTGATCTCGCCGATCCGCTCGGGCACGTCGTCGTAGTACTGCTCCGGAATGTGGAGGAACTCCACCCCGCGCTCGCGAAGCTCGGACACGCAGCGGACGATGTCGCGCGTGGCCATCGCGATGTGCTGGGCGCCGGCGCCGTTGTAGTACTCGATGTACTCCTCGATCTGCGACTTGCGCTTGCCCTCGGCGGGCTCGTTGATCGGGAACTTGATGCGGCCGCTGCCGTCCGTCACCACCTTGGACATCAGCGCGGAGTACTCGGTCGAGATCGCCTCGTCGGAGAAGTGGATCATCTCGGTCATGCCGAAGACCCGCTCGTAGTACTTGACCCACTCGTTCATGTGACCGAGCTCGACGTTCCCGACGATGTGGTCGATGGCCATCAGCAGCAACGCGTCCGGGTCCTTGGGCGCCTCGGCGCGCCGCTCGTAGCCCGGCAGGAAGGGTCCGGGGTAGTCCTCGCGCTGGACGAAAAGGTGGAGCGTGTCGCCGTATGTGGCCACCGACGAGAGCTGTACGCGGCCGTGCTCGTCCTCGGCCCAGTGCGGCGTGTGGACGCCCCGCGCCCCGTGCGCCACCGCGTGCTCGTAGGCGGCCGCCGCGTCCGGCACGCCCAGCGCGATCTTGTGGACGCCGTCGCCGTGGTGAGCATGGTGCTCGGCGATCTCGTCGCCTCCCCGCACCGTGCCGGTGAGCACGAGGCGGATCCGCCCCTGCTCGAGAACGTGCGAGCGGCGGTCGCGCCGACCGGTCTCGAGGCCGGAGTAGGCGGTCTCGGTGAAGCCGAAGGCGTGGACGAAGTAGTAGGCGGCCTGAGCCGCATTTCCTACGTAGAACTCGACGTGGTCGATGCCGTGAACCGGCATCCGGTCGTCTTCAGAGACCGGCGGTGTGACCGTGCCCGGGGCGACCTGCTCGGTGGCCATCTGGCTCCTCTCTGCTTCCTTTCGCGCCTGAAGCGCTCGGCGGGCGAGCGCTGCTGAGTAAATGATTGCCGCACAAAGCCGCCCCTTCAACGCCGAAACGTTGCAGGAGTGCCACACTTCACCGGTAAATGGACGGAACCGATCGGAGAATCGTTGCACTGCTGCGCGAGAACGCCCGCCGCTCCTTCAAGGACATCGGCGAGCACGTCCACCTGACCGCTCCGGCGGTGAAGCGGCGGGTGGACCGCCTCGAGCGGGACGGCGTGATCCGCGGCTACACGACCGTGGTGGACCAACGCGCGTTCGGCTGGCACGCCGAGGCCTTCGTCGACCTCTACTGCGAGGGCCACATGCCGGGGGAGGCGATCAAGCGGGCGGTGGAGCCCGAAGCGGGCGTCGTGTCGGCGCACACCGTGGCGGGCGAGGCGAGCGCGCTGCTGCACGTCATGGCCGAGGACACGCAGGGCCTCGAGTCGGCGCTCGAGCGCATCCGGGCGACCGAGGGCGTGACCCGCACGGTGACCGAGGTCGTGCTCTCGACCCTGTTTCAGCGCTGAGTGGCGCCGGCCCTGCGCTCAGCGCACGCGGATCCGCATCATCTGGCCGTGAATCGTGCAGACGATCGTGTAGCGGCCGGCCCGCCTCAGGATGCGGGCAAAGGTGCCGGTCCGCTGGTCCGGTGAGTGGAAGCGCTGGGGACCGGAGACCACGGTCACGTTGTGCTCGTCCCGGCCCCGCCAGCGCCAGCGAACACGCGTCCCGCGGCCGACCGTGAGGCGCGCGGGCCGGTAGAAGTCGTCGCCGACCGTCACGTTCACGGTGCGCGCCGCTTCCGCCTCGGGGGCTGGACCCGACGCGGCCACCTCGCCGGCCCCGGCTCCGGTCGCCGCCATCGCCAGCGTCACCGTCAGGACTCGCGCTCGCATGCTGCTCCTCTCGTCGGTGGACGTAGGTTCCGCCCAGTACCTACGACGGCCGGCGCCGGAGGGATTGCGTCCGCTCTCTCACCCCGGATCCACGCCGACCACGTCCACGAGTCCCCTCAGCCAGTCTTCGAGGCGATGCCCGATCCGCGACGGGGCCTCCACCGAGACCTCGAAGCAACCGGGTCCGTGGCGGTCGGGGCGCCGGAAGTCGACTGCGACGACGGTGCAGCCCCGCCGACGCAGCAGCATCAGGACACGCACGACGACGTCGGACTCGGCCCGCGTGGTGAGGGAGAGGCGGGAGCGGTGCGCGGGTGAGTTGGTTGTGGTGGTCGGCACTGGCGGGACCTCCCGTCCCGCCGTTCCCGTGCGCCACCGCGCCGGTCCCGGAGGGACCAGTCGGGGCCTGAGCGGTGGTTGCGCTCAGGCCGGGATGGCGATAATCAGGGTCGCGCAGTCCGGCGGTGTGGGATAGCGCGACATGGCGCGTAAGGATACAGCGAGCTAAGGCTCAGTCGCCCCCGCGCCGCGAGGCGCGACCGCCCACCCAGCCGCCGACGTCCACCACGAACGCGAGCCCGACGACGAACCACTCGAAGCCGGTGACCTCATTCGTCCCGACGCTCCACATGCCGGCATACGCAAGGGTCGTCCAGGGCAGCACGAAGAAGCCGAGCAGCGGAAGCAGCCAGCTGTCGAAGGCATCGCTCAGCAGGTCGCTGAAGATCCAGATGAAGAACAGCGCCAGCCGCGGGGAGATGAGCGCGACGAGGATGACGAGGCATGGGATCACGGCTTCGGCCTCCTCTCTTCGGCCAGCGGTCTGCCGCTCTCGTCGGTGACTCCGCCGGGCGGCCACTGGCCGAACCAGTTGTCGCGCGCACCGTCGAGGGTGAGGATCGCGCCGGACAAGTAGTCGCCGGCGGGAGATGCGAGGTAGGCGACGAGCCAGGCGAACTCCTCCTCGGTTCCGAGCCGCCCGAGCGGGACCGTTCCCGCCACGCCCTCGACCACGGGCTTCGGGTACTCCGTGCGCAGAGTGTCGGTGTCGAAAGCGCCCGCGGCCAGGGCGGTGAGCTTGATCCCGAACCGTGCCCACTCGATCGAGAGCACGCGCGTCAGGTTCTCGACGGCGGCGCGAGCGGCCGAGGAGTGCGCCATGCCGGGCAGACCGTGGTGGGGCGAAAGCGTCACGTCAGGATCTTGCCACCACGGGACGCCGGAATCATCGCCCTGTTCGCCACCGCGTGGGTCATGAGCCAAGTGCCCTCGACGTTGAGGCGCATCACGGTCCGAAAGCCCTTCGGGGTGATGTCCTCCGCCGGGCTCAGGTATTGCCCGCCCGCGTTGTTGACCAGCAGGTCGATGCGGCGATGCCCGCGAAGCACGTCATCCACGAGAGCCTCCACCTGATCCTCCTCGCGGATGTCGCACACCCGCGGCTCGCAGCGGCCGCCCTCGGCGATCGCAACCGTCTCCTCGAGCGGCTCGAGCCGCCGCCCGCACACCACCACCCGCGCCCCCATGGCCGCCAGCTCGAGGGCCGTCGCCCGCCCGAGACCGGAGCCGCCGCCGCTGACGATCGCCACCTGCCCATCGAGGAGACCCGGCACGAAGAGCTTGGAGGGCATGGTCGGCGCAGGCTACCCTGTTAGGGCACCCTAATCGACCTGCTACCCTGCCGCGCCGTGGCAAGGACGGCGGCCGGAAAGTGCTGCAGGTCGACACCTCGGTGTCGCGATTGCCGCAAGCACTCGGCTCGGCCGAGTGCGCGCGGGTCCGCTAAGCCAGTCCCGAAGGCCGTCGAGGACGAGCTGCTGCGGTCAATCGGCCTCACTCCCGCGCCCCCGGTGCCGCCCCACCTCGACGGCGTGCCGCGCTGCCTCCACAAGTACGAGCCGCTGCTGCGGCGCACCTGGCTCACTCACGCCGCGGACTAGTCGTCAGCACCGAAAGTACGGTCGCACTCGCCTTCCGTGGAGATGAGGCGAGCACATGACTTTGCAGAACCTCACGAACTGGCTCTGCGCCGTCCAAATCGGGAGCTATTGCACCTCGGCCGACCACAACCTCCCCAGCTCGCGACGCGGCAGCAGGCTCGAGAGGTTTCACGCGGCGGCCGTAGTCGAGGTGGCGACAACTAGCTCGAGTTCGAGCCGAGCTCGTCGCTGTCGCGGGCGAGGAACTCCTCGAGCATCATCGGGTACTCGCGCACGCGCTCCGCGACCTCGAGCAGCGCCTGCATGCTGGCCTCTTCCTCGACCTGCTCGTCGACGAACCACTGCATGAAGCTTTCGCTGGCGTAGTCGTTCGTCTCGCGCGCGATCTCGTACAGCCGGCCGATCGAGATCGTCACCTGCTTCTCGCTCTCGAGAGCGAGCCGGATCGGCTCGACGTGGTCGGCGAAGCTGTTCTTGGGCGCCGGCACCTCCCCGAGGCGAAGCTCGGATCCCGTGTCGTTCAGGTAATTCACCATCCGCATCGCGTGGCCGCGCTCCTCATCGGCCTGCTCGAAGAAGAACTTCGCGAGGCGCGGGAAGGTGAGCCGGTCGTAGTACGCGCCGACGGCGGTGTACTGGTGGGCCGCCAGGAACTCGCGGCCGATCTGGTCGTTCAGCGCCTCGACGAACCGCTCGGATGGCATGCCGGGAAGCCTAGTCCCTTACGCGGCGAGAGCACGAAGAACCCCCAGCCGACCAGCGGCCACACCGGCCAGAAATAACCGGCGCCGGCGAGCGCCCAGATAGCGATCAGCAGGGCCATTTACCGCGAGGAAGGCGCGGACGTCGGGGCGGCGGGAGCGGCGCCGGCGCGCCGCGGTGCGCGGCGGCGCCGACTCGCGGTTCGGCAGGTCCCGAGTGAGGTCCGCGAGCTCGCCCAGCGTGCGCGCGGCGAGCGCCCGCTGCACGCGCTCCTCGAGCTCCTCCACGGTCAGCCGGCCGTCGGCGGCGTGCGCGCGCAGCTCGTCGACCGCGCGCTCGCGGTCGCCGTCCGAGGCTCTCAGGTCGAGCTCGCTCATCGCAGGTACTGGCCGTGGAAGCCGAACGGAATGTGGTGCGGGGCCGCGGCCCGCGCCAGCTCCTCGAACGAGCCGGCGTCGAGTACGAGCAGGAAGGAGCGGCCGGCCGCCGCGTCGAGCACCACGGACAGCACCACCCCACCGTCCTCGGACTCGTCGCCCGGCCCGCGCACGAAGATCGGCTCGCCCGGGTGGCAGTCGGGGGCGCTCCACTCCCGCCGCGTGCCCTCGCGCACGTCGACCTTCACCAGCCGATCGAGCCAGTCGCCGCCGGAACCCGCCAGGTAGGCATACGCATAGTCGCGGGCGTTGCGGCGCGCGTAGTCGATACGCGGGAGCTCGACCGTGCCCTCGGCGAGCTTCTCCCATCGCACCGCGCCCCCAGCGAGGTCGATCACGTAGCGGCGAAGCTCGGTCGAGGGGATCG
>DATDLN010000065.1:0-25468 GCA_036519295.1 Thermoleophilaceae bacterium
CTCCGTCGCGGCGCTCCGGGGGGGCGGTCTTCTGCAGCTCGCGCAGCTCCTCCACGGAGTAGTGGCAGCGCCAGAAGTGCCCGGGCTCGACCTCCTTGAGCTCGGGCTCCTCCTGGTGGCATATGTCGCCGATGTAGCGCGGGCAGCGGGTATGGAACACGCAGCCCGAGGGCGGGTCGGCGTGGCTCGGGATCTCGCCCCGCAGCCTGATGCGCCGCCGCTCGCTCCCCTCTTCCTGAGATACGGAAGACAAGAGTGCCTCGGTGTAGGGATGCTGCGGCGGCGAGAAGACCGTCTCCGCGCTGCCCAGCTCCATCAGCCGCCCGAGGTAGAGGACGGCGATCCGGTCCGACAGGTAGCGCACCACCCCGAGGTCGTGGGAGATGAACAGGTAGGCGGTGTCCTTCTCCACCTGGAGCTCGGCCAGCAGATTGAGGATCGCCGCCTGCACCGAGACGTCGAGCGCGGACGTAGGCTCGTCGCAGACCACGACCTTCGGGTCGCCGGCGAACGCGCGGGCGATCGCCGCCCGCTGCTTGAGACCGCCGGACAGCTGCGACGGCTTGGCCCGGATAAGGCGCACGTCGAAGCGCACGGAGTGGGCGAGGTCCCGCAGACGAGTGTCCATCTCCTTGCCCCTGAGGCCGCGGAGCATGGTCAGCGCCCGGGCGATGGTGCGCTGGATCGAGAACCGCCGGTTGAGCGCCGCGTCGGGGTTCTGGAAGACGATCTGGGCGGCGCGGACCTCCTCGCGGTCGCGCTTGTGGATCTCCGCGGCGACCGGCGTCCCCTCGAGCTCCACGACCGAGCCCTCGTCCGCCGGCGTAAGCCCCAGGAGCAGCCTGGCCAACGTGGTCTTCCCGCTGCCGGACTCGCCGACCAGGCCGAGCGTCTCGCCGGGGGCCAGGTTGAAGGTAATGTCCTCAACCGCCCGCACGTCGTGCCCCTCCTGGTGGAAGGTCTTGCGTACGTTGCGCGTGGCGATGACGGGGATGCCGTTGCCGCCGTCCTTCCGCTCCGCGGCGACCCCCGCGGGCGCCGTATCGCGCGGCAGCGACTGCGCCTTCTCGTGGAAGTGGCAGCGGCTCGAGTGCCCGCCGCCCAGGTCGAAGAGATCCGGCTCCTGCCGCCGGCAGATGTCCTGGGCCAGCCCGCAGCGCTCCGTGAACACGCATCCCTGGAGCTCGGCGCCGAGCCCGGGGAGGAAGCCCGGGATGGTGTCGAGCTTTCCCTGGTCCTTCCGGGCGCCGGCGCGCGGAATGCAGCGCAGGAGGCCCACCGTGTACGGGTGGCGGGGGTTGTCGAACACCTCCTGGACCGGCCCCTGCTCCACCACGCGCCCGGCGTACAGGACGCCCACGCGGTCGCACATGCGGAGGATCACCTCGAGGTTGTGGCTGATGAACATCACGCTCGTCCCGAACTCCTCGCGCAGCGCGCTGACGAGGTCGAGCACCTCTGCCTCCACCGTCGCGTCGAGGCCCGTGGTGGGCTCGTCGAGGATCAGCAGGGTGGGATCCTTGGCCAGCGCCATCGCGATCACGACGCGCTGGTTCATGCCCCCCGAGAGCTGGTGCGGGTAGCGCTCCATGACCCGCGCCGGGTCCGAGATCTGCACCTTCTCGAGCATTCCCCGCGCGCGTTCCTCGGCCTCGTCCCCGGCCACGCCCGCCAGCGTGAACACCTCCGCCACCTGGTCGCCGATGTGGATGGTGGGGTTCAGCGCCGACGTGGGGTTCTGGTAGACCATCGACACCCGGGTCACCCGCAGTTCGCGAACGTCGGCTTCGCTCATGGCGAGCAGGTCCTCGCCCGCCACGCGAATGCTGCCCTTGCTCACCCGCCCGTTGCGGGGGAGGTAGCGCAGGGCCGCATAGGCGGCGGTCGACTTGCCGCAGCCCGACTCCCCGACGACCCCGTAGGACTCGCCCTCCGCGATGTGGAGGCTGATGCCGCGCAGCACTCGCCTCCAGGTCCCACGGACGCGGTACTCGACCTCGAGGTCCTCGAGCTCGAGCGCGTGGGCGGTGGCGACCGGCGCGCTGGTCATCGCTCGAACGCCTTCGCGATTCCGTCGGCGACCATGTTGACCCCGACCACCAGGATGGCGATCGCCAGCGCCGGGAACAGCACGGGCCACCAGTAGCCGCCGCTGATGAGCCCGTAGTGCTCGAAGACCTGCAGGCCCCAGTCGGGGGCCGGCGGCTGGATGCCGAACCCCAGGAAGCTCAGCGTCGCCACGGTGAAGATGGCGTAGCCGAGGCGCACGGTGAACTCGACCATCACGGGCCCCATGACGTTGGGCAGGATTTCCGCGAACAGGATGTACGGCGCCTTCTCGTTGCGCAGCTGGGCCGCCGCGACGTAGTCCATCTCGCGCTCCTGCAGCACGGCGGCGCGCACGGTGCGCGCGATTATCGGCGCGAACACGAGTCCGATCACGATGATCACCGTCAGCTTCGACGTGCCCAGGGCGACGATTGCCAGCAGACCGATGATGACCGTCGGGAGCGCCAGGATGGCGTCGATGAAGCGGCTCAGGATGTCGTCCACCGGCCCGCGGAAGTAGCCGGTGACGAGGCCCAGCGCGGTTCCGACGACGGTGCCGAGGAGCGTGGCCGCCGGCGCCACGATGAGGATGTCCCGCGCCCCGACGATCACGCGCGAGAGCACGTCGCGCCCCACCCGGTCGGTGCCGAACAGGTGGTCACCGCTCGGCGCCGCGAGGTCGTCGAGCGGGTTGGTGGCGAACGGGTCGTCCGGCGCCAGCGTCTCGCCGAAAATCGCGAAGATCACGAAGATGCCGACGATCACAACGCCCGCTATGAACGTAGGCGAGCGCCAGAGGAGGCTCAGGCGCTCCTTGCGGGCGGCGCGCTCATCCGCCTCCGGCGCGGCGGACGGCGCGGCGGGGCTCGGGGCGGCGACGTCAGCTCCGGAGGCCGAGGTGCTCATTCCTCGCTCCCGAGGCGCACACGCGGGTTGAGGACGGAGTAGGCGATGTCCGCGAGCAGCGTCGCCACGAGGTAGACGACGCCCACGATCAGGATGCCGGTCTGCAGCAGCGGGTAGTCCTTCTGCTGGGCGGCCTGAAACAGTGTCTGGCCGAGGCCCTTGTAGTTGAAGATCACCTCGATCACGACCAGCCCGCCGATCAGGTACCCGAGCTGCGTGGCCACCACCGCGATGGTCGGCAAGAGCGAGTTGCGCAGCACGTGGCGGCGGACCACCGTTCGCTGCGGCAGGCCCTTGATCACTGCCGTCCGGGTGTAGTCGGCGTCGAGGGACTCGATCGTCCCCGCCCGGGCCATGCGCGCGATGTAGCCGAACAGCACGAAGATCAGGCAGATGGAGGGCAAGATCAGGTAGTGCAGCTGCTCGAAGAAGCCTGATGCCGGGGGTGCGGTCGCGGTGGACGGGAAGATCCCGAGCGTGAGGGCAAAGATGAGAATGAGGAAAACCGCCCACACGAAGTCGGGGACGGCGGTGGCAGAGAGGCCCCCGAGGGAGATGAACCGGTCGCGGAAGCTGCCCTCCTTGAGCGCCGCCCACACGCCGCCGGCAATGGCTATCGGCACCACGATGATGAAGGCCAGCAGCGCGAGCTTGGCGGACTTGACCAGTGCCGGGCCGATCACCTCCCCCACCGGGCGCCGGAAGGCCAGTGACTCGCCCATATCGCCCGTGAACACGCCGCTGATCCAGTCCCAGTACTGCACCAGGACCGAGCGGTCCGTGCCCAGCCGCTGATTGAGCTGATCGACCGACTTCTGGTCGGCGAACGGCCCCAGAATGCTGCGGCCCACGTCGCCCGGCAGCACCTGCGCGCAGACGAACACGATGATGCTGAGCAGAAAGAGCGTGACGAGCCCGAGGAGAAGGCGCCGGAGGATGAAGCGTCCCATTAGACGAAGCCCGCCCGGCTGACGTCGGTATGACCCATGGCGTTGGTCTCTACGCCGGAGATGTAGTCCTTTGCGCCCGACAGGAAGTAGTAGAAGTAGAGGAACATGATCGGCACCTCGTCCAGCAGCAGCTCCTGGATCTGCTTCGCGTACCGGCGCTGGCTGTGGAGGTCGACCGCGCCCACGTAGTCGTCCACGAGGGAGTCGTAGCGGTCGTTCTTGAAGTGGGCGCTGTTCCAGGTGCCCTTGCTCGTAAGGGGCGCGCCGAGCAGCACGTTGGGCACGCCCCGGTGGCCGTACTCGGTGATTCCCATCGTCGAGTCGAGCCACGGCGATTCGCCGAAGACCGCCTTGCCGTAGTAGGTGGTCGAGTCGGTGATCTTGAGGTCGATGCGGATGCCGGCCTCGCGCAAGTTCTGCTGGATCAGCTGTGCGAGGTCAGGCATCTCGAAGCCCTGCCAGGTGTTGAGCTGGACGCTGAACCCGTCCTCCTTGCCCGCGGCGCGGAGCAGCTCCTTCGCCTTGGCCACGTCGCGCTGGCGCTGCTCAACCTCCGCGGTCGACCGGTAGAGGGGCGCGAACGGGCTGTCGTTGCCGTAGTCGGACTTCGTGTCGAGAAGCCCTTCGACCAGCGCCCTGCGGTCGACCAGCAGCGCGATCGCCTGCCGGACCCGCTTGTCCTTGAACGGCTCCTTGTCGGTCCGCATGTGGACCTGCCGGTGCGCGGCGGAGCGCAGTTCGGTGGTGATCACGCTGGAGTCCGTGAGCAGCGCCTTGCCGCCGGACACGGCGAACTGCACCACCACGTCGGCCTCGTTGCCCTGGAAGCCGAGGACGAGCCCCTGCTCGTTGGCGTAGAAGATCATCTCGTTCTTGTCCGCGATCGCCCGGCGGCGCGGATCCCAGTACTCGCGGTTGGGCACGAACGAGACGCCCTCGGCGGGACGGAAGCGGTCGAGCTTCCACGGGCCGGTGCCGATGAACGTCTTCTCCCAGTCCCCGTCGTAGGTCTTGGGCAGGATGATCGCGTTGTAGTTGTCGGAGCTAGTCAGGTACGGGAAGTTGCCGTTCGGCTCGTCGAGCCTGAACTCCACCGTCTGGGCGTCGATGGCCTTCGTGTTGCCCTTTGACAGCACACCGCCGAACACCGACAGCGCGTTGGAGCCCACGTCAGGGTCGGCGAGCCGGTCGAAGGTCGAGGCCACGTCCTCGGCGTCCATCACCTTGCCGTCGTGGAACTTGACCCCCTTGCGGAGCTTGAAGGTCCACACGCTGCCGTCCGAGTTGGGCTTCCAGCTCTCCGCCAGCCGCGGCAGAGGCTTCAGGTTGGGGTCGGACCAGATCAGGTACTCGCCGGTCTGGCCGAGCACCACGAGGCCGCCCTGGTTGTTCACGGTCACGGGGTCGAGCGCCCCGGACGGCGCCTGCTCCCCCAGGCGGATGGTGCCGCCCGGCTTTGGCTTGGCGGTCTGGGCCTTGTCCTTCTTCTCGAGGTCCTCGGTGGTCACGCCGCACGCCGACGCCAGGAAGGCGACCAGGGGGATCGACATGCCGACGATGCCGCCGCGGCGAACGAACTCCCGCCGGTCGATCTTGCCGGCGCGGTACTCGTCGATGATGTGATTCTCGAGCTCGGTGCTCCGCGCCCGAATCGCGTCGACCCGCTGTTGCCTTGGGTCCATACCTCTCCTCGCCGGGCAGCCTACCCCATGCGGGAAGGGGTGTAGCGAACGCGGGCGGCGGTCAGCTCGCCGGAGCGGATGAGCTCGCGGGCTCGCTCGACGTCCGGTGCCAGCGAGCGGTCGAAGAGCACGGGTTCGAGGGCAGTCACGGCCATTTCGATCGCGTCCGTCAGGAGCGGCGCCAGCCGGGCGGCGCCCAGCTCGCGCGCCTGACGCAGCGCCACGAGCTCGTAGGCGAGCGTCAGCTCGAGGTTGTCGAGCAGTCGCCCCAGCTTGTCCGCGGCCAGGGCTGTGAAGGCCTGGAAGTCCTCCTGGCCGGACGAGGTGTCGCTCGCTTGCACCGAGGCGGGGGCCGCGAGCAGCCGGTTCTCCGCGGACAGCCCGACAACCGCCTTGTGGAGCGTGACTAGGCCGGCCTGCCCGCGCTCGGGGGCCGGCGAAAGCTGCTCCGGCAGTCCCGAGAAGCGGCTGTCGAGCAGACGACCCAGGCGCTTCTCGGCGAGCGACGCCACCTGGGCGAACGCGATCGCCGTGGCGTCCAGGGCCAGCGACAGGGCCTGCGAATGAAAGTTGCCGCTCGGGTAGAAGCCCTCCGGCTCGTCACCCTCGGCTCCGAGGTAGAGCGGGCTGTCCGTGACGGCGCGCAGCTCGCGTTCGACCTGGCCCACGAGGTTGTCGAGCTGGTCCCGTGCGGCGCCGTGCACCTGAGGGAGCACGCGCATGGACACCGGCGCCTGCGGGCCGTCGGCCGCCGGCTCTCCGGCGCACAGCTCGGCCAGCTGCGCGTGAACGCGCTGCTGGCCGGAGTCGCCCTTGAGCCTGCCGAGGCGCGGCGAGTACGGCCGTGTGGGCGCTCCAACGAGCGCGGCGGCGAGCGCGCCGAGCACGGTGGCCTGGTCGAGCAGCGCCTCGGCCCGGGCCGCCAGCGTCGCCGCGAGCGCCGGCGCGACCGGGGCGCCGTTGACAAGCGCCAGACCCTCCTTCAGCTGCAGCTCGTAGGGCGCGGCGCCGAGTCGGGCCAGCGCTTCTGCGGCGGGCACACGCTCGCCGGCCACGAGAACCTCGCCCTCGCCGATGAAGGTCTGAAAGAGGTGGCAGAGGAGAATCGTCTCGCCGGCCGTGCCCGGCCGGCTGGCCGGCACGACGGGGTACCACCCGTCGTTGAGGCGGTCGGCGATGAAGCGGCACAGCCCCGGCGTGACTCCCGCATGACGGCTGAGAAAGCCGGTCAGACGCAGCAGCAGCGCGCCGCGCACCACTTCCTCGGGCAGCGCCTCCCCGACGCCCGCGGCGCGCCCGACGAGGATGGACCGCTGCAACGCGAGCCTGTCCTCCGCCGCGATGGGCCGGCGGGCCAGGTAGCCGAGGCCGGTCGTGACACCGTAGGCGTCCGCGCCGGAGGCGAGGTAGGCCTCCATGAACCGCCTGGATTCCGCCACCTGATCCAGGAGCGGGGCGGCGACGTCGAGCGGCTCGTGCTGTACGACCACCCGCCGGTAGGCGTCGAGGTCGAGCTGGTCGTACCGCTCGAGGACGATCACCGCGTCAACGGTATTGCAGCACGGTGCCCACGCCGCGCTCCACCGCTCGCTCGTAGAGCACGTGGCCCACAGCCAGGTCGGTGGTGGCGAGGCCGCGGTGCCAGAACAGGATCCGCTCGTCGTCGCGCTCGCGCCCGCTGCGGCTGCCGGCGACGATCTCTCCGAGTTCGGCGTGCAGGTTCGCCTCGCTGAGCAGGCCGCGTTCGACGTGCGCGCGCAGGGCGCCGAAGCGGCCCTGCCGGCACTGCGCCCAGTCGTCGACGACGATCTTGTCCATCACGTCGGTGAGCGAAAGCTCCACGGCGCTGACCGTCCCGTACGGGATGACCAGCGTGCCCGGCTCGATCCACTCGGTACGCAGGAGCGGCGCCGGCACGAGCAGGCGCGTCGCCTCGACCACGATGTCCGCGCCGCGCACTGCCTCCTCTGGCGTGTCGACCACGCGCACGGGCTTGTCCAGCGCCTCGGTGAGGGCGGCCCCGAAGGCCGCCCGCGACTCCTGGCGGCGGCTGGTCACGCGGATCTCGTCGAGGTCGAACTCGGAGTCCAACATGGTCACGTTCGAGAAGGCCGTACCGCGGGCCCCGATGTGGCCCAGGACCTTGGCGTCTCCGCGAGCCAGGTACCGGGCGCCGATCGCGGTGACCGCACCGGTACGCCGCTCGGTGATCTCGGTGGCGTCCACGATCGCAAGCGGTGCTCCGGTCCGCGGGTCGTACAGGGTCAGTAGCGCGAGCTCCGACGGCAGGCCGAGCCGGTAGTTGTCGGCGTAGTCGCCGACGACCTTGACCCCGGCCATGCCCAGTGGCTCCACGTAGGCGCGCAGAAGGTTGAAGTGACCGTTGAAGGCGGGGTCCGGCACGAGGTGCTCGCGAGGCTCGAGCACCACCTGGCCCTCGCCCTGTGCGCGCAGCGCCCCTTCGACGGCGGCGAGAACGTCGGCGGCCGAGAGGTCCAGCTCGTCGACGTCTCGCGCCGAGAGAAAGCGGATGTCGATGCCCCGGGCCGTCACCTGTTCGGCTCGGGCGGGAAGCGTAGCCCGTCCGCCCATCTCGGCCGCGAGGCCGCTCCCCTCATGAGGATGTGACAATCGCTGAATGCATCGAACCGTGCGGTGCGCGAGCGGCTTGTACGTGGACGGGGCGTGGCGCCTGCCCGACGGGGCTGAGTGGCTGGCGGTCCGCGATCCCTCGACGGGGGCCGAGGTGGGCCACGTCGTGGCCGCCACGCCCGGCGACGTGCGGCATGCCGTCGAGGCGGCACAGCGCGCCTTTCCGGGCTGGGCGGCGCTGTCGGCCGACGAGCGCGGAGCTCCTCTGCGACGGGCCCACCAACTCGTGCTCGAGCGCGCCGAAGAGCTTGCGCGCGCGCTCACCCTCGAGGGCGGGAAGCCCTTCGACGAGGCCAAGGGGGAGGTCCTCTGGGGGGCCGAGTTCCTGCTCTGGTACGCGGAGGAGGCCCGGCGGCCCTGGGGCGAGATCCTGGCCTCGGGAGGCCCCGACCAGCGGCTCTACGTTCACCGCCGCCCCCGCGGGGTCGTCGCCTGCATCACGCCCTGGAACTTCCCGAGCTCGATGGTCACGCGGAAAGTGGCCCCTGCCGTCGCCGCGGGAAACACGGTCGTCCTCAAGCCGGCCGAGCAGACGCCGCTGTCGGCCGTGCTTCTGTTCGAGATCTTCGACGAGGCGGCCTTCCCGCCGGGGGTGGTCAACCTCGTCTGTGGCGACCCCGAGCCGATCGGGGAGGTGCTTACGAGCGCCCCGGAGGTGCGGCAGATCAGCTTCACCGGATCTGTCGAGGTCGGGAAGCTCCTGCTGCGCCGGGGGTCAGAGGACGTGAAGAAGGTCACGCTCGAGCTCGGCGGCCATGCCCCCTTCGTGGTGTTCGCCGATGCGGACCTCGAGCTCGCGGCGGCGAAGCTCGCCTTCTCGAAGTTCCAGAACGCCGGCCAGACCTGCATCGCCGCGAACCGTGTTCTGGTCGAGCGCGACATCGCCGACGAGCTCGGCCGGCTCCTCGCCGAGCGTGCCGGCGGCCTGCGCACGGGCGACGGTCTCGAGCCCGGCGTGGCGATCGGCCCGCTGATCGACGACCGCGCGCTCACGAAGGTGCGCGACCACCTGGCGGACGCGACCCGCCGCGGCGCGCGCCTCCTCTGCGGCGGCGAGGCTCCGTCCGGCCTCGACCCCGAGCGCTTCTTCGCCCCGACCGTGCTCGCGGACGTCCCGGCCGACGCTCGCGTGGCGAGCGAGGAGACGTTCGGTCCAATCGCCCCGCTGATCCCGTTCGACTCCGAGGGGGAGGCCGTAGCCCTCGCGAATGCCTCGGAGTACGGGCTCGCCGCCTACCTGTTCACGCGCGACCTGGGTCGCGCCCACCGGGTCGGCGAGGCCCTCGACTACGGCATGGTCGCCGTCAACGACGGCACGCTGGGTTGGGTGCAGGCGCCGTTCGGCGGGATCAAGGGATCGGGCGACGGGCGAGAAGGGGGGCGCCAGGGTCTCGAGGAGTACCTGGACATCCAGTACGTGAGCATGAACTTCTGAGCCTCCGGGCACGGTGCGGCTATCCGTATTGGGAAAGCGGCCGGTCGGGTTCACAATCCGTGTCGGAATGGCAAGAACCGTCCTTATCGTCGACGATCACCCGAGCTTCCGGGCGAGTGCACGCATGCTGCTCGAGTCCGAGGGATTCGACGTGATCGGCGAAGCCGAGGATGGTCAAGGAGCGCTGGAGGCCGTACAGGAGCTCGCTCCGCAAGTGATCCTGCTCGATGTGCAGCTGCCCGACATCGACGGCTTCGAGGTGGCCGCCCGCCTGACCGCGAACGGCGCCTCGCCGGCCATCGTCCTCACCTCCAGCCGCGACGTCAACGACCTCGGAGCACTGGCGGAGCGGGAGGGGGTGCGCGGCTTCATTCCCAAGTCCGAGCTGTCCGGGGCGGCCTTGGAGGCGCTGCTGTGAGGCGGTCGGTGCGCACTCCCGCTGGCGCGGTGACCGCCTTCGGCGGCACCCCGCGCGGTGGCCGGGTGCTTCCGCAATGACGAGCCTGCGCCGCGCCCTCTGGGCGCTCGCGGCAGTTGGGGTTGCGTTCGGGCTGGCCGTGCTGGCCCTGATCCTCACCAGCGACATGGCGGACCCTCCGGCCGCTTGGGGCGCCGCCGCCCTGATCGTGGGGTGGAGCTACATCGGCGTCGGGTTGTTCGCGTGGGGAAGGCGCCCGGACAACCGCCTCGGCATGCTGATGGCCGGTACGGGCTTCGCCTGGCTGGTTGCCGCCAGCGGCTTCTCGGACCTGCCGCTCGTGTTCACGCTCGGGAACGTGCTCGGCTCGGTCTTCTTCGCCGTAGCCGTCCACCTCCTCCTGGCCTTCCCGAGCGGCCGCCTGCAGAGCCGGACCGAGCGCTGGATAGTCGGCTCGACCTACGCCCTCACCACGGTCGCCGTGTTCCCGCTCTGGTTCTTCGCCGACCCCCAGTCGCTCGACTGCAACGACTGCCCCGACAACGTCCTCCTGGTCCACGACAACGAGACGCTCGTGACGGTGATCGGGACGATCCTCAACCTGGTGGGGGCGGCGCTGGTCGCCGCCATGGTCGTGGTGCTGGTTCGGCGCTGGCTCGGGGCCACCCCCTCCCAGCGGCGGTTCCTCGTGCCCGTCTACTCGGCCGGGGTTGCGGTTGCGATCGTCCTGATCGTCAGCGTCGTTCTCAACGCCGGCGGGCTCGACAGCGGCGCGACCGACGCCGTTTGGATCGCCGCGATGGTCCCGTTCGGCCTCGTGCCCTACCTGTTCCTCGGGACGCTGGTCCGCGCGCGCGTCATCCAGAGCGGGGCGGTGAGCGAGCTGGTCGCGCGCCTGTCCGAGACGCCTCGGCCCGGCGAGCTGCGCGACGCGCTCGCCCGGGCGCTCCGCGACCCCAGCCTCGAGCTCGCCTTCTGGCTGCCCGGGGACGAGCGATTCGTGGACGCCGCCGGGCGTCCGGTCGAGTTGCCGGGGCCGGGCTCGGGGCGGGCGGTGACGAAGGTGAAGCGGGACGATGGCTACGTGGCCGCGCTCGTGCACGACCCGGTCCTCGACGAGCAGCGCGGGCACGTGGACGCCGTCTGCTCGGCCGCCTCGCTCGCGCTCGAGAACGAGCGCCTCGACGCCGAGCTGCGCGCCAAGGTCGAGGAGCTTCGAGCCTCTCGCGAGCGAATGCTGAGCGTCGGCCTCGAGGAGCGCCGGCGGCTCGAGCGCGACCTCCACGACGGCGCCCAGCAACGGCTCGTCTCCACGGCGCTCAACCTGCGACTGGCGCGGGAGCGCCTCCGCGACGAGCCGGAGTCCGCCGAGGCGCTGCTGTCGAGCGCCGGCGACGAGCTCGACGCCGCGCTGGAGGAGCTGCGCGAGCTGGCGCGCGGCATCCATCCAGCGGTGCTCAGCGACCGCGGTCTCGCCACGGCGCTCGAGGCGCTCGCCCACCGCGCGCCGCTCCCCGTCGAGCTCGAGGCGCTGCCGCGCGAGCGACTTCCGGAGGCCGTCGAGCTTGCCGCATACTTCGTGGTGGCGGAGGCGCTGACGAACGTCGCCAAGTACGCGTACGCGAGCCATGCGAAAGTGAGCATCGAGCAGGAGAATGGTCGCGTGGTGGTTGCGGTCGAGGACGACGGCGTCGGCGGCGCCGATCCGACTCGGGGAACCGGGCTGCGCGGGCTCGCCGATCGGCTCGGGATCCTCGAGGGAAGACTCGAAGTGAACTCCGAGGTCGGTCGCGGGACGACCGTCACCGCGAGGATTCCATGCGGGTAGTCGTCGCCGACGACTCGGTCCTGCTGCGCGAGGGGGTCGTGCGGCTGCTCGAGGAATGGGGCTTCGAGGTAGTTGCGCAGGCGGGTGACGCCGAGGACCTGCTGCGCAAGGTGAACGCCCACAAGCCCGATGTGGCGGTGGTGGACATCCGGATGCCACCCACAAACACGGACGACGGCCTACGGGCCGCGCTCCAGATCCGCGGCACCCACCCCGACACCGGCGTACTGGTGCTCTCGCAGTACGTCGAGGAGGGCTACGCGCTCGAGCTGGTGGGCGACGCCGCCGGCGGGGTCGGCTACCTGCTGAAGGACCGCGTGGCCGACGTCGAGCGTTTCATCGACTCCGTCAGGCGGGTGGCCGAGGGCGGCTCGGCGCTCGACCCCGAGGTGGTGGCGCAGTTGGTGGGCCGAGCCCGCCGCGACGACCCGCTGGCCGCGCTGACGCCACGGGAGCGCGAGGTGCTCGAGCTGATGGCCGAGGGCCGCTCGAACCAGGCGATCGCCGAGCAGCTCATCGTCACCGAGCGGGCGGTCGAGAAACACGTGACGAGCATCTTCGGGAAGCTCGGGCTGGCGCCGGCGCCGGAGGATCACCGGCGGGTGCTGGCGGTGCTGACGTTCTTGCGGGCGTAGCTGTAGCTCGCCTGGTCGCTCCGGGCTCCGGCCTGAGGCGGCTTGCCAGTTCGAGGGGGTTGGGCGACTTTCGTGTCGATCTCGACATATAAGTCGCCCAACCCCCAGGCCTTACCCGCGCATGACGGCCAACAGATACTCGCCGCGGAATCGCAGCCGCCCGTCGTCCTCCAGGTTCTCCTGCTCGAGGAATCGGATGTACTCCCTGCGCAGGTCGCCGGCGCGCTCCCCGAGCGCCGCTCCCACGCTGATCAGCGGGCCGAAGCTCTCGAGCATGAAGTCCGCGTAGGCGGGGACCGACTCTTCGCGCCATTCGACCTCGTGACGCTCGAACTCGGCGTCGCCCAGCAGCTCGCCCACATGCTGCTCGGTGCCCCAGAGCACGGGCGAGGCGGTCCCCGGCGGCGGCGGCAGGAGCTCGGACATCATCCGGAACATCCGGCCGATGGCGCCCTCCGGTGTCCAGCAGCAGATCGCGATCGCGCCGCCCGGGCGGCAGACCCGGCGCATCTCCGCCGCCACGCGCCCTTGGTCCGGGGTGAACATGTGGCCGAAGGTCGAGATCACGCGGTCGAAGCTCGCGTCGCCGAACGGCAGCTCCTCGGCGTCGCCATCGAGCCACTCGATATCCAGGCCCTGAGCCGCCGCACGCTCACGGGCGATCGCGAGCAGCTCGGGCGAGAGGTCGAGGCCGGTCACACGGGCGCCGGTGCGCGCCGCGGGAAGGGTTGCGCTGCCGCAGGCCACGTCCAGGACGTCCATGCCCGGCTCGATACCGGCCCGCGCGACGACCAGCTCGCCGACGTCCGCGATCTTGTCCGCGACCGCCGGATAGTCGCCCAGGCCCCACATGACGCGCTGGCGCTCCTTCACCTCGTCCACAGCTGAACCTCCTCGATCTGGTCTGCCGGCTGGAAGCGGAACAGCTGGCCGTAGAAGGACAGCTCGGCCTCCAGCGCGCGGATGATTGTCTCGGCACGGCGGAAGCCGTGCTGCTCGCCCTCGAACATGAGTAGTGCGTGCGGCACACCGCTTTGCCGCAGCGCCGCCGCCATCTCCTCGGCCTGCGACGGGGGCACCACCTCGTCCTCGAGCCCCTGCAGGAGCAGCACGGGCGCCCGGATGCGGTCGGCGAAGTGGATCGGCGAGCGCTCGCGGTACAGCTCCTCGGCCTCCGGCCAGGGCCCGATCAGCTGGTCCAGATAGTGCGACTCGAACTTGTGCGTGTCGCGCGCCAGCGTGGCCGCGTCGGCCACGCCGTAGTAGCTTGCGCCGGCCGCGAAGGCGTCCGGGTGGAACGCGAGCGCGCAGAGGGTCGTGTAGCCGCCCGCGCTGCCGCCGTGGATGGCGAGCCGCTCGCCGTCCACCTCATCCTCCGCCGCCAGGTGGCGCGCGGCCGCGATGCAGTCCTCCACGTCCACGATCCCCCAAGCGCCTCGCAGCAGGTTGCGGTACTCGCGCCCGAACCCGGTGCTGCCTCCGTAGTTGACATCGACCACCCCCACGCCGCGGCTCGTCCAGAAGAGGGTGTCCGGATCGAGCTCCGGGGCGGCGTGCGCCGTGGGCCCGCCGTGGATCTGGACGATCAACGGCGGCCTCTCGTCATCGGGTCCGTCGAAGTTTGGATTGGCCGGCGGGTAGTAGAACGCCTGCGCCTTACGGCCGCCGGTGCTCTCGAACTCGATCGCCCGCGGGATCGAGACGAGGGCGCGGTCGAGAGGCTCGTCGCTGGCGCGGCGCAGCTCGGAGGCGCCGTCCGACCCGCTCCAGGTGGTAACTGCCTGCTCCTGCTCGGGGCTCGCCGCAACGAAGATCAGCCGCTGTCCACGCGCGCGCAGGCAGGGAGAGCCGAACGAGGTATACGGAAGGCCCACGTCCTCGAGTCGACCGCCGCGCAGCAGGTGGAGCCGCGCCACAGCCCGCTCCGTCCGAACGCACGCGATGGTCCCATCTTCGAGGAAGGCGTAGGTCGCGCCGCCGAATAGCCACAGCGGCATGCCGAGCTCCGCGCGCTCGTCGGTGAGCTGCCCGCCCTCGCAGTAGAGATTCCACCAGCCCGAACGGTCCGAGACCCAGTGCAGCTCGCCTTCCGGGCTCCAGTCCGGCTGCCAGATCGACTCGTCCAGCCCGCCGGCCATGCGCCGCTCGCCGACCCACAGCTCGCAGCCGTCCCAGGGCATGTTCGGGTGATCCCAGCACAGCCAGCAGAGGGCGCGGCCATCCGGGCTGGGGCGCGGCGCGGCGTAGAAGTCACGGCCCGAAGCGATCGGCTCCGGGGCGCCGCCGCCGTCCGCGGGAACCCGCACAATGTCGTCGACCGGCTCGCCGTCGCCGTGGGTCTCTCGTACGCAGACGATCGCCGTGCCGTCCGGGAGCACCCGCCCGTCGGCAAACCGATACGGCCCCTCCGGGGTGATTGGCACGGGGGAGCCGCCGGGGTCGAGGCGGTAGAGCCTTTGGTCGTCCCAGTGGGAGAAGAAGACCGTCTCGCCGTGCAGCAGCCAGGCGCCGCCCCCATACTCGTGCACCCTTGTGCGCACGTTGAACTCAGGCGAAATCACGTCCTGCCCATCGCGCACGATCGCGGTGCGGCCGCCCTCGAGGGGACGGCGCTCGAGCCACCACGCCGAGCCGTCTTCGCCCAGCTCGGGCTCGCTCAGGCGAACCCCGGCGCGGGCCACCGCCGCAGGCGCGATCGGTGAGGACCAGGATCCGAACGGGGCGGTCTTCACAAAGCCGAGTATGGGGGTTACCCGTAATGCACGCGACTTCACGGCCTGCCACTCTGCGGCCCATGGATTCGATCGTGACCGCCACCGACGTCCGCCGCCGCTACGGCGAGGGAGACGCCGCCGTCGACGCCCTCGCCGGAGTGACCACCGCCTTCGAGCGCGGCCGCTACAGCGCGATCATGGGACCGTCGGGGTCCGGCAAGTCGACGCTGATGCACATCCTCGCCGGGCTCGACCGCCCGACCTCCGGCTCCGTTGAGCTCGACGGCGTCGAGATCACGACGCTGGACGACGGCGACCTCACCAGGCTTCGCCGCGACAAGCTCGGCTTCATCTTCCAGTTCTTCAACCTGATCCCGGTTCTCACGGCCGAGGAGAACATCGTGCTGCCGCTCTCCATCGCGGGGAAGCGCCCGGACGAGGAGTGGCTGCGCGGGATCGTCGACACGGTCGGCCTGGCCGACCGCCTCACCCATCGCCCCGCCGAGCTGTCCGGCGGACAGCAGCAGCGGGTGGCGGTGGCGCGGGCGCTGGTCTCGAAGCCGGCCGTGGTCTTCGCCGACGAGCCCACCGGCAACCTGGACTCGAAGTCGAGCGAGGAGGTGCTGCGCATGCTCCGGCGCTCGGTCGACGACCTGGGCCAAAGCGTGGTGATGGTCACCCACGATCCCGAGGCGGCCGCATACGCGGACCGGCTGGTCGTGCTTCGCGATGGCCTGATCGTCCATGACGCCGAGGCCGGCTCCGCGGAGCAGGTGATCGAGTTGATGAAGGAAGTCGCCTAGGTGGTGACCTTCTAGTGACAAAGGTTTCCCTGCGCGGCCTCGCGCAGCGCAAGCTCCGCGCGTTCGTCACCGCGCTGGCCGTGCTGCTCGGCGTGGCGTTCATCGCCGGCAGCTACGTCCTCACGGACACGATCAACCGTTCGTTCGACGACATCTTCGACGTCGCCTACGCCGGAACCGACGTGGCGATCTCGTCGAGCACGACGGGCCAGGGCGACGCCCCTGAGGCGCCGGCCTTCCCGGCGCGGTACCTCGACCGGGTGCGCCAGGTCCCGGGCGTCGAGAAGGCGGCCGGCGGGATCTTCTCCACCGTCCGCTTCGTCGACGCGAAGGGCGACCAGCTCAGCTCGAGCTTCGCGCCCGAGTTCGTCTCCTCGACCGCGCCCAAGCCGTTCGAGACGCTGACTTACGTCGACGGCCACCCGCCGGTGACGGCCGACGAGGCCTCGATCGACCAGTCCACGGCGGATCGAGAGGGATTCAAGATCGGCGACACGCTGCGGATCGCCGGCGAGGCGGGGGTGAAGAGCTACCGGATCGTCGGCGTCCAGCGTCTCGGGGACACCAGCTCCGGCGGCGCCGGGACCGCCCAGCTGACGCCGCCGGAGGCCCAGCGCCTCACCGGGAAGGAGGGCGAGTTCGACGGCATTTCCGTGCAGGCCGCGCCCGGCGTCTCGCCGGAGGAGCTCGCCCGCCGCATCAACCGGGTGCTGCCGCCGCGGGTACTCGTCGAGACCGGCACGCAGGCCGCGGCGCGGCAGTCGCAGGACATCAAGGACCAGCTCAGCTTCTTCCGAATCGTCCTTCTCGTGTTCGGTGGGGTCGCCCTGCTGGTCGGCAGCTTCCTCATCTTCAACACCTTCTCGATCACGATCGCCCAGCGCATCCGGGAGCTGGGGATGCTCAGGACCCTCGGCGCGACGCGCGGCCAGATCCTGCGCGGGATGCTCCTCGAGGCGACGGTCATCGGCGTTATCGGCTCGGCGCTCGGCGTGGTGGCGGGTATCGGCTTCGCCGGCGCGCTCAACGCCATCTTCAAGAGCTTCGGAATCGACCTGCCGAACACGGGCACGGTGATCGAGCCTCGCACGGTCATCGTGTCGATCGTGGTGGGCATGGTGGTCACGTTCGCCGCCGCGCTCACCCCCGCCCTGCGCGCCACACGAGTGTCGCCGATGGCGGCGCTCCTCGAGGCGGAGCTGCCGGAGAGCCGCTCCCACGGCAGGCTCTTCACGGCATTCGCCGTATTGCTGAGCCTCGTCGGCATCGCGCTCACATGCGTCGGCCTGTTCGCCAATATCGAGAGCTCCGGCGCGGCGGCGGGCGCGGTCGGCGGCGGCGCCGTGTTCACGCTGCTCGGCGTATCGATGTTCAGCCCGCGGCTCGTGCGCCCGCTGGCGTCGGTGGCCGGGTGGCCGCTCGAGAAGCTGCGCGGCATCACCGGCCGGTTGGCGCGGGAGAACGCCGTGCGTAAGCCCGGACGCACCGCGGTTACGTCCGCGGCGCTGATGATCGGCCTCGCCGTGGTGGTCTTCGTCACGGTGTTCGCGGCCGGTATCAGCGCCTCCGTTGCCAACGCGATCGACCGCAACTTCCAGGGCGACCTGGTCCTGCAGAACACCGACGGTTTCTCGCCGATCAGCCCCGGTGCCGCTCGCGAAGCGAAGCGCGTGAACGGCGTTCGAACTGTGTCGTCACTGAGCTTCGCGGGCGGCGTGTACCAGGGCAAGGACATCCGCGTCTCGGCGGTCGACCCCGCCACGGTCTCGGACGTGCTCTCGCTCGACTGGGAGAAGGGCTCGCCGTCCACGCTGTCCTCGCTGCCGGTGCGGGGGGCGGTGCTCGACGACGCCTGGGCGAACTCGAACGACATCAACGTCGGGGACCGGATCACCATCCGCACACCGCTCGAGCGCAACGTAAGGCTCACGGTCGAGGGCACCGTGAAGGACAACGCCGACCTGCTCGGCAATGTCGTCACGACCCAACGGACTCTGCGAACGCAGTTCGGCACCACAGAGCCGAGCATGACCTTCGTGCGGCTCGCTCCGGGGGCGAATGCCGACGCGGTTCAGCAGCAGATCAAGCAGACCGTGGACCGCCGCTTCCCGACCGTCGACACGCTGAACCAGCAGGAGCTGAAGGACAACCAGGAGAAGCAGATCAACCAGCTGGTGTCCTTCTTCTACGTGCTCCTGGCGCTCGCGATCGTGATCTCGCTGCTCGGCATCGTCACGACGTTGGCGCTTTCGATCCACGAGCGCACGCGCGAGCTCGGGCTGCTGCGCGCGGTCGGGATGTCGCGCAAGCAGGTGAAGCGGCTTGTGCGTTACGAGTCGGTCATCACGGCGCTGATCGGCGCGATTCTGGGCACGATCCTCGGGATCATCTTCGCGACGCTCGTCTCACGCCCCCTCGCGGACGAGGGCTTCGAGCTGAGCTACCCGGTCGGCACGCTCCTCATCCTGCTGGTGCTGGCCGCGCTGGCCGGAGTGCTGGCGGCGATCTTCCCGGCTCGGCGGGCGGCGAAGCTCGACGTGCTGCGGGCCGTCGCGTACGAGTAGAGCCGCCGCTACGCTCGCCTTGATGGACGACCGCGGCAAGGTGATCGGCATCGGCGGAACCTTCTTCCGAGCCCGCGATCCGGAGGCGCTCAAGGCGTGGTACACGGAGCACCTCGGCCTGCCGGACGCGGTCTTCCAGTCGCCGGCCGGCACGCTCGTCTGGGGCGCGTTCGCCGAGGACACCGACTACTTCGGGCCGAGCGGCCAGCAGTGGATGCTGAACTATCGCGTCGACGATCTGGACGCCGTGCTGGACCGTCTCCGCGACGCGGGCGTCGAGGTGCTCGACAAGAGGCAGGACCAGGAGGGCGTCGGGCGCTTCGGCTGGGCGGTCGATCCCGAGGGCAACCGCTTCGAGCTGTGGGAGCCGGCGGAGGGGATGTGAGGGGCCGCCTCCCGGTGACCGGCGTGTCCGAGCTCGTGCTCGAGGTGGTGGATCTCGAGGCGGCGGAGAAGTTCTACGCGGGCGTGCTCGGGCTGCCGGTGGTGGAGCGCTGGCCCGACCGCGAGGCGATCTGGGTGATGGCCGGCGATCGGACGCGGATTGGGCTGTGGCGGCCGCAGGTCGGCCTCGCGGGCGGACGCGGCGGGCTGCACGTTCACTTCGCGATGAAGATCGCCGAGGAGGACTACGACGCCGCCGTGGCCGGGCTGCGCGAGCGTGGCCAGGAGGTCAAGGAGATCGAGTTCTCGGACGGCTACGGCCGCGCCGCCTACGTCGACGACCCCGACGGAAACGTGGTCGAGCTGTGGACGTGGGACGTGGCGGAGCACCTGCGGTGACGAGCCGCGCCCCTAGGATTGGCCGCCATGGCCGCCCCGGGACGAACGCAGCCGATCTCGCGGAGCGCCTGCTCGCGGGCGACAAGCGCGCGCTGGCCCGGGCCATCTCGCTCGTCGAGAACGACGATCCGGAGGGCTGGGCGCTGGTCCGCGAGGTCTATCCGAAGACCGGCCGCGCGGTCGTCGTGGGATTCACGGGGCCGCCCGGGGTCGGCAAGTCGACGCTGATCGGGCGGCTGATCGAGAACGCCCGCGCCCGGGGGCGGGAGATCGCCGTGCTCTCCATCGACCCCAGCTCGCCGTTCACCCAGGGCGCCCTGCTCGGGGACCGCATCCGGCTGGCCGACCATTTCCTCGACCCGGGCGTCTTCATCCGCTCCATGGCGAGCCGCGGCTCCCTCGGCGGGCTGTCGGAGGCCACCCTCCAGGCGGCGCTGCTGATGGATGCGAGCGGCAGGGACGACGTCTTTCTCGAGACCGTCGGGGTGGGTCAGGCCGAGGTCGACATCATCGACCACGCCGACACCGTCGTGCTCGTGCTGATGCCGGGCTCGGGAGACTCGATCCAGGCGCTCAAGGCCGGGGTGATGGAGATCCCCGACGTGATCGTCGTCAACAAGTCCGACCACCCGCTGACCGACACGATGGTGCGCGAGATCCGCGGCGTGCTGTCGCTCGGCCCGCAGGAAGGGTGGCGCGTGCCGATCGTCAAGACCGAGGCGTCGCGCGGTGAGGGCATCGAGGAGCTGGTCGAGAAGATCGCCGAGCACCGCGTCTTCATCGAGGACCAGGGGACGCTCGCCGAGCGCCGCCGCCGCAATCTGCTGAACGAGGTGATGGCCCTTGCCGCGGCGCGCCAGCGCCGCGCTCTGGAGGCGCAGGTGCGGGACGACGAGTCGGTTCGGGAGCTGCTCGACGAGGTGGTGGCGCGGCGGCTCGACCCGGCGTCGGCGGCCGCGCAGATCTTGGCGCGGCGGCGCTAGGTTTCCTGATCCGTGGCTTCACGCGGCTACAAGTTGAAGGCCGGGGAGGCGGTGCCGAGGGGCATCGCGCGGATCACTCGCGGGCGCATTGATCATGCGCTCGACGAGCTCGAGGGGCGCACCGACAGCTCGCCCGAAGAGGCGGTCCACGAGGCGCGCAAGGACATGAAGAAGCTCCGGGCGGTGGTCCGGCTCGTGCGAGCGGAGATCGGCGATCACGCGTACCGGCGCGAGAACGAGTGCTTCCGCGACGCCGGCCAGGAGCTCTCGGGTGTGCGCGACGCCGACGTCATGCTCTCGACCCTCGCGAAGCTCGAGGGCGAGATCCCCGACGCGACCGCGGGCGACCTCCGCCAGGCACTCGAGGCCCACAAGCTCCGAACGGCCGGCGGGGCTCGGCAGCAGGCCTCGGCGCAGGTCGTGAAGATCCTCACGACGGCGCGCAGGCGCGTTGGCCGCTGGCCGCTCGACGAGGATGGCTTCGAGGCCGTCGCGGGCGGGCTCGAACGGATCTACCGGCGCGGCCGAAAGGACTTCCGCAGGGCCCGCGCCGAGCCGACCACCGAGAACCTGCACGAGTGGCGCAAGCGGGCGAAGGACCTCTGGTACCACCTGACGATCCTCCGCACCGCGTGGCCGCCGGTGATGGACGCCCTCGCGGACGAGGCGCACAGCCTCTCCGAGCGCGTGGGCGACGACCATGACCTCGCGGTGCTGCTCGCGTGGGCGGAGGAGCACGCGCCGGCGTCGGCCGCCGCCATCGGCGCACCCGTGGAGCGTCGCCGCGCCGAGCTCCAAGCGGGGGCCTTCGAGCTCGGAGCGCGCCTCTACGCCGACAAGCCCGGAGCGTTCATGCGCAGGCTTGAGCGCTGGTGGGAGGCGCCGGCCGGCGTGGGCCGGCCGGAGCCGGCACACCGGTAGCTACGCCGGCTGCTACAGCGGCCGCCCGAGCAGCTTGCCCTCATACGCGAAGGGCACCTCGCGCAGCGCGCGCACGAAGTGGGGGAACGCCTCGCGGGTCAGGCTGCCGCCGTGCATGCCGTGCACCCAGTCCGGATCGAGCGCCTCGACGCGGTCGACCACCCGCCGGACCGGCTCCTCGTGCGCGAAGATTCCGATCTCGCGGTAGAAGCCGCACATCTCCGATCCGAGGTTCTCGGTCACCACCGGCGGCTGGTCGCCCGCCTGGATGAACAGATCGGAGGGGAAGAGGCTCCTGGTCGTCTCCTCGAAGAGCATCATCGAGTCCCAGTGGTGCACGTGCGGCGTCTCGAGGAAGCGCAGCTTGTGCCGTCCGAGGTCGATCACCTCGCCGTCGAGATGGCCCTCCACCCGTCCGGTGAAGTTCCAGCCGCCCAGGTTCAGGGTGTTGCTGAGCGCGCTGCACGCGAGTGTCGAGCCGGGCGCCCCCTGGAGGAAGCGGTCCATGCCGCCGCACTCGTCCGACTCGAAGTGGAGCAGGACGACGTACGCGAGCTTGCCGGGATCGACCACCTCCGCGACCGCGTCGCGGACAGCCCCGTACATCCCGTGCATCCCGGTATGGATGAGCGCGGGCCGCTCGTCGTCGATCAGGAACTGGTTGAACTGGAACGCGCCCCCGTCGATGTCGACCGTCGTGGAGATTCGATGGATGCCGTCGGTGATTTCGTCGATGCGGGCCATGCGCCGATTCTGGCTCAGGTGGCGTACTTCTCGCCACCCATCACGTGGAGCGACACGTACGGCTCGTCGCCGACCACCCAGCTGTCGTGGCCGGGGGGCACGTGGAAGAAGTCGCCCGGCTTCATGACGAGCTCCTCCCCGTCGTCCATCTTCACGACCGCCTGGCCGCTGAGGACGACGCCGACGTGCTCGACATTGCAAGAGCGCTCTCCGGTCCCCGGCCCCACGTGCTCGGACCACTTCCAGCCGGGCTCGTAGGTGGCGCGGCCGAGCGTCATCGGCCCGACCTCGTAGGTCTCGAAACGGCCCTTCTCGAAGGTGCGCGTATCGCTGGGGCTATCCAGGTTCACGAGCGTGACGTCCATGCGAACGAGTCTGGCAGCGTTCGCACAGGCCGCTCACGATGAGCTCGGAGCCCTCGGCGCGGAAGCCGCGGCGGCGGGCGGCGCGGAGCGCCCGGGCCGCGTCGATCCTCACGTCCAGGTCCTCGACCGCTCCGCAGGATCGGCAGATGAGGTGATGGTGCCGCTCGGGGCGCGGGTCCCAGAGAGCGGTGGCGCTGCCGGCGGCGACTCGGTGCGCGATGCCCAGCTCCTCGAACAGCTCGAGAGCCGCGTAGACGGTCGGCAGCGAGGCGTTCGGGAGCCGCGGCTCCACGTGGGCCAGCACCTCCTCGGCGGTCGCGTGGCGCCCGAGCTCGGTGAACGCACGGTGGATCAAGATCCGTTGCGGGGTGACCCGAAACCCGCGTTCCCTAAGGCTTGCTCTGAACTCTTCCTCAGTCATTAGGCAGCCCTTATTCTAACTGAGTTGCAATAATTAGCGTGTGACACCAACTCAGGCCATCGATCGCTGGCGCAGTGCGGACGACCGGAAGCTGCTGCTCCAGGTCGTACAGCCCGGCCTGATCGGCCTGATCGACGGCACCATCTCCACGCTTGCGCCGATCTTCGCGACCGCCTACCTGGCCGGCTCCCGCGAGGCGCTGCTGGTCGGCCTGGCCGCGGCGCTTGGCGCGGCCATCAGCATGGGGATGTCCGAGGCCCTCTCCGACGACGGCGCGCTGACGGGGCGCGGCAGCAGTCTCGCCCGCGGCCTCATCACCGGCTTCGCCACCTTCGGCGGTGGCTCGATGCACGCGTTGCCGTTCCTGATCGGGGACGTGGACAGGGCCCTGGCGATCGCCTACGCCGTCGTTGCCGTCGAGCTCGTGGCGATCGCCTGGGTCCGGCGCCGCTTCCTCCGCGTGTCGCTGGCGCGCTCGCTCGTGCAGGTCACGCTCGGCGGGACGATCGTTGCGGCCGTGGGTGTGATCATCGGAAGCTCCTGACGGCCAGGCGCGAAAATCGAACCAAACGACCAAGGAGGAGCAATGAAGTTCCGGGCGACGGTGGTATTCGAGTTCAACGCCAGCTCGGTCGTGGACGCGGGCCACAAGGTGGACGATGCCGTGAAGCACGCCGGCGAGAAGAGCGAGATGGACGCCAGGTCGATCGACCTGATCACTCCTCCCGGCTCGGCGCCGGTCACCATCCCGCCGCCCTCGGCGGGCTGAGCCGCACGACCCGCGGCTTCGAACCGGATCGAGGTCGCCCGTGTACACCGGGCGGGAGGGTTCCAACATCCGACTTAAGAAGGGATGTCCGTGGTCGCCGTCCGAAGGCTCCTCGTGGTCCTCGCCCTCGCTGTCGCCGTCGCCCTGCTGTCCGCGGCTCCTGGCGCAGCGCAGACCGCCCCGACGAGGTGCACCGCATTCGCCGTGCTCAAGCCCGGCAACGAGGTGCCACCAACCAATTCGCAGGCGACCGGCGCCGCGCTCGTGCACATCAACGGGACCAGGCTCACGTTCACCGTCGCCATCGCCAACCCGGCGCGCGAGACGTTCATCCTCGGCCACATCCACGTCGGGCCGGCGGGCGTGAACGGCCCGATCGTGGTCCCGCTGTTCAGCGGCTCGAGCAATCGCCGCGTGTTCACCCAGTTCGACTCGATCCCGATCACCGCGCAGGACGCCGCAGCCATCTGCGGCAACCTCGCCGGGCACTACGTCAACTACCACACGACCGACAACCCCGGGGGTGCGATCCGCGGTCAGCTGACGAGGTTGTTCTAGCGAGAAGGGGCGGCAGCAGGACCGCCCACTTCTCTCCTCGCTGGAGCGGAACCCCTTTTCGGTCGCCGTAGCATGCGTGCGGGACATGACCCGAATCGCTCGCTACGGGAAGGCCGTTGCCCGCGAAGGGCTCGGTGAGAAGCTTGCCGAGACACTGCTCGCGGCCGCCGCGGATCTCGAGCCTGATCCGGGCTGCGAGCTCTACCTGATCAACCGCCAGGTTGGCGACCCCGATGTCATATGGGTGACCGAGCTCTGGCGAAGCCAGGACGACCTCGACGCCTCACTCGAGAGGATCCGTGGGAGCGACGACGTCGCCGCCGCGATGGCGCTCGTCGAGGACTGGGAGATGATCGAGCTCGAACTGCTCGGCGGAAAGGGGCCGGACGCCACGGAGCCCGATCGTCAGTGAACGTCCAGCCGCCTCGCGCGGCTGGTACCCAGCTCGTGGCCGCTGTCGGCCGGAAGGCGGGCCCGGAACACGGCATCGCCGAGCACGCGGACGCGCTTGCTGAACTTCGAGCGGCTGCTCCCGGCATCAACGAGCCTGATCCTCAGAACCGTCCGGAACGAGCCGCGGGCACGGCGCTGGAGCTGAAGGAAACGCCCGTCCCGCTTGGGCGTGACGGTGCCGAAGAAGCGCACCCGAGCACCTCGGATGGGTGTCGCGTCGCTGACCTGAAGGGTCACTGCGGTCGCGGACTTGCCGGCCCCGGGAGCGGGCGTGGGGCTCCCGGGTGGGGTGCCGCCGGGAGGCGGAGGGCCGCCGCCGGGAGGGGGAGGGCCGCCGGCGGGCGGGGGAGGGCCGCCGCCGGGCGGGGGCGGAGCGGGGTTGACGGTCACGGTGCCCGCCATGCCAGCGTGCAGCTCGCAGCGGTAGCTGTAGTCGCCCGGGGCGTCGAACGTCCGCATGACAGTCCAGCGCGAGCTGTCCGGAGCCGGCGGCTCGCCGACCGTTCTGTCGCTGAAGCGGACGTTGTGTGGGTTACTGCCCACGTTCGTCCAGGTCACGGTCTCGCCCTGATTGATCGTGACCGCCGAGGGCATGAAGAAGTTATCGCGAGCCTCGACGGATGCATCTGTCTTGAGTCGCGAGTGCGCCGCGGTCCCACCGCCCGCCGACGCAGCGGTCACCGCGAGAGCAACCAGTGCAGCCGCACCTGAGAGGGGCAGCCATCGCGCCGGTGGCGAACCGCCGGCGCGCTTTCGCGCCTGCGTTTTGCGCTCTTCCATCTCGACCTCCCGCGCAGCGTACGCTTGGGGTGGCCGCGTGCCTACGGCCTTTTCT
>DATDLN010000066.1:0-2705 GCA_036519295.1 Thermoleophilaceae bacterium
ACAAAGCGCCCGTCAAGCGCGACAAGCTACGACGCGGCCGCGGGCTACTCCCTCGGCGCGTGGCCGCGTCACGACCGTCGGTCGCGCTCCCAGTTCATCGCCCTGACAGCGCGAACGCCGCCCTCAGTCGCCCCGGACCAAGATCGCCTGCCCGGCCGGCGCCGCTCGACGATTCCCGGCGCCCCCGCCTCAGCTCGCGTCGGCTCGCCCTGTTCAAGCCTCCGTGTTGCCGTCACTGCCAGCGCCGCTCGTCCCCTGACCGACAGCGCGCATACACTCTACGCACCTCGGTGCTAGAGGGGCAATCGCCGGTTCAGCGGAGCGCTCGGCGCGGGACGCCTCGTAGAGCCCGGATCTTGCCGGTGAGGCGGCAGAGGGACGTTGGACGCGATCGGGGACAGCTGGGAGGCTATGAGCCGCGCGTCAGGTGCTCAAGCCGGCTTTCCAAGGGCCCGTCGCAGTCGAGGAGCGTGGCAAGCGGGCCGCCGGCAACCGCGAGGCAGGTGATGCCCGAGCTCCCGAGTGCGAGCACCTGCCCGACCAGCGCCGCGGCGGTGGTGAGTCCGATGCGGGCGGCGATCGCGATCGGCGTACGGTTCACGCCACTCGCGAACGGAACCAGACCTACCGCTGCCCGGGCGCCATGCTCGTGCTCACCCGCGTTCCTCCTTGCCAAGACCGACGGCCGCGGGGTGGAAAGCCGACGGCTCAAGCAAGTTCTCAACCGAGAACGATGTCTCAGGGACGCCCGCTTGAGATCTTCGACGAGCCCGGACTTCGCGTGACCGGGTGCCAGCAAAGGATGACGCGTTTTGCGCTCAGGGAGGTAGCTTCCTCGCGGACCTGAATGCGGTCGAGGAAAGGAGCGGGGGTGGGGCCTAAAGGTGACGCTGCGGAACGGCGAGGTGCGCTGGGAGGTCGGGTACTACGACGCCGACCGCGGGTCGGCGCGCCGGCGTCGGCGATTCCAGCGCAGGGAAGACGCGCAGACGTTCCTCGACGAGATGCGCCGCCGGCGGCGGCTCGGGGAGCTGGCCGAGGCGGAGTGGGCGCGCCGCACCGTACGCCATCTGGCGCTCGACTGGTGGGCGCTGTACGTGCTGCCCAACCTCTCAGCGCGCACGCGCCGCGACTACAGGAAGCTGCTCGACCGCCACATCATCCCGAGGCTCGGCTCGCACCGGCTGTGTGACGTAACGGTCCCAGTCGTCGATGACTTCAAGGCGAAGCTGCTCGCCGCCGGCGTGGGCGACTCGCAGACCCGCCAGGCGCTGGCTGTGCTGTCGGGCATGTTCACCTACGCGGAGCGGCGCGACCGGGTCGCCAAGAACCCCCTGCGACTCGTCAAGAAGCCGTTTGGCAGGCGCAAGCGGGCGGTGGTTTGCCTGCCTCCGCTGTCGGTGGAGCTCGCCCGGGCACTCCTGCTCCAAAAGGAGCGCTACGGCGCCGCTGCGCTGGTCTGCATGCTCGCGTATGCCGGCCCGCGGCCGCAGGACGCGCTCGCGCTCGAGTGGTGGCACGTGCGGGAGCGGACGCTGCTGTTCGAGCGGAAGAACGTCGACGGCGAGATCGTCGCCGGGCAGAAGACTGGCCGGCCGGCGCGGACGACCCCGCTCTGGGCGCTGCTACGCGACGACCTGCTCGCAATGGGAGCTGCGCTCGGGCCGCCGGTATGGCCTCGTGTTCCCCCAACTACAAGGGCGAGCCGTGGAGCGAGACCGACTGGGGGAACTGGACCGTCCGCGTGTGGGGGCCGCTGCGCGAAGCGCTTGCGGTCAGCGAGCCGCCGTACGGGCTGCGACACTCGTACGCGTCGCTGCGGATCCGGGAGGGCGCGTCGATCCCCGAGCTGGCGGAGGAGCTCGGCCACAGTCCACAGATGACGCTCGGCACCTACGCGCACGTGATCCACGAACTGCGTGGCGCCCCCGGCTGCCCGCTGAGCAGGAGATCTCCCGCGCGCGGCAAGAAGTAGCCGAGCAAGGCCTCGAGCGCCTCGGGGGGATGCAATCAGATAATCCGAGCCGTCGGGCTGCAACCGTCGCAGGCGTCTCTGCGCGTCGGCCATCCCACGCGCACCCCAACCGGGGCGTCGGGCCGTACGAATAGCGTGCCCGGGCTCGACTCCGTCTCGCCATGCCATTCCCCACGATCGGCCAGCCGATGCCCCGCGCCGCCGACGCTCACTCGAGCGGGCAGAAGTGGGTGCGGTGGATTCTCGCTGCGCATGGCCACGGTCCCGAGTGGGCGCGCGTGTTCCGCGCGGGCGTGGAGGACAGAGAACGCATCTGGAGTGCCATAGCCGCCCGGGTCCTCGATGCGCCCGTCACGACGATTCGCCACCGGGCACCCCACGGCGTAGTCTGCGGCGTCGAGCTGACGCTAACGATCAACGAGCGCACCGCGCCGATCGTGACCCCGTGGCACTACCCCGACGAGGAGGCGGCCCCACGGCTCGTGACCACCTACCCGAGCCCCTAACATGGACGCATGGCCGTAGTCCGCGAGATCACCGCCTTCGACCGGGTTGAGTTGACCGAAGCGATCGACGACGCGCCCGCCAGGGCCCGCGGCGGCGTACTCGAGCTGCGAGATGGCGGCACCGCGCTAGTCGAGATCACGACTCCCGAGCTGGACGCGGCCGCGCGAATCGTCTTCGTCCCGGTCGCGAAGCTCCGGCGCGTCGGCTGACACGCTCGCGCCCT
>DATDLN010000067.1:0-53407 GCA_036519295.1 Thermoleophilaceae bacterium
CCAAGAACGAGTCGATGTCCCACTACAGCCGGCGCTACCAGGAGTTCAACGGCGGTCGGCCCGGCGAGGTGTACCGGGTGGAGCGAGCCGGCGAGCACGCGGACTTCGACTCGATCGACAACGGCGTTCTGGTCGATTCGAAGGGCAGGTACGATCACCTGTCCAAGGATGGCGAGCCGCAGCCATGGTGGAGCAAGCGCCAGGCCATGATCGACGAGGCGGAGCGCCAGGTTCGGGTCGCGAACGGCCAGCCGATCGAGTGGCGCTTCGCGGAGAGGGGCGACGCGTACCGCCACTTCAGGGACGAGTTCGCACGCCGCCAGTGGCCCATCACGGTCCGGTATGTCCCGATGCCAGACTGACCCGATGGAGAAGTTCGGCGTCAATCTCCAACGTGACCCCGCGGCCGGCCCGCCGGAGGTGTGGGCCAACCGCCTGCTCGGCGTGCTGCGCGCGCTGCAGGCGCACGCAGGTCTTGAGCGGGTGGTGCACTGGGAGTCGCGCGAGGAGGCCCATGAGATCCCGGTGGAGCTCCGAGCAATCACGGACTACCTGCGCTCGCGGCCTGTCAGTGTCGACGACGCGGGAGTGCCGCAGCCCGAGGCGGGAATCGTGACGAGCCTCTTCGGCGTCGGGCGCGGCGGGCCGGACGACGACCTCTGCGAGGTGATGCTGAGTACCGGAGAACGCGGCCCAACCCGGAACTGGTGCATCGTGTCCTTTCGACGCCCGGTGTCGCCCATGGGGATGCCGGTGCTGTTCGCCGACTGCGTAGCTTCCTTCTCGCCCGTCTGGGCCGCGCTCGAGTCGCGTGCGAACATCACCGAGCGACTGGACGAAGAGGACGTGACGGGCGCCCCTCAGCGGCCGGCCGACGAGAAACTGCACTGGCACACGTACTACGGGCCTGGTCTGGCCGCCGCTCTCGACCTCGACACGCTCCGCGGCCGCGACGCCGTGATCGTTCGGCCGCTGCACGAGGGGGTCGAGGTGGTCCTCGGCGAGAGGTGGGAGTCGAACGAGGCACTCCGCAGCAGGCAGCGCGAGGTCGAGCCGATCCTGTTCGGCGAGCGCACCGCCAGCTGAGCGCAATGATCGCGGCGCCCTCGAACCCCGGCCTGCTTCAGGCGATGCGCGACGCAACCGAGAGCGGAGACCCGCGCGCCAGGCAGGGCATCTACGAGGCCTTCCGGACATGCATCCTCGTCGTCCCCGTCCGCGACGGCCGCGAGGGCGAGCGCGAGGTATGGGCAGCTCGAGGAGACGACGGGCGGACGGTCCTGCCGGCGTTCACGGAGGCGGACGCGCTCGCTGCCTTGGCGTCGGGACCGGTCCAGTGGGCGGCGATACGCGGTCCCGATCTGGCTTCCTTCGCGATGCAGCGTCGACTGGGTGCAGTCGCCCTAAACCCGAGTGGGCCCTTTGGCGGTCTGCTCGACTTCCGCGAGATCGATGCCCTGGCCGATTCCGACGCACTCCGGCTCGGCGGCGTAGATCCCAGCTCCGGGGCGGTGCGCCTCGAGGTCCGTGAGCGCTCGGCTATCGAGCTGCGGCGGCCGCAGGCGCACCCGAGGCGCTGGTGGCGGCGCTGCGCCGGGAGCTGACCGGGCGCGAGGAGGTCGAATCCGCTTATCTGGTCGAGGCCACCGGGCCCGGCCGTCCACACCTGACCGTTTGCGTGGCGCTCGCAGCGGCTGCCGATCCGTCCGGTGTGGTGAAGGCTGTCGCCCGAGCGGCCCGGACTCACGCGCCGCTCGACGAGCCGATCGACGTGTTGCCGCTCTCCGACGTCCTCGCGAACAGCCTGGCCGAAACTATGGATCCCCTCTGGTAGGAGTGCACGCCTAGCGGAGTTCCTTCCTCAGCCGCCGCACCATCGTGTCCTCCTCGAGGCCTGGCTCCTCGAGGTCGTGGCGGACCGCCTCGATCACGTCGTCGTCCCACTCGTGGGTGCGCAGGAGGAGATAGCGCAGCTGGGCGACGCGCATGTACGCCTCGGTCTCGGTGCCGTGGCGGATGAGACCGGCCTCGTGCAGCATCTGCACCACGGGCTCGTACTCGTCGCGGAACCAGGCCTCGGCCACCTCTGCGCGGCTCAGCAGCTCGCCGCGCTGCTGGATCAGACGGAAGCCCCACGCCTCGACGCTCTCGGCCAAAGCGGCATAGCGCCACTCGTCCGAGAGCTGAATGCGGTCACGTGCCTCCTTCGGCAGCGGGACCCGTTCGTGGAAGAGCCGCTGATGGCTCTTCAGCGGCAGGTCCCGCAGTGTGATGGTGCGGTCCGCACCGACCTCGGTGAGCACCTCGGTCACGTAGGCATTGATGTCCTTGTACCCGAGCGCGCGGGCGACCGAGACTCGGTGATGGCCGTCCTTCACGAAGTGCAGCTCGCCGATCCGGTAGACGTCGATGGGCGGCATTGGGTCGCCGCGCCGCTGCGCGACGTTGATCCGCTCCCAGCGCGGACGCACGCGGCCGGAGGTGGGCCGGAAGCGGCGATCGAACTCGCGCCGGCGGTCCACGGTGCCGACGATCGAGTCGAGGGGGATGGTCTGGAGCCCCAGCCGGCGCTCGCCTCGGCGGCCGAGCGCGGCCACCACCTCGTCGAAGGGGAGGATGACGTTGACGTCGCCCGGCTCCCCCCGCAGGCGTGCGGCCAGACGCGAGAGCATCCGCCTGCGGCGGGCCCGCCCGAAGTCGAACTGTGCGTCGGCGGAGGGGAGTCCGGTGTCCTTGGCCATGGCCCCCGAGAGTACAAGCCGACGCCGGCCTGGCAAGCTGCTCGATCCATGAGTGGTCGAACGGTTGACGTCGCGATAGTCGGAGCGGGACACAACGGGCTCGTGGCCGCCGCCTATCTGGCCCGAGCCGGCCTCACTGTCGAGGCGTTCGAGCGCCGGGACGTCGTCGGCGGCGCCTGCGTGACAGAGGAGCTCTGGCCGGGTGTGCGCGCCTCACCCGCCGCCTACACGCTCTCGCTCCTGCGCGCCGAGATCGTCCGTGAGCTGGAGCTTCCGCGCCACGGCCTGGAGGTGGCGGTCCACGACCCTTATCTCTTCGCGCCGTTTCCCGACGGCCGCCGGGTGGTCACCTGGTCGGAGCCCGCGCGCACGCACGCCCAGCTCGCCGAGGACGGGTCGCGGGCAGACGCCGACGCCTACCTGTCGTGGGCGCGCGCCCGGGAAGCGGCGGCCGCCCGCGCGCGGCCGCTGATGCTCGAGCCGCCGGACCGCGAGCGGTGGCTCGAGGCGGTCGGCGAGCAGCTGCTCGACGGCGCCGTCGCCGACGAGCTCGCCGGCATCCCGTCGGAACCGGTTCGGGTCCCGTTCGCCCTCCAGGGCCTGATTGGCACCCTCGCCGGCCCGCGCGACCCCGGCACCTCGTTCGTCGGCTTCTACCACGACCTCGGGGAGGCCGCCGGGCCGCCCAGCGCGTGGGGCTTCGCGCGCGGCGGGATGGGCGCCGTCACGCGGGCGCTCCGCTCGGCGGCCCAGGCGGCGGGGGCGACGGTAAGGGTCGAGGCCCCGGTCGAGCGGGTTCTCGTGGACGACGGCGAGGCCAACGGGATCGTGCTCGAGGGCGGCGAGGAGGTGCGTGCCCGCGCCGTGGTCTCGAACGCCGATCCGCTCCGCACGGCCGCCCTGGCCGGGGTCGAGCCCCCCAACGGCTGGAGGCAGGCCGGTCCGGTCGTCAAGGTGATGCTCCTGCTGGACGGCCTGCCCGACTTCCCGGCGTGGCCGGCCGAGGACGCCTGGCGCGGCGCAATCGACATCGGCTACACGCTCGACGATCTCGAGCGCGCGGCGGGAGACGCCCGCGCCGGCCGCCCCGCCGAGGCCCCCTGGATCGAGGCGGCGAGCCAGACCACCGTGGATCCGACGCTGGCGCCCGAGGGGCAGCACGTGCTGTCGCTCTTCTGTCAGTGCTTCCCGCCCGACGCCGACGCGGACGCCGCGGCGGATGCCTCGATCGCACGCTTCGCCCTCGCCTGCCCGGGGCTCCCCGACCGCATCGTCGAGCGGCTGGCGCTGGGCCCGCGCGAGCTCGAGGCGCGCTTCGGCATCACCGGCGGCCACATCTTCCATGGCGAGATGATGCCCGGGCAGCTGCTCGAGGGCCGCATCGATCGCCGCGCCTTCGGCGGCGTGGGGCGGCTCTACCTGGGGGGCTCGGGGGCACATCCCGGCGGCGCGGTCACGGGCGCCCCCGGCTACCTCGCCGCGCGGGCCGTCATCGAGGATCTCCGGCAATGAAGGTCTTCGTGGCGCGCCGCCTGCCCGGCGGCGCGGTCGACCGGCTCCGCGCCGAGCACGAGGTCGAGGTCTGGGAAGGGTCAATGCCCCCCGGGAAAGAGGAGCTCCTCGCCCGCGCGCCCGAGCTCGACGGGCTGCTCGCGTTGCTCACTGACCCGGTCGATGCCGAATTCCTCGCAGCCGCGGCGCGGCTGCGGGCGATCTCGAACTACGCGGTAGGGGTGGACAACGTGGACCTCGCGGCGGCCACCGAGCGCGGCATCCCGGTGGGCAACACGCCAGGCGTCCTCACCGAGTCGACCGCCGACCTCGCGCTGGCGCTCATGCTCGGCATCGGCAGGCGGATCGCCGAGGGAGACGCCTATGTGCGCCGTGGCGAATGGCGCACCTGGGAACCGGGCCTGCTGCTTGGCCGCGACCTCCACGGGGCGACCGTGGGGATCGTCGGCTTCGGACGCATCGGCCGGGCGGTGGCGCGGCGCTGCGAGGGCTTCGGCTGCGAGGTCCTGTATACGAGCCGCGGTGAAGGGGTGGAGCTCGGCGAGCTGCTCGAGCGCTCGGACTTCGTGACCCTCCATGCCCCGCTGACTCCCGAGACCCGCGGCCTGATCGACTCCGCGGCGCTCCGGCGGATGAAGCCGACCGCCTACCTGATCAACACGGCCCGCGGGCCGATGGTCGACACCGACGCACTGGCTCGCGCTCTGCACGAGGGCGAGATCGCCGGCGCGGCACTCGACGTAACCGACCCCGAGCCGCTGCCGGGCGACCATCCCCTGCTCGACGCGCCCGGGCTCCTCGTCGTGCCGCACATCGCCTCCGCGACGCACGCGACCCGCGAGCGGATGGCGGAGATGGCGGTCGACAACCTGCTCGCCGGGCTGGCCGGGGAGCGAATGCCGAACTGCGTGAACCCGGAGGTGTACGAGAGCGGGCCGTAGGCCCGCGGTCTCGGCGCCTGGAAGTCGCCGTTGCCATCAGATCTGCGGGGAGGATGCCCTCAGGGGGATTACTCCCCGATCACCTTGATGATCATCCGCTTGGACCGCCGGCCGTCGAACTCGGTGTAGAAGATCTGCTGCCAGGGGCCGAGGTCGAGCCGCCCGTCGGTCACCGGCACGATCACATGGTGGTGCACGAGCAGGTTCTTCAGGTGGGCGTCTCCGTTGTCCTCCCCGCCGCGGTGGTGGCGATAGTCGCCTGGGTCGGGCAGTAGCTCGCCGGCCACCGCGTTGGCGGGGGGCTTCCAGCTCGGCGGGGCGATCTTGTCGAGCCACTCGAGCGTGTCCTCGTGCAGACCGGGCTCGTCGTCGTTGATCCACACCGCGGCGGTGATGTGCATGGCCGCGACGAGTGCCAGTCCCTCCGTCACCCCGGCCTCGTCGACCGCCGTCTGCACGTCCTCGGTGATGCGGATGAACTCACGCCGCTGCTCGGTGTTGAAGGTCCGGTAGACCGTGTGCGACTTCATTGGGCGATGATCCTCCTATGGATCTCGGTCTCGACGGCAGGATCTGCGTTGTCACGGGCGCCACGCGCGGGATCGGCGCCGCCACGGCGCGCATGCTCGCGCAGGAGGGGGCGCGCGTGCTTTCCGTCGCGCGGAACGGTGCCGAGCTCGAGCTCGACATCACGGACCCCGATGCCGGCGAGCGCGTGCTTGCCGCCTGCGCCGGGACCCCCTGGGCGCTCGTCAACAATGCAGGCGGGAGCCGTGCACGCCCGCTCGAAGAGCTCACGGACGCCGACTGGAACGAGCAGTGGGAGCTCCACGTGATGGCGTCGATGCGCCTGATGAAGGCGCTCGCTCCGACGATGGCCGAGGCCGGTGGCGGGCGGATCGTCAATGTCGCCTCGTCCTCCGGCAAGCGGCCCTCGCGGAGGCTGGACGCGTCCTACTCGGTGACGAAGTCCGCCCAGCTGTCGCTCTCGCGGGTGTTTGCCGAGTCGTACGCGGCCAAGGGCGTTCTGGTGAACGCGGTCACGCCCGGACCCGTCGCGACGCCCGCCTGGACCGGGGACGGCGGCCTCGCGGATCAGCTCGCTCGCCGCGGCGGCACCACCCGCGATGAGGTCCTCGCCGCAACGGGCGCGGGGATGCCGATCGGCCGGATGGCCCAGGAGGACGAGATAGCGGCGGTGATCGTGTTCCTCTGCTCGGAGCGCGCCTCGGACGTGGCTGGGGCGGCCTGGTCTGTCGACGGCGGCTCGACGCCGTCGATCATCTGAATGACCGCCGTGCCGCAGCGCCGCGTCGTGATGGGGCTGATCTTCTTCCCGCGTGGCGGGTCCGCGCAGGTCGTCCGCTACCTGGCGCGCTCCCTCCCCAGTGCGGGGTGGCACCCGACGATCGCCTGCGGATCGCTTGGGCCGTCGGGCCTGCAGTCGAATGCCGCGACTTTCTTCGGCGGGCTGGACGTACGTCCGGTCGACTACACCGCAGCCGCTTCGGCGCCCGACCCGCTGGCCGCCGATCCTCCCTTCCATCCCTCGTACGAGGACCGTGCGGGCGCGCCCGATCGGGTCTTCGGGCGAGTCGACGACGAGGCCTACGAACGCCTCGTGAGTGCCTGGATCGAACACCTGCGAGCGGCGGGCGCGGGGGAGGCGGACCTCCTCCACCTGCACCACCTCACCCCGCTGAACGAGGCGGCCGAGCGAGCGTTCCCACAGGTGCCGCGCGTCGGCCACGTGCACGGGACAGAGGTGCTGATGCTGCGCGAGATCGACGACGGCCCGCCCCCGGACTGGGGCTACGCGGGCGCATGGGCGGAGCGGATGCGGCGCTGGGCGCAGGCGTGCGAGCGGGTGCTCGTGCTCTCCCCGGACGCGGTGCGCCGAGTGCCGGACAGGCTGGGTGTCGATCCCGAGCGGGTGGTATGGGCACCGAACGGCTTCGACCCCGAGGGCTTCGACCGGCGCCCGGCCTCCGCCGCTGCGCGCCTCTCGCACTGGCGGCACTGGCTGGTCGAAGAGCCGCGTGGCTGGGACGAGTCCGGCGAGCCCGGCAGCGTCGCGTACACGGATGCCCAGCTCGAGCCCTTCCGGGCGGGCGGCCCCATCCTCGTCTACGTGGGCCGCTACACCGAGGTGAAGCGGATTCCGCTGCTGATCCGTGCGCACGCGCGCGCTCGCGAGCGTTTCGAGCGTCCCGCGCCGCTCGTGCTGCTGGGCGGATTTCCGGGTGAGTGGGAGGGAGAGCACCCCCTGCGTGTGGTGCGGGAGACCGGCGATGACGACGTGTTCCTGGCCGGCTGGCGGGGCCACGAGGACCTGCCCGCGGGACTGAACGCCGCCGACCTGCTGGTGCTGCCGTCGGTGCGCGAGCAGTTCGGCGCCGTGCTCGTGGAGGCGATGGCGTGCGGCCTGCCGACAATCGCGGTAAACGCCTTCGGCCCGGCCGAGATCGTGGACGCCGGCGAGACGGGCTGGCTGGTGCCGCCGGACGACGAGGAGGCCATGGCGGACGCCCTCGTGGAGGCCGTGAATGAGGACGCCGAGCGGGGTCGCCGCGGCGACCTTGCGTACGAAGTGGCGCGCGCACGGTACGCCTGGCCTGCCCTGGCGCGGGGCCTGGGACACGTGTACGACGAGGTTGTGGCGGGGCGGCCGGCGTCCGCCGGTGCACATACCCTCATGGAGACCGAATGACCGCGATCCCGTACCGCATCCGCCGCTCCCCGCGCGCCCGCAACGCCCGCATCCTTGTCGACGGCGAGGGGGTCGAGGTCGTCGTGCCGCGGCGCTTTCCCCTCCGCGACGTCGAGCCGCTCGTCCGCGAGAAGCAGGCCTGGATCGAGCGCACGCTCCGGCGGATCGAGGTCGCCCGGCAGGAGTTCCCACCGCCCCGGCTCGAGCACGGCGGCGAGGTGCCCTATCTCGGGGAGCGGCTCACGCTGAACGTGCGCAGGGAGCGCGGTCGGACGCGCGCCCACGTGAAGCGCCGGGGCGGCACGCTGCGCGTGGCCCTCGGCGACGGATCGCTCCGCGACGCCCTCGAATCGTGGTACCGACGCCGCGCGCAGGTGGAGGTGGGCAGCCGTCTCGACGCCGCGGTGGCCCGCGCCGGCACCCACTACACCACGCTCTCGATTCGGGGCCAGCGGACCCGTTGGGCGTCCTGCTCCTCAAGCGGCGCGATGAGCTTCAACTACTGCCTGCTCCTGGCGCCGGCCGAGATCCTCGACTACGTCGTCGAGCACGAGGTCGCCCATCTCGAGCTCCACGACCATTCCCGGCGCTTCTGGGACCTGCTCGCCTCGCGCTATCCGGAATGGCGCGCGCGCGAGGACTGGCTGCGCCGCCACGGGCACGCATTGCGGCTGTAGAGGGCCCCGTCACCTGAGCGCGCCGGGTACGCGTTCGACCTTCTGCATGCCTATTCCGGCGAAAGGTCAAACGCGCGAATGAACGAGGCGATTCCGAGGCCGCGGCCACCCGCGGCGCGTCAGCGCACGCGCATCCCCAGCCCCGTGTCCCAGTGGAGCGGCGTTTCGTACTTCTGGAGCGGCGCCTCCGGGACCTGGCCGATCCGCACGCCGCGCTTCGTGCCCGGCGGGCAGATCGCGACGTAGCGGGCGTAGCCGCCGAGCCCCCCGCCGAAGCGCGGATACCCGATCTCGAGCAGGCAGCCGGTCGAGGGCACGCCGGACATGTCCGCGACACCCTCGGCCTGCGCGTAGCCGTGGTGCATGAGCCAGGCCTCGCCCTCCAGCGTAGGTGTGGAATCCGTGTCGAGCGGCTCGTGCCCATGGAAAAGGATGTGCCGCTTCAGGTGGAGGAACTTGAGCGCGTCGAGCGACACGCCCGGGAACTCGGTGAGCGTCGCGAGCGCCGGATCGGGCCAGCGCTTCGACCAGTCGGAACGCACGAAGACGACGCTGCCACGCGGGATGCGCCCGTGGCTGCGCTCGAACTGCCGGATGTCGGAGACCTGGAGGTGGTAGTTGAAGTCCTTCTTGACCTGGGGGACGATCGAGATCACGACCAGCGGCCGCACGGCGAACGTCGGGGGCAGCTCGTCGATGGCCGCGTACTCGGGCGCCCAGTGCGCGGGCGGGTCGAGCTGCGTGCCGAACTGGTCGGTGGAGAGGCGGTACGAGGTCGCCTCGAAGCCGTCCGTTGCGTACGTGTACGGAACGCCGGTCTCGGGGTTCACGGTCGGCGAGAACACCGACGGGCCGAAGCCCTTCCAGACAGGGATCTGGGGGGTCAGCGTGTGCGAAAGGTCGATGTACTTCGCCCCGCGCAGGCTGTCGTTGTAGACGTCCCAGAGATCATCGTTCTGCTGGGCGGCGACGGGGCCCGCCGCCATCGCCCCCGCCACCACCGCAAGGGCAATTCCCGTTGCCCAAAGCCGCTTCATCCTGTCCTCCCTCTGGTCGCTGAACTGCGGAACCGTGGATCGTACGCCTCAGCCGCAAGCACTCGGCTCGGCCGAGTGGGCGCGGATCGGCTACTCCCAGCGGAAGTAGCGCACTGCCAGGAAGAGGCCGGCGATCGCCCAGGCACCGACCACGGCGGCGGCGCCGACGGCGCTGCCGGACCCGCCGACGATCGCCTCCGACAGGCCGTCGATCAGGTGCTTGAGCGGCAGCGCCTCGGCGACCACCTCGAGCGCGCGCGGCAGGTCGTCGGCCGAGTAGAAGACGCCCGATATGAAAATCACCGGGAGGAACACGGCGTTGGTGTAGGCCGGCGCGGCGTCCTCGTTGGGGATCGCGTGCGAGAAGGCCACCCCTAGGGCGGCGAAGCAGACGACCCCGAGGCCGGTGAACAGCACCAGCAGCAGCGGCTCGCGCGGCCATTCGACCCCGTACGCCAGATTGCCGATGGCCACCACAAGCGCGACCTGCACGAAGGCGTTGAGCGCTGCGGAGCCGATGAACCCCGCGAGGTAGGCGCCCGCCGGCATCGGCGTGCCCCGGACGCGCTTCAGCACGCCCTCGTCGCGCAGCAGCGTCAGGTTGAAGGCGAGCGCCGTGAAGGTCGTGGCGAGCACGCCCATCCCGGCGACCCCCGGGATCAGCACCTCCAGCTCCTCGTCGTCGCTCGCGAAGGCCGTGGCGATCAGGACCAGGAGCAGGAGAGGGAGCAGGAAGTTGAAGAACGCCGCGCTCGGGTTGCGCCAGAAGAGCTTGCGCTCGAAGCGGAACTGCTCCCAGGCCAGGGCGAGTGCGCTCATATCGCCTCCGCCTCCGCGGTCAGCTCGAGGTAGATCTCCTCGAGCGTCGGCCGCGTGACCTCCAGGCCCTCGAGTCGCTCGCCGCGCGCCAGGGCGTCGCGGGTGAGCCTGTGGAGGAGCTCGGTCGGGTCGTCCGTCTGATGCTCCACCCGGCGGCCGTCGGAGACGTAGGACACCCTGTAGCGCGCGGAGCCCTGGCCGAGCCGGTCGGGTGGGCCCTCGGCCACGATGCGGCCGTTCTTGACGATCGCGACCCGGTCGGCGAGAGCCTGAGCCTCGTCGAGGTAGTGGGTGGTGAGAAGCACTGTCTTGCCGAGCTCCTTTAGCCGCCGGACCACTCCCCACGCCGTCCGCCGTGCGGCGGGGTCGAAGCCGGTGGTGGGCTCGTCCAGAAACACGAGCTCCGGGTCGCCGATCAGGGCCAGCGCGAGGTCGAGCCGCCGCCGCTGCCCGCCCGACAGCTCCTTGGTGCGGGTGTCCGCCTTCTCCTCCAGCCCCACGAGCGCGATTGTCTCGGCCGGATCGCGCGGCCTCGGGTACGCCTTGGCGAAGTGCTCCACGGCCTCGCGCACGGTCACCCGCGGATAGAAGCCGCAGCTCTGAAGGACGATTCCCACGCGCTCCTGCTGCTGCCTGTCGCGCACGGCTGGATCGTGTCCCAGTACCCACACCTGGCCCGCGGAGCGCTCCCGGTAGCCCTCGAGGATCTCCACGGTCGTGGTCTTGCCGGCCCCGTTCGGCCCCAGCAGGCCGAACACCTCGCCACGCCCCACCTCGAAGGAGAGGCCGCGCACGGCTTCCAGGGAGCCGTACGACTTGCGCAGCTCGGAGACCTCGATGGCCGGGGTCACGACGCCTCAGGCTAGATCACTAGACGCCTGCGCCCCTCCCGCCACGGCCCTCGCCGCCTGCGAAGCGGGCGGCCCCGCGCCAGGCGGTCTCGAGCGTGGACACACCGTTCTTCGCCTCGAGCGCCAGGCCCTCCTCGAGGGTGAGCCCTATCCCATCGAGCGCGGCGCGGCGGTCGGCGAGCATCGTGTCCTGAGGGAAGCGCGCGAGCCCCTCGGCGATCTCGAGTGCCCGTTCGAGGTGACGGCCGGCCGGGACGACCTCGGTCACGAGTCCCATGCCGAGCGCCTCGTGCGCGTCGATGATGCGTCCGCTGAGGATCAGGTCCAGCGCCCGCCCGAGCCCCACGATCCGCGGCAGCCGCTGGGTGCCGCCGTCGATCAGCGGCACACCCCAGCGCCGCTCGGGAAATCCGAGCTCCGACTGCTCGGTGGCGACCCGCAGGTCGCACCAGAGGGCCAGCTCCAGCCCGCCGGCGAGGCACCAGCCGGATATGGCCGCGATCGTCGGCTTTGAGGAGACCACCCGCGTCATGCCGAGCGGCCCGCGCGGATCCTCCAGGCGCGGCCCGAGGCTCTCGATCGCCTTGAGATCCGCGCCCGCGCAAAACGCCACGCCACCGGCGCCGGCGAAGACGAGAACGCGCGCATCGTCGTCCGACTCGAAGCGCTCGTACGCCCCGGCCAGCAGGCCGGCGGTGGATCCGTCGATGGCGTTGCGGCGCTCCTGGCGGTCGATCGTGACGATCGCGGCCGCCCCGCGGCGTTCGTAGGTCACGGGCTCCATCGGCGGAACTCTGCCATTTCTCAGCCTGTTCACATCGACCGGAAGGCGGACCGCGAGCATTCCCGGTGCAGATCCCTCCTCGCCACGCGGCCTCGGTTTCCCCGGGGCCGCGTGCATTTTTCGAGCCCGCGTCTTACCAGCCGACGCGGCGGCGCAGCTCCGCCGCCTTGCGCTCCTCCTTGCGCCTCTCGAGCCTGCCCTGGAGAAGCGAGAGGAGGATCACCGCGACGACGAAGAACACGACCACTCCGAGGGAGAAGAAGGTGATGATCTTGTCGTCGGTCTCACCCACCAGGCCCTCGCCGTTGTCGCTCGCCAGGAGCGTGATCTCGGTGAGCAGAGGCATCGAAAGCGAACGATACCCTCTCGCCGGACGTGCCCGAATAGTTCGCCTGCATCGTCGAGATCCCCAAGGGGAGCAGGAACAAGTACGGGTTCGACCACGAGCGCCACGTCATTAAGCTCGATCGCTTCCTCTTCGCGTCGGACGTCTATCCCACCGACCACGGCTTCATCCCCGACCCTGTCACCCGGAGCCGACGACAAGGTCCTGGCCGTGCCCCTCACGGATCCTGGTTGGAACACGCTCGAAAGCCTCGACGAGGTCCCCCATCAGCTCCAGAGCGAGATCGCGCACTTCTGCACCGTCTACAAGCAGCTCGAGAACAAGCACGTCGAGGTCGCGGGCTGGTACTCGCGGGAGGACGCGGTGAAGGAGATCGAGGCCTCGCGCAGGCGGTTCCGCGAGGACGCCTCTCGCTGGTCATCTAGGGTTCTGCCGCCGTGTCGCTGCTCGAGGCAATAGTCCTCGGGATCGTGCAGGGACTGACCGAGTTCCTGCCGATCTCGAGCACGGCCCACCTGCGCATCGTGCCCGCGTTCGCCGGGTGGCCCGACCCTGGCGCCGCGTTCACGGCCGTCACGCAGCTCGGGACGATGACCGCGGTTCTCCTGTACTTCCGCGAGGACCTGCTGCGAATCTCGCGCGCCTGGCTGAGCTCGCTCCGTGACCCCGCCATCCGGCGCCAGCTCGACGCCCGCCTCGGCTGGTACATCGTGTTGGGCACGATCCCAATCGGGATCTTCGGCGTGTTGTTCAAGGACCAGATCGAGACCGGCGCCCGCGACCTGTACCTGATCGGCACGACCCTCATCGTGCTCGGCCTCGTGCTGCTCGTGGCCGACAAGTTGGGCAAGCGCGACCGCTCGATCGAGCAGATCCGCACCAAGGACGGCTTCGTGGTCGGCATGGCCCAGGCGCTGGCGCTGATCCCCGGTGTGTCGCGCTCGGGCGCGACCATCACGGCAGGTCTCTTCATGGGCTTCGACCGCACCGCGGCCGCCCGTTTCTCGTTCCTCCTCTCGATCCCCGCCGTCGTGCTGAGTGGGCTGCTCGAGCTCGGTTCGATCCTGAGCGGGGAGGAGGGGGAGACCACGTCGCTGTTCGGCTTGGTGGTGGCCACCCTGCTCGCGTTCGTCACGGGATACTTCTCGATCGCCTTCCTGCTGCGCTACCTCACACACCACTCGACGACGATCTTCGTGGTCTACCGCGTCGTGCTCGGTGCGCTCGTCCTGGCTCTGACGACCGCGGGGACAATCAACTAGTCACGTGCAGGTTGTAACCCGCTCGCGCCTCGTCGAGGATCTCCGCCGCCTGGGGGTGCGGGCGGGCGGAATCACGATGGTGCACACCCGGATGAGCGCGATCGGCTGGGTGGTGGGCGCCAGCGAGACGGTGGTCCGGGCGCTGCTCGACGTGGTCGGCCCCGAGGGGACGCTGATGGCCTACGCCTCGTGGGAGGAACACGTCTACCGCATCACCGACCGGCCGGTGGAGCATCGTGACGCGTACGTTGCGGAGCCGCCGGTCTTCGATCTGTCCACGGGGGAGGTGGCCCGGGAGTACGGTCGCATTCCCGAACGGGTGCGGACGTGGCCGGGCGCCGAGCGGAGCGCCCATCCCGAGGCCGGCGTGGTGGCGGTTGGCGCGCGTGCGAAGTGGCTCACCCAGGCGCACCCCCAGGAGGACTCGTACGGCAAGGGCAGCCCCTTCGCTCGCCTCGTGGAGGCCGGGGGCCAGGTCCTGCTTCTCGGCGCGCCGCTGGAGACCATCACCCTGCTGCACCACGCGGAGGCGATCGCCGCCGTGCCGGACAAGCGCCTTGTCACGTTCCGGGTCGCCGTGGCCGAGCACGGCCGGGCGGTGGAGCGGACATTCACCGACATAGACACCTCGGCCGGGGCGTTCCCCTACGAGGGGCTGGGGCTGGACGAGGATCCGTTCGCGGTGATCGCCGGCGCGGCGCTGGACTCCGGCATCGGCGCGCGCGGCTACGTCGGCCGGGCCGAGAGCCACCTGTTTCCCGCCCCTGAGCTCACGGAGTTCGCCGTCTCCTGGATCGAGGAGCGCTTCGCCGCCCGCGGCGGATCGCCGCGGACCTCGTAAGGTTCTGTACGTGCAGTTTGCCTGGAAGTTCGGCGTTATCGCGCTCATTGCGCTCGGCCTTGTCGTGCTGCCGGGCGGCGGGGGTGCGCTCGATGTCGTCCTGACCCTGCTGACGATCGCGTTCTTCGCTGCGATTGTGGCGCTCGTCTACCGCCTCTACCGCCAGTACCGGATCGACCTCGAGACGCTCAGCGACATGCTCCGGCTCGTCCTCTACGGCTCCGTCGGGCTCGCCCTGCTCACCTTCACCGCCACCGATCGCCTCTTCGACGCTGGTGGGGCCGGCGTTCTGGTCTGGTTTGCGCTGCTCGCACTCGCGTCCTACGGCCTCTTCTTCGTCTGGACCCGCTACCGGCGGTACGGCTAGCGTCGCGAGGTTTTCACCCTTCCATGACGCGCGTGTAACGCCGCCGCGTTGTCCTGTCACTCGATGCGCGCGACCGTCCGCGTATGCAAGGTCGCGGCTTCAGATCGGCGTTCACCTGCGCGCCCCACCGCTTGGCCCGTCCGTTCCGGGACGGGTCCCCCAGGCCGTCGCGAGTCGAGCGTCAGGCCGGGCAGGCCTCGGTCGAGCTGGTCGCGGTGCTGCCGGTTCTCCTGCTGGCCGGGCTGGTCGCATGGCAGCTTCTGCTTGCCGGCCACAGCCTCTGGCTGGGCGCGGGCGCGGCCCGCGCCGCGGCGCGGGCCGACACGGTCGGCCGCAGCGCCGAGCGCGCGGCGCGCAGCGCGCTACCGGAGTCGCTCGAGCGCGACCTGTCGGTAGAGCGTCTGCATGAGGGAGCGATCCGCGTCTCCGTGCGGGTGCCGGCGGTGCTTCAGATCTGGAGCACCCCGGTCCGTGTGTCGGCCCGCGCGTCCCTCGGGGGGACCGGGTGAATCCCGGGAATCTGTCTCCGAACCGTTCCAGGCCGGCCTCGGCAGCCGCGCCATCGGCACAGCGCGGCCAGGCCAGCGTCGAGCTGCTCGCGGTGCTGCCCCTTCTGGTTGCGCTCGGCTTGGCGGCTCTTCAGCTGCTCGCGGTCGGCTACGCCGGCATTCTCGCCGGCAACGCGGCCGAGGCGGGAGCGCTCGCGCTCGCCGGCGGCTCGGGCCCCGCCGACGCCCGTGCCGGCGTCCGCACGGCGCTGCCCGGGTGGTCGCGCGCGCGCACGCGCGTACGCGTTGACGGTGGGCGAGTCACCGTACGGCTCCGCCCACCGTCGCTCCTGCAGGTGCTCGCGGAGCGGCTCGAGGTCACCGCCGATGCGTCTGTGGAGGCGCTGTGAGAGGCCCGGTACTCCGTGTGATCGAGGGCGACCGGGGTCGTGCATTCGTGGCCAGCGCGCTCGCCACGGCCGGAGCCTGGCTCGTCGAGCCCGCCCAATCCGCCGAACTCGAGCCCGAGGCCGCCGTGCGGACGCCGCCTCTACGCCGCATCGTGGTCGCCGTGTTCGGCCTTGCTCCGGGGTGCGGCGCCACGGTCGTGGCGCGGGCGCTGGCCACGGAGTTGGCATCCCGCGACCCGAGCGGCACAGCCGCGGTGGCGTGCGAGGCGCGCACGTCCGGGATCCCGCTCGCGACCCAGCCGGCCTCGCGGCTGGCCCGCGCGCTCGAGGACCTGCCGGGCGCCGCCACGCGAGCGGTGGGACGGCTCTGCCTGATCGAGGGCGCCGACCAGCTCACGCTGGCGGAGAGCTCCCGCCAGGTCGCGCCGCTAGTCCTCGATGCAGGATCGACATCGCTCGGCGGCGTGCCGGCCTCGATGGCGGACCGGACCGTCCTCGTCGCGACCCCCGAAGTCGAACCGGCGCTTGCGCGGGTGGCGGCGGAGTGTGTCGCTCGCGTTGGGGCGGACTCGATCGTGGTGCTGAATCGGGCGCGGCCGGACACGCCGGCGGCACCGGACGACGAGACCGCGCTCACAGCGCCTGGTTTTCTACGGCTGCCCGAATCCCGACTGGGCGCACAGCTCGCGCTCGGCGGCCGCGAGGCGCGGGGAGAGCTCGGACGAGCGATTGCGCGGGTCGCGGACCTGTGCGGAGGAAGCGGGTGAAAACGCTTCGCCGCCGCCGCCCGCTACTGCTGGGGGACCGCGTACTCCTCGCTGGGCTCGGTCATGCTGAACCAGTTGCCCGAGTTGTCGCGCAGCGTCGCCTCGATGCCGTAGAAACGCTCGCTCGGTTCGGACAGGAAGTTCACGCCGCGCTTGCTCAACTCCGTGTAGGTTGTCCTGCAATCGTCGGTGTTCAGCACCCCGGGGCCAAGGACGCCCTTGGCGACGAGCGCCTTCACCTGCTCCGCCGTCTCGTCGTCCATCATCGGAGGGCCGGGCTCGAGCAGGATCAGCTGGTGATCGGGCTGGTCGGGCGGGCACACCGTGAGCCAGCGGAAGTTGTCCATCCGCGCATCCGTGTGCACCTCGAAGCCGAGCTTCTGGGTGTAGAAGTCGAGCGCCTCGTCCTGGTCGAGCACCCATATCGTGGTGTGCGAGAGCTTGGTGATCACGGGCCTCTGCCTCCTTCCTCGCTTGTCGGCGGCACGCTAGTCGGAGCCGGGCGCGCGGGCTTCTCGAAAACTGCTCGATCCGACGGGCCGCGTGTACATGAGCGTGAAGCACGCCGGGATCGGCGGCGGCTCTCCGGCGCCCCACAGGCGGGCGTACTCGCTCGGAGGGGTGCCCACCAGCTCGCGGAATGCCGTGCTGAACGAGCCGAGGCTCTGAAAGCCGACCTCGAGGCTCACCTCGGTGACCGACATGTCCGTGCCGCGCAGCAGCTCCTTGGCGCGCTCGATCCGCCGCAGCAAGAGGTACTGGTGGGGCGTCTCGCCGAAGGCGCGCTTGAAGCTGCGGCTGAAGTGCGCGGTCGATGCATGGGCCGCGCGCGCGAGCGCGGGAACGTCGAGCTGGTGCGCGTAATCCCGGTCGATCAGGTCCTTCGCCCGGAGCAGGTGGATATAGACCGGGATCGCATCGGACATGCGTGCGTGAGGCTATCGGCGGCGGCGCCGAGCGTCGTCGGGTTGGTACTCCAGCGGTCAGTGCAGCGACGCGGCGTCCAGGTGGTCGAGCAGCCCGATCGCACGCGGCTCGCCCCGATCCTCGAGCAGGATCGCGCCGCCGGGCCAGTAGGGGTGGGGTGGCGCCGCGCGGTGGACGAGCAGCGGCTCGTACACCCAGGAGCCGGTGTTCACGATCCGCGGCCGGCCACCGGGGCCCTGCCACTCCTGGGGATCGTCGGGGGTGAGCGGTCCGCAGCGGTGGACGTGTCCGAAGATCACCCATTCGGCATCGACCTCGAGCCGGTGCACGACCCGGGCGAGCGCGGGGATGCTGGCCCGTCGCATCTGCGCGCCGAGCAGCCTGACCGTGACCGGCGCGATGCGGCGACTCAGCACGCGCTGCGGAATCCCGGGCATCGTGGCCGCGCGAAGTACCTCGGCCAGGTCGTCGAAGATCGCCGCGAGCGGGCGCGGCAGCCAGCGGGTGAGGAGCGCCTCGAGCCGCGTCAGGGATATCCCGCCGGCGCGCTCGTAGTCGACCGGCTGGGCGCCATCGCGGGGCAGGCGCCCCAGCAGCCCCCGGGCGATGCCGAAGGCCGACTCGGGCAGCAGGTGACGATCGAGATAGTGGCCGTGCGTGGCCCACACACGGCCCGACAGCCACACGCCCGGGTAATGAACGCGGACGTGCGCCGGCTCCAGCCACGAAACGACGCGCTCGAGCATCAACGTCGCATCGGCGGGGATCTGGGCGTCGACGACGGACGGTACCCCTCGCAACAGAAGCCACGGGCGCACCAGCGCCGCGTCATGGTTGCCCGGCACGACGATCACCTCCCGTCCGCTGCCGAGGCGCGCTCCGAGCGCCCGCAGCACGGGCTCGGCGACCTCCATCACCCGCCGCGGACGCCCCTCCAGGAGCTCGAGGACGTCCCCGAGAAGCACCAGCCGCTCGACGCCGTCGAGACCGCCGAGGAGGGCATCCAGCGCCTGCTCACGGCGCAGCACGTCGCGCCGCAGGCGGGCGCCCAGATGGAGGTCAGACACCACGATCGTGCGCACGCAGGGCGCGACGATGGCACACCCGCCGCCACAAATTCTTCAGCGGGCTCGTCCGCGATCCGAATGACTCGATCGCACCCGAGCTCGGTCGGCTCCGATCACCTACCTGTTGTCGCGGAGCGCGAGCTGCCGCGACCCAGACCGGATCAGGCCCGGCCTCTCGCCTTCAGCGGCTCGACCTCGCCCGGATGCGGGATCTCGGGAAGCCACCGTATCTCGTCCTCCGTTCGGAGGTGCGAGGCCATGCGCTCCTCGAACTCCGGCGGCGACTCGTAGGACTCACGCATGAGGATGGGCTCGCCGCAATGGGGGCAGGCCGTGGAACGGCTGGATTCGAAGACGTGGCCGCAAAAACAGGCGATGGTCATGAGAGGGGCTCCGGGGGGCGGGTGCCTCTTTGGATGAGCATGGTCATTGTTTTGGGGGACGGATCCGACGCTGGCGGTATTCCGCTCGGCTCGTGTGACATCGCTCACACGGCCGGCAGGGCCTCGCCGTTCCGGTGTCTACCGGCGGTCGATCTCGAACCAGACGCTGGTCCCGTGCGTGTTGGCCACGCCCCAGCGGTCGGCGAGTTGATCGACGAGGTAGAGGCCCCAGCCGGCGGCCGTGTCCCGGTTCGGGACCTGTTCGCTGATATCGAAGCCGTGCCCGTGGTCACTGACCTCGACGCGCACGTGATCGCTGAAGACAGTAGCCCGGAGCTCGAGCGACGCCGGGGTCGCCGTGTGGGCGTGGCGCACGCTGTTTGTGACGAGCTCGCTTACGAGCAGCCGCACGTTCGCGAACAGGGCGCGCTCGAGCTCTGGCTCGAGTTCCCGGATCGCCTGCCTCGCCCGCGGGACTGCGTCCGGCCGGCCGGGCATGCTGACGACGATCCGCTTCTCTGCCGCCGGCGCCGCCGCCGGGAGGCGCAGCACGAGGAGGGCGACGTCGTCGCGCGGTTCATCCTCGCTCCCCTCCAGCAGGGTCCGCGCGACCTCGCGCGCGATTTCCGCGGCCGGCCGCCCGGCGAGCGCCGTGAGAGCCGAGGCCAGGTCGGCCGGGGTGATGACACGCTCGGGCGCGTGGGCGTCCATGAGACCGTCGGTGTACAGCACCAGCGCGTCGCCGGCGCGAAGCTCGACGGTCGCGTCGCTCAGCTTGGGCTCCGGGATCACGCCCAACAGCGTCCCGTGCGAGCCGATTGTCTCGACCGGCCCGTCGGCGCGGAGCACCAACGGCAACGGGTGGCCGCCGCTCGACACGGTCGCGCGGGCACCATGACCGCCGTTCGGCTGCAGTCGCGCGAAGGCGACCGTGCAGAACTCATGCGGGGCGCGCTGCCGGAGCATCGCGTCGTTCAGGAGCTCGAGCACCCGGCTCGGCCGGCTCTCGCGCATGGCGGCGGCGCGCAGCGTGTAGCGCGCCAGCCCGGTGACGGCGGCGGCTGAGGCTCCCTTTCCGCACACGTCGCCCACCACCACCGCCCACGAACCGTCGTCCCCCTGGAACAGGTCGTAGAAGTCGCCGCCGACCACGTGCGGCTGGCCGGCGGGGCGGAACTCGGCGGCCGCCTCGACGCCCGGTATCTCGGGCAGGTGCGACGGGAGGAGGCTCTCCTGCAGGGTGTCCGCGATGTACTCGACCGTGTCCTCGACACGCCTGCGCTCTGTGATGACGGCGGCGAGCACCAGGGCGGTTATGCCGGCGACGCCGACGAAGGTCTGCGCGAGCAAAAGGCGCTCGTCCGGCGGATGGCCGGCGAAGGGGCCTGCATCGGCCTCCGCGAAGGGGATTGCGACGCCCGCGACTATGAGGCTCGTGGCGGCGGCACCGGGCTGCCAGAAGCGCAGCGTGGCCCAGATAAGGGGCGGGAAGATCAGGTAGATCAGCGTCGTGCTCGTCGAGAAGACGAGCAGGCTGATCGCGGCCAGGACCGCCAGCAGCCCGACGGCCTCGGGCAGACGGCCTGGTGCCCGGTTGAACGGCCAGGCCGTGACGGCAACGAGTAGCGCCGGCGCGACTATCAGATCGCCGCCGAGGTCCCCGAGCCACCAGGTCCGCCACACCGAGCCGAAGTTGCCCACGGCGATCTCGTCCGCTACGAGCAGGCTCGTCACCCCGAGGGTCGCGCTGATCGTCGTACTCAACGCGCCGGCGAGCACCACCAGCGCGATCACGTCGCGCACGCGCTCGAGCGAGGGACGGAAGTCCGCGAAGCGTCGCAGCAGATACGCGCCGGCCAGGGCCTCCAGGGTGTTGCCCGTCGTGATGCCGAGCACGGCGTACAGGGGGACGCCCGTCCAGGCGTTTGCCAGGAAAGCGCCGAGTGCCACCCCTGGCCAGATCCGGTAGCCCCACAAGACCAGCGCCGCGAGCGCGATTCCCGTCGGCGGCCATACGGCGGTCACGCTGCCCGTCTCGAACGCAAGGCTCAGCCCGAGCTTTGCTGAGCCGTAGTACGCGGCGGCGACGCCGGCAATCCTCGCGGCGTACAGCACTGCGTCGCGGCGGGTCGCCGTCGGCTGTTCGAGGCTTGGTCGCGAGTCCAAGCTGATCCTCCTCCCCAGGCAGACCAACCTACTCCTGACCGGCGAGCAATGCGAGGGGTAGCCTCGCGCTCACCGCCGCCACGATCCTCGCCGGAGGGGCGCACTGGTCGACGCAGTGGTCGGCCGCCGACGGAATGCGGGGGTCACCCGGAGCGTCCTACCTGGCAAATGGGCAACCCGGCAAGGCTTGCCACGCAGCTGATCGAGAGGATTCGGGAGTCGGTGATCGGCGACGACGCGACGATCGCGGGCCCCTTCGGGCCTCGACGTCTCGTCTACGCGGACTACACGGCGTCGGGCCGCTCCCTGTCCTTCATCGAGGACTTCATCCGTCACCGCGTCCTTCCGCTGTACGCGAACACGCACACGGAGGCGTCGGCCACCGGCCGACAGACCACTGCGCTGAGGGAGGACGCCCGCCGGATCATCCACCGGACCGTGAACGGGAGCGAGGACGACGTCCTTCTCTTCTGCGGCTCCGGCGCGACGGGCGCGATCGACAAGCTCGTGCGGCTCCTGGACCTCGCGCGGTCGGAGCGGCCGATCGTCTTCATCGGTCCTTACGAGCACCACTCGAACGAGCTGCCCTGGCGCGAGTCGATCGCGGATGTCGTGACCATTCGCGAGGACGCCGTCGGCCGAGTCGACATCCACCATCTCGACGACGAGCTCCGCCGTCACGCCGACCGGCCGCTGAAGATCGGCACCTTCTCGGCCGCCTCGAACGTGACTGGGATCGTCACGGACGTCGAGCAGGTGGCGATCGTGCTCCACCGCCATGGCGCGCTCTCCTGCTGGGACTACGCGGCCGCGGGACCCTACCTCCCGATCGACATGAACCCCTCGCCGGGGACGCCGGACGGCCACCTGGCCTACAAGGACGCGGTCTTCCTGTCTCCGCACAAGTTCGTCGGCGGCCCCGGGACGCCCGGCGTTCTCGTCGCGAAGCGGTCGCTCTTACGCAATCGCGTCCCGTCGGTGCCCGGCGGCGGAACAATCCTTTTCGTCAGCCCGACGGGGCAGTCGTACCACCCGGACCCGGCGATCCGCGAGGAGGGAGGCACGCCGGCGATCGTCGAATCGATCCGAGCCGGACTCGTGTTCGCCCTCAAGGAAGCCGTGGGGACCGAGGAGATCCGCACGCGCGAGCGGGACTTCGTCCGCCGTGCGCTCGAGTCCTGGGGCAGGAATCCTCACATCGAGATCCTTGGCAATCCGGAGCCGGAGCGGCTTGCAATCGTGTCGCTCGGCCTCCGGCATCCTCGCGGACTGCTGCACTCGAACTTCGTCGTGGCCGTCCTCAGCGACCTGTTCGGTATCCAGGCGCGCAGCGGCTGCTTCTGCGCCGGCCCGTACCTCCACCGGATGTACCCCATCGATGACGACTGGTCCGCGAGGATGGACGCCGAGGTCACCCGGGGCCACATGGGCTCGAAGCTCGCGTTCGTCCGGGTCGGCTTCAACTACTTCATCAGCGAGAGCGTCTTCGAGTACATCGTCGAGGCCGTTCACCTGCTCGCGAACGAGGGCTGGAAGCTGCTGCCGCTCTACCGGTTCGATCCGCACTCGGGCGTGTGGCATCACGCCAGTGCTCAACCCGAGCCGTCGCTCAGGCTCGATGATCTGTCGTTCGCCTCCGAGCTCGCCGGCCCGCCGGCCTCCGAGCCCGAGAGCGTGCTCGCACTCCAGCTCGCAGAGGCGAGGCGGATCATCCGAGAGGTCGAGGCTGCCCCGCCGACCGCGTCGCTCCGCGACTCGGCGGTGACACCCGAGTTCGAGCGGATCCGCTGGTTCCCGCTGCCGGGCGAGGCGCTCGCCCGCCTGCGCGCTTAAGTAAGCAGCAGGACGATTACCGCGGCGATGAGGAGGAGCGCCGCGACCGCCGCCACTACTGGGATCCAACGAACGGACCCGGTTGCCGTGAGGCCGGGCTGGATCGGGGTGCCGGGGATGCGGCGTTCCTCCGAGGAGCCGGGGATGAGCCGTTCCTCCGAGGACCCAAGGATCCGGCGTTCCCGCGGGGAGCCGGGGACGCGGCGTTCCCCCGAGGAGCCGACGCTGCGGCGTTCCCGCGAGGGGCCCGCAGTGCGGCGTTCCCGCGATGAGGGGGCGACTTGACGTTCCGCCGAGTACCCCGGGATGCTGCGTTTTTCCGGCGCCGGGACCGGGGGCGTGAACGGCTCCGGCGCGCCTTCCTCGACGGGAGCGGGCGCCCGAGTCGCGACGCGGGCGGGGGCGGTACGCGTCGTGTCCGCGTCGGCCTTCAGCGCGTTGCGGGCCGCCTCGAGATCGCGCTGCGCGGCCTCGCGTTCGCGGCCGGCGGCCTCGCGGTCGGCGCGTGCGGCCTTGCGCTCGGTCCTCACCTCGTGGGCCTCGGCCCGTGCCGCGTCCCGGTCGGCAATCGCCGCGTCACGTTCCGCTACGGCCGAGTCGCGCTCGCCCAGCGCCGAGTCACGGGATGCCAGCGCCGCGTCGCGCTCGGCCGCCGCATGGCGCGCGCGGGACAACCAGCTGTTGCGCTCCTCGCGTGCCTGGTCCCGGGCGCGCATGGTGTCGTCGAGCTCGCTCTGCATCGATCCGACCCGGGCGCGTGCCGCGTCGCCGTCTCGATTCGCCTCCTCCAGCGCCGCGGCCAGGGCGCTCCGCTCGGTCAGCGCCGCGTCACGCTCACGCTCCAGCTCCGCCTGCCGCCGCTCCGCGGCGGCCTCCCCGACCGACGCCTCCTCGAGCGCCCGGTGCAGCTCCGCCCTTTGCGCCCGAGCGCTCTCCTCGGCTCCGGCCAGGCGCTCGCGGAGATCGTCGGCCTCCGCGAGGAGGGTTTCGCGCTCCCGCTTCAGCTCGGTGCGCAGTCGTTTCGCCTCGGCCCGCGCCGCGGCGAGCTCCCGGCCAACCGCCTTCCGCGGTGATCCACGCCCGTCCGCGGTCGCCGGCGGGCCGAGCTCGACGGCCAGATCCGGCCCCACCGTCAGCTGGGCGGCGTCGATGTCCACCACCTCGCCCTCCCAGGCGAAGGCCGCCTGCCATACCTCGCCCTCCTCCGAGGCCCACGGCTTATGCTCGAGAGTTGCCAGCAGCCGTCGGGTGCTCCCGTCCACCTCCACGTCGAGCGTCGGCCGCAGGAAGCGCCGGCCGCGCACGTCGAACCAGCGGCCCGCGAGCTCCAGCCTGTCGGCGGCGGTCCACTCGAAACGTTCGACCTCGAAGCTCACGGTTACCAGGTCATGCGGTGCGGACGCCGGCGACGGCGTGCAATCCGAGCGTCTCTATCGCGCGCTCGCGCAGCTTGTGCTTTTGAACCTTGCCGGTCACGGTCATCGGGAAGTCGCTGCAGCTGGCGACGTAGCGGGGGATCTTGTAGTGAGCGATCTTGCCGCGGCAGTACTCGCGCACCTCCTCCTCGTCCAGGGTGGCACCCTCACGGACGATGACCCAGGCCATGATCTCCTCGCCGTAGCGCTCGTCCGGCACGCCGACCACCTGGACGTCGGCGACGGCAGGATGCCCATAGAGGAATTCCTCGATCTCGCGTGGGTAGACGTTCTCGCCTCCGCGGATGATCATGTCCTTGATCCGCCCGACGATCTTGACGTACCCGTCGTCGGCCATGACCGCCTGGTCGCCCGTGTGCATCCAACGCGCCCGATCGATTGCCTCGGCGGTGCGCACGGGTTCGTCCCAGTATCCGAGCATGACACTGTAGCCGCGGGTCTGGAACTCACCCGTCTGGCCGCGCGGCAGCGTGCGGCCGGTTTCAGGGTCGGCGACACGGATCTCCACGTGCGGGTGCACGCGCCCCACGGTCGCGGTGCGGTGCTCGAGGTCGTCCTCGGCGGCGGTCTGGGTCGAGACCGGCGACGTCTCGGTCATCCCGTAGCAGATGGTTACCTCGGACATGTGCATCCGGTCCACGACCTTGCGCATCACCTCGACCGGGCACGGCGAGCCGGCCATGATCCCCGTTCTGAGCGAGGACAGGTCGTAGGAGTCGAAATCGGGGTGGTCGAGCTCGGCGATGAACATCGTCGGCACTCCGTAGAGCACGGTGCAGTGCTCGGCCTGAACGGCGTCGAGCACGGCGCCCGGCTCGAAGGCGTCCGCGGGCAGCACGACGCACGCGCCGTGGGACGCCGCCGCGAGGTTTCCCATGACCATCCCGAAGCAGTGGTAGTAGGGCACCGGGACGCAGATGCGGTCCTGCTCCGTGATCCGGCATCCCTCGCCGACGAAGAACCCGTTGTTCAGGATGTTGTGGTGCGACAGGGTCGCGCCCTTGGGAAAGCCGGTCGTGCCCGACGTGTACTGGATGTTGATCGGGTCGCTCGCATCGAGTGCGGCCGAGCGCTCGCGGAGGGCGTCGACGCCTACGGCGTCGGCGCCCGCAAGCAACTCCTCCCACGACGGCGTCCCGAAGAACACAGCCCGCTCGAGCCCCGGCAGCTCTTCTCGTACCTCGTCCAGCATCGCCATGTAGTCGCTCGTCTTAAACGACGCCGCGGCGATCAGCATGCGGCACCCGGATTGCCGCAGGGCGTACTGCAGCTCATGAGTGCGGTAGGCGGGATTGATGTTTACAAGCACCACCCCGGCCTTTGCAGTGGCGTACTGGACCACGGCCCACTCGACCCGGTTAGGGCTCCAGATGCCGATCCGCTCGCCGGGCTCGAACCCCGCCGCCAGCAGAGCCCGCGCCACGCGGTCGACCTCGGCGTCGAACTGAGCGTAGGTCAGCCGCACGTCCTGGTGGCGGGACACGATGGCCGGCCGATCACCGAACTGCTCGACGGTGCGCTCCAGATTCGCACCGATCGTGTCCCCCAGCAGCGGCACGGCGCTGGCGCCGTGGGCATAGGAGGCAACCTGCCGTGTGCCCGTCGCCATTGGGGGACGATCCTAAAGCCAGTTGACGCTGATGGGGTGGTGGCTCGAGGTGGCCAGCAGGCGACTCCGGCCGCCCGGCCACTCCGTGAGCTGCAGCTCGGTTCGGGATGGATCGGTCCTGGCGCCCTCGAAGGAGAGGAGTGCCAGCGGAGCCTCGTCCGTGGCGCGCTCTCCGGCGGCCGCGATCGCCGCGTCAGCGGCGTCCCTGACGTCGTCCGGTAGGTAGGGCCAGACGATCGTGTGATAGACGACCGTTGCGATTCCCGGCCGGGGCTCCGCCAGCCGCTCGGCCACCCAGGCCGACAGGTCGGCTCGCTCCACCGGCGCGGGAGTCTCACGGGCGACTTCGATCGCGCGCTCGAGCAGGTCGAAACGGTCGTGCTCGTCGGGGAAGATGCAGGCCAGAAGGGTAAGCCTGCCCTCTTCGGTGGTCGCGTCGATCGGGTTGAGGTCGCAGCCGGCCCGCTCGCCGACGTGGAACCCCGTTGCGAGCGGCGGGCGTCCTCCGGTCAGGAAGTGCGCGAACCGCACGGGCGAGTCCTCGGGGCCGAGCGCGATGCCGTCCTGTTCGTAGCGGAACCGGTCGAGACGCAGGTTGAGACCGGCGCTCGCGCGGAGCTCGAGCAACCGCAGCGGCAGCCCGGTCCGTTCGGCGATGAGGCAGAGGGCTCCGACGAGCGCCTTGGCGCGCGTGGGCGCGTTCGTCTGCAGCGGATGGGCAAGGGCGTCGACGACCTCCGCTCGCCCGCCGGCGATCAGCTCGCGCACCGTCGGCCAGGCCGCCTCGGCGTCGCCGTCGCCGCCCGTGGACGGATAGTGCCTCTCCAGGTTCGGGGCCTGCCCGGAGAGCACGATCCGGTGCACCCCTGCCAGGAGGCGGAAGGCGTCCCACTCGGCGACCTGGTCGCGCTCGTGTCCTCGCAGGACGGCGCGGATCGGCCCTCCGGCTTTTGCGTCGTCGCGCATGCGCGGGAGGAGGACGGCGTGGAACTGCGAGCCGGCGCGGCGGGCGACCTCGACATGCCCGTCAAGCAGGGCGATCAGGAGATCCGAGTCGATGAGGGGCCAATCATCGCACCCGCGCGGGGTGCTCCTAGACTGGCGGCCATGGCCGACAGCTACCTGGTCGAACAGGCAAAGGGTCCGGCCTGGGACCACTCCAAGCCTCGGCGAGAGCAGGCCGGTTGGGACGCCCATGCGGTCTTCATGGACGCCCTCGTCGAGGAGGGCGTGGTCGTGCTCGGCGGCCCCATAGGCGAGGGCGACGGCGAGAACTCCCTGCTCGTCGTCGACGCGGACGGCGAGGCGGCGATCCGCGCCCGCCTGGCCGAGGACCCGTAGGCAGACGACCTGCTTACGATCGAGAGCGTGAGGCCGTGGTCGGTGTGGCTGCGGGCGAAGTGAGAGCGGCCGCCTCTCCCTCGGGCATCTTGACCGGACGAGGCGGCCGCACGAGCTTCGGGTAGTCCGTCTGCTCGTCGAACCCGCCGAGCTCGGCGATCGGGACGACCAAGAGCTCCTCCCTGTCCTGGCTTGCCTCGACCAACGTCTCACCGGTCGGAGCGAAGCAGATCAGCGGCGCGACGCGGCGCCCGGCGAGATCGACGATCAGGAGCTCCTCGCCCTCCGTGAATCCGGCCTCGGCCTCGCTGCCGAAGAGGTGCGTCTTCCGATATGTCCACCTCCGGGTGCGAGCGGATCGCGTTGACGGCACGTGCGGTGTTCCCCTCGACATCCCCGATCCGGCAGCTCAGCTGGGCCAGCAAGGCTTGCACGCCGTCCTCCTCTCGGCGGCCCTCATGTTCTCATTGGTGGGCGCGGAGGCAATCGATTGGTCGGGTCAGGTCGACCGGCCCTACTTGCGATCGCGGTCCCGACTCGGCTGGACGCGCTTGGGCTCGCCCGGCATCTTCGGGTAGTCGGGCGGGTAGGGCATGTCGGCACCGCCCTGCTTTTCGTAGAGCTCGAGGAGCGGCTCCAGCGAATGCGCGACGTCGTCGATCTTCTCGTGCAGATCGCCGACCCGGTCGAAGCGTGCCGGCATCGTCGCGACGGTAAAGTCCTCCGGCTCGACCTCGGTGAGGTCGTCCCAGGTCACCGGCGCCGACACCGGCGCACCGGGCTTTGGCCGCACGCTGTAGGCCGAGGCGATCGTGCGGTCGCGGGCGTTCTGGTTGTAATCGACGAACACTTTCTCGCCGCGCTCCTCCTTCCACCACTTCGTCGTCACCTCGCCCGGTCGTCGCCGTTCGAGCTCGCGGCCGAAGGCGATCGCGGCGTGGCGGACGTCGGTGAACGTCCAGCGCGGCTCGATCCGCACGTAGATGTGGACGCCGCGCCCACCGGAGGTCTTGGGGAAGCCGAAGTAGCCGAGCTCGTCCAGCAGCTCGCGGGCCGTCGCGGCCAAGCTCACGGCGTCTGCGAAGTCCGTGCCCGGCTGGGGATCGAGGTCGATGCGCAGCTCGTCGGGATGATCTACGTCGTCTCGTCGCACGGGCCACGGGTGGAAGGTGATCGTCCCCATCTGGGCGGCCCATCCCACGACGGCGACCTCCGTCGGGCAGATCTCGTCGGCGAATCGCCCGGAGGGGAACTGGATGCGCGCCGTCTCTACATAGTCCGGCGCGCCGCGCGGGATGCGCTTCTGGTAGAAGGCATCGCCGCTGTTGGGCCGCTCACGTGTGGCCAGGACCATGCCCGGGTGCACGCCCTTGGGCCAGCGCTCGAGGGTCGTGGGCCGATCTCGGAGGGCGCGCATGATTCCGGGGGCCACCGCGAGGTAGTACTCGACCACCTGAAGCTTCGTGATCGGAGCGGTTCCGTCGGTCGGCGGGAAGATCACACGCTCCGGACTGGAGACGCGGAGGGTTCGTCCGGCTGCATCGACCTCGACTGCTGAGTCCGGCACGCACCGGACGCTACTCGCGTTGCCCAAACTCGTCTATCTCCGGGGACGAGATTTCAACCGGTTACGCTCGGGAGCGCTGAGCGCCGAACGCGCGCGCAATCGCGCTGCGTGGTGTCGTGGGCGAGGTCTGCGGTCGCCACGGTTTGGACGCAGAACCGACCGGCCGGATCAGGTGGCTGGTTCTGAAGCTCGGGCACCGCTCAACCCTGTTGGCCCACCCGCCGGGCGCCGTCCTCCAAACGGGGGCGGCGAACTGCTGACTCCTAAGCGAGCTCATCGCCTTCGTCCGGCTGGTAGCGATAGGTCGCCTCGCGGACCGCGAAGTCGCTCTCCACGAACGAGCCGAGCGCTCCCCCGATCGTGGCCAGCGAGCCCACGAGCCAGGCGAGCCGCAGGTAGTCGCCGAGGTCAACGCCGTGACCGAGTTGCTGCTCGAGGACGCCGGGCCGAATCAACGCGCCCCCCGCCGCGGCGTTGATGGCGAAGAGCGCCCCTGAGAGCGCCAGCACCCCGAGGACCAGGGTGACAACGGTGACCACGTTGAACAGGACGATCTGCTCGCGCGCCGCGTGCGGGTCGCCGCGCTCCCATAGCCCGTGCGCCAGGATCAGCGCAAGGACCGTTGCGCCGGCGGAAGTCACTGTCACGGCGACGAGGCGGGGCCATGTCATGCCGTCCGAGAGCTGCCAGACGCTGATGTTTGCGAGCGCGACGGCGGCGGTGCCGAGGGCGGTGGTCAGCGCGCGCGACAGCCGGACGACCACCCGAGCCGGGTCGTTCGCCCGCACCATGCCGGCCAGAAGCCGCAGGTTTCCCCAGACGGCCGCCGTCACGAAACGCACGGCCCCGCGGTCCTTCACTTGGGCGTACCCAAGGGAGGACGCAAGCTCCTCGGGCCGGCCGGCGGCCAGCCCCTCGACCAGCCGCAGGACCGCGTCGCGAACCCGCCGCTCCACCCGGGCGGCACCCAGGGCGGGCACAGACACGAGACCCACCCGATGCGTCGGGCTTGCGTACGCGGCGACGTGTCGCCGCCGCGTGTGCGGGGGAAGGTCGGTGAGGCAGATGGCGAGCTCCCACCCCTCCCGAAGGCGCCATCGGTGGACCGTCCGCACGAGCTCGGCTCCATTCGTGGCCCGCGGCGTAGGCGGGCGCCGGCTGATCTCGACCCGCCATTCCGCGTCTGGCAGGCGCTTGCCCAGCTCGTCCGGAAGCTCCTCTGCGTCTGGTCCGCGAGCTCCGCCGGAAGGCCCTCCGTGGCAAGGAGCCCGCCGACGACAGGCTCCCGGGAGGCAGCCACGATTCTGTCTTACCCGGGCCGCCTGGCGGGTATCTGAACCGGGTAATGCACGCCGTGGTGACGATCGACGAGGTACGCACGTTCGACACTCGCGGCGGCAACGTGCGCTACGTCGTGCGGGACTCGGATGGGAACGAGTACACGACGTTCCGCGAGTCGATCGGGAGCCGCGCCCAGGAGCTCGAGGGGAGCCGGGCGCGGATCGAGTACCACGAGTCGCAGCGAGGCCAGTACCAGAACGTCTACCTCGACAAGGTCGAGCCCGCGTCCGCTCCCGAGAGCGATGCGGACACCGATGCCGAGGAAGCGGCCTGGCGTACCGCCGTCGACGCGGCTCCCTGGCTCGTCGGCGAGTCCGAGCCCCAGGAGGCACTGCCACCGGAAGACGTCTACGAGAAGCTGAAGCCGTTCAAGGACCGGGTGGCCGAGGACATCAAGGACAAGGACGGCGAGGACTAGCCGCGTTCAGCCGGCGCGCGCCACGCGGTAGGCCTCGAGGGCGACGGTGCCCACTCGCCGGCCGAGGTCGAGCCCCGCTTCATTGTCGCTCCGGAAGTGGATGCCGCCGTATAGACGCGAGACCGCCGCCTCCTCGGCCATAGCCTCGAGTTCGTCGGCCTTGTTCGGGAAGAACGCGGCCAGCACCGTCGAGGCCGCGCCCGAGGTGCTCGAATGGCCCGAGACGTAGCTGGGGAAGGGCGGAGTCCCGATGTACGACAGCCAGGAGGAGGCACCGGGAATCAGCCGGCGGATCGCGGTAACCGGACGCTGCGTCCAGTAGGTGTGCTTGGCGTCCCAGCAGGCGATGAACGCGTCGGCCTGGGCGGTGTTGAGCGCCGAGAACAGCTGGCTCTCGCGGAGGGTCGACCAACCGGCGAGGCGCGCGTGATCGAGCGCGATGCGGTTCCAGTGGCCCGGTGGCGTCACCGTTCCTGGTCCGTCCGCCCAGTCGTCGGCGATCCTCTTCTGGTCGGCTGTCAGCGCCTGCGAGACCGTGTAGACCTCGTGAACCTCGTCGAGGAAGGCGCGGCTGCCGTAGGCGGGCGGCGGATCGGGGCGAAACTGTGACCCGGCGCGCAGGTTCCACGTCCGCCATGCTCCGGCGAGCGGCTCGAGCGGGGGGTACACGAAGCCGGGAGGAGTGGGTTCCCAGTGACCGGGTGTCTGAGGGACGGTTCCCGTCCAGACGGCGTCCGACCGGTCTGACTCCGCGCGGGCAATCAGCAGGCGTCCGACCAGCCGCCCACCGGCAAAGGCCCGGCTTTTCACGTCGGCAAGCCAATCCGCGAGCGCGTCGATGCGGGCTGCCTCGTCGGGATAGAAGTGGGCCAGCACCGTCGAGGCCGCTCCGGCCACGGCGTCGTCCCGGCCTTGCCCGCCGGCGAGCGCCGCCAGGTACATCGCGACGCTGACGTGCGCGAGTGCCCGCGAAGCCCGCGGGGGGTTCGTCCTATGCGAGGCGATCGCATCCAGCTCGAGTTCGATCCACGGGGTCACCGCGGAGCGGTCCGCCACCTGGGCCTGCGCCGGTGCGGCCGCAACACCGAGGGCCACTGTGCACGAGGCGGCCAGGACGAGCCAGAGTCGCTTCACGAAACCACAGATTCCATTCGACGGGTGAGCCGGGCGATACGCTAGCACCCGCCGTGCGACACGACTCAACTCCGGGCTCGAGCACGGCCCGTGATCCCGAGGCGCTCCTCGCACAGCTCCAAGAGGGCGCTCGTGTACGGCCGACGCTCGGCGAAGAGCGTGCTCAGTTGGACGTGCCGTGCGAGCGTCAGGATCGCGTAGGCTCGCACCGCGCTGCGCGCCGCGGGGCCGGACAGCTCCACGAAGCGCTCTTCGATCGCCGCCTCGACCGCCGCAAGTGCCGCCGGGTCGCCGAGGGTGCGCAAACTGAGCTCTGTCACGTGCCCCACGAAGTTCCCGATGTCCAGAGCCGGGTGGCCCTCGCAGTACAGGTCGAAATCCAGCAGATAGAGCCGCGATCCGTGGACGATCACCTGGTCGGCGTAGAAGTCGCGGTGGATGCCGCATCGGGCGCCCGTCGCTGCCGCCTCGCCCAGGCGGCGGCAGGCGTCCAGAAGCCGATCGATTCTCTCCGCGAGGGCCGGCTTGCCGGATGCGAGGCTCGAGAGGCGCTCATCGAGAATGCGGAGCTCATCGGCCATTGTGTGGCGGCGCTCGGCCGGGACGCCTGCCCGGTGGAGCTTGTGGGCAGCTTCGGCGATCCGGCTGCCGAGCCGCTCGCCGCCTTGGCCCGCAAGCAGCTCGGTCGCGGGCACGCCGGGCACCTTGCGCTGGATCCACATGCGGAACGTCGATACCGTCCCGAGAGGCTCAGGCACCGAGATCCCGTCGCCATTGTCAGCCTGGAACCCGGCGTTCCACACGGAATCGAGCACCCGGAACCCCGACTTCCCGAACCGGTGCACCCTCACCTTCCCGATCACCGTCGCGGGCTCGGGTTGCGCATCCGGCCGCTCAACCGCAACGTCGTACTCGATCATGCAGCGGCGCGCCGGCTTGTAGCGGCGAACCCGGATCGCCTCGAGGCGCAGCGATCCGTCCTCCCCCGTCAGGCGCGGCAGTCGCCGCTGGAGCTGGCGCTCGGCCTCGCCGGGATCGAGCGCCGCGGCGAGCGATGGCATCGCGCCATCGGCCGCGACGCCAAACGGATCCTCCACGCGGACGGGCATCAGCCGGGAGCCTTACTCGGGCCATGCGGCGGCCCCAGCAGCGACCGCGCCAGGTCGGTCACGCGCGCGGCGTTGTGATCCCAGGTATGGCGGCTGCGCACCTTCTCAGCGGCGGCCTCGCCCTGGCGCCGTCGCAGTGCGGGGTCGCCGAGGAGCACCTCGCAGGCGGCGGTCAGCCCTTCGAGATCCCCGGCGGGGTAGACGAGACCGCTGTCGCCGTCGACGATCTCGGCTATCTGGCCCAGGTCCGCGGCCACCACCGGAACTCCACAGGCCATGTACTCGAAGAGCTTGAGTGGCGAGAAGTAGAAGGGCCGCTCGAACCGATCGTATGGGGCGAGGGCCAGGTCGAACGAGCGGATGAGCGCGGGGACTTGCTCGTGGGGAATCGATCCGGTGAAGACCGCCGTGCGCGCCAGACCGGTGCGAGCGATTGCGCGCTCGAGCTCGAGGCGCAGCGGGCCGTCTCCCGCGACCACGAGGCGCAGGCCCTCGAAGCGCTCGACCAGGCGCTCGAGGAGCGCGGGCAGCGCGCCGACCCCGTGCCAGGGCCGCAGGCCGCCCACGTACCCAAGGACCGGCCCGTCGCCGAGATCCCAGCGCGCTCGGACGCTTCGGTCTGGAGGCCCGGGTTGGAACTCCACCGGATCCACGCCGTTCGGCATGACGTGCACGCGCGCCGGATCCACCCCGAGCGACGTCGCATACTCTCGGAGCGCCGCCGAGACCGCGAGCACCGCGTCGGCCCGGGTAAGCGCCCAGCGCTCGGCACGGGCCGCGAGGTCACCGAGCCCGGTCGCCCTGTAGGTCGCCTGCTCCTCCGCCAGCGGGGCGTTCAGCTCGAGGAGCAGGGGCACTCCCAGCTCTCGGGCCAGTTTCACGCCCGCCGTCGCGTAGAGCGACGCTCGCTCGTAGATGAAGTCAGGCGGATGGTGCTCGAACCGGCGCTTCAACGCGACGGCTGACTGCTGGTCGTGGAGGATGCGGCGCAGCTCGCCGGGGAGCGAGCTCTCGGCGCCCACGGTCTCCTCGAAGGCCTTGACGGCGAGCACGATTTCGGTGGCCTCGGCACCGAGGGGCAGGTGGAGGAGCTGCGCCGCCAGCTCGGCCGGCTCCTCCCACGGCGACTTGTTGAGGAGCGGGGCCGCGAGCACGACCCGGTGGCCGGCGCGAGTGAAAGCGCCCACCAAACCTCGCACGTGCACGGACGCGCCCTTGCGCCCGAGGACTGGAACACCGAGGTCGGGGCTGAGGTACAGGATCCTCATTCGTGCCTCCGGGTCGAGGCGACCTTAGCCGCAAGCTTGAGCCACGTCTATGAACGGGCTTCGTGCCGAAAAGTCAGGCGAAGTGCTCGCGCAGAACACGGTGCCCGTTTACAACTTATTATCCGGGCACCCCCCGTAGGCGGAAGGAGGACTCCGCCGTGCCTAGAACTGGCAGGAAGGCGACGGCGCGCCGGGAGCGCGTTGCGCTGTACTCCCACGACGCTCTCGGCCTCGGCCACATGCGCCGCAACCTTGCCATAGCCGAGGTTCTTGCGCGCAGCGGATCGCGCCCGGTGCTACTCATCGCGGGCGCGCGCGAGGCCACCGCCTTCCCGATGCCGCCGGGAGTCGACTGTGTGGCCCTCCCGGCGCTCCGCAAGCGGAGCAACGGCCGTTATGCCCCGCGCTCGCTGGACCTCCCTGCCGAGAGTCTGATCGGCCTGCGATCCCGAACGATCCGCGCCGCGCTCGAGTCGTTCGGTCCGGACGCGCTGATCGTCGACAAGGTGCCGCTCGGCCTGGGGAGGGAGCTCGAACCCAGCCTGAACTCCCTGAGGGCGGGAGGGCGCGCGCGTTTGGTGCTCGGCCTCCGCGACGTACTCGACGTGCCGGCGACCGCCCGTCGCGAGTGGCGAGCGATGGACTGCGACGCAGTAGTCCGGGACCTCTACGACAGCGTCTGGATCTATGGCGATCGGCGCGTCTACGACCCGGTCGCTGAGTACCACTTCTCCCACGACGTTGCGGTCAAGGCGCGCTACACGGGATACCTCGACCGTCACGCGTCGAGAAGGCGGGCGCGGCTCGCCGACGCTGAGGCGCTTCGCAGGATGGAGCTGCCCCCGGGTCGGCTCTGGCTCTGCCTGGTCGGGGGCGGCGAGGACGGCTACCGGCTAGCCAAAGCGTTTTCCGGCGTCGACTTCCCGGAGGACGCGAGCGGCGCGATCGTCGCCGGACCGTTCATGTCCCACCGGCAGGTACGCGACCTGCGCCGCCTGGCGCAAGACCGCAGGCGGCTGGGGCTGCTCGAGTTCGTCGAGGAGCCCGGCGGCCTCATCCGCCAGGCGGACAGCGTGGTCGCGATGGCCGGCTACAACACGACCTGTGAGATTCTGTCCCTCCGCAAGCGGGCTCTCGTGGTGCCGCGAATCAGAACCCGGCGCGAGCAGCTCATTCGCGCCGAGCGGATGCGAGACCTAGGCCTGCTGGAGCTGCTGCACCCCAGTCGCCTCAGCCCAGCCACGTTGACCGAGTGGCTCGCCGCGGGCCCGGCCGCGATCCGCCCCGCCGCCACCCGCATCGACATGGGGGGTCTCGACCGCATCCCCGACCTCCTCGACGAGGTCCTGCTTCACAAGCGCGCCTCGCGCCGCCGCGCCCCCCGCCCGCGCGGGGCATGGCGGCGCACCCCCGCCGGGGCAGGCTCGAAGAAGAAGCCGACGGCCGCGAGGCGCGTGGGCTAGGTGTAGTACCCAAGGCTGCTCATGTCGCCGTCGCACCCAGCCGGAAGACGAACCTCCCGGCCCCGCGCCGAACGGGTGCGCGGCGGCGTCTTCGCGATGCTGAGGCCATATATGGCCGCCGAGCGGTCCGCTCTCGGCCTCGCCGCGATCGCGACGGTTGCCGTCGTGGCCGCCTACCTGGCCCGGCCGTTTCCGCTCGCGCTCGCGGTCGACCAGGTGATCGGCGACCACGTCTCGGGCGGCTTCGACCTGACCGCAGCAGACTGGCGGCTGCTTCTCGCGCTCGCCGGAGGCGTCCTGGTGATTGCTCTGGTGAACGCGCTCGGGAGCCACCTCGCCGAAGACAAGCTCGAGGACGCGGCGGAGCGCATCGTCCACCGGCTGCGAGTGGACACCTACGCGCGCCTGCAGCGGCTCTCGCTCGCCTACCACGAGCGCCATCACACCGGCGACCTGGTGACGCGGGTGACCGGCGATGTGAACGCCGTCGGGTCCCTCTTCTCGGACTCCCTGGGCGGCCTCGCGCAGGCCGGGATGCTGCTCGCCGGCATGCTCATCGTGAGCCTGCTGATCGATCCGCTGCTCGCGCTGACCGCGTTCGCGGCTGCGCCCGCCCTGGCCCTCACGGCGATCCGCTTCAGGCCCAAGGTCAGGCGCGTCGCACAGCGTCAGCGGGCGGCCTTCAAGGAGCTCGCTTCACTCTCCGACGAGTCCATCTCCTCGATGCGCACCGTCAAGGCCTTCGGGGCCGAGCGCTACGAGGAGGAGCGCCTCGAGGCAAAAAGCGAGGAGATCATGGAACTCGCCCGAGAGGCGAGCCGCATCGAGGGGCGCTTCTCCGGCATCCTGGACACCCTCGGTGCGGTGGCGCTCGCCCTGGTGGTCGTCGTGGGCGTGCTGCGGGTGGCGGCGGGCGCGATCACGGCCGGCGAGCTGATCGTGATGTACACCTACGCCCGTCGCACCGACCGTCCGCTGCGGTCGATTGCCCGTAACGCCGCCAAGGCGTCCCGCAGCCTGACTCGTGCCGAGAGCATCGCGGAGGTGCTCGGCGCGGAGGAAGTCGTGAAGGACCGCCCGGGCGCCTACCGTGGTGACCGGGCGACCGGCGAGCTCGAGCTTCAGGACGTGAGCTTCGACTACGAGCCGGGGCGGCCCGCGCTGACGGAGGTGTCTCTCACGGTGCCGGCGGGGCAGAAGGTCGCGCTCGTGGGGCGCTCCGGGGCCGGCAAGTCCACGCTCGCCGCCCTGATGGCGCGTTTCTATGACCCGACGTCGGGCCGGGTCCTGATCGACGGGCGAGACGCGCGCGACTGCGCGGTGGCCTGGCTTCGGGAGCAGTTCGGGCTCGTGCTCCAGGAGACCATTTTGTTCACGGGGACGGTTGCCGAGAACATCGCCTACGGCCTGGACGCGGCGCAAGAGAAGGTTGTCGACGCCGCCCGAGCCGCCGCCGCACACGACTTCATCCAGGCGCTGCCGGGGGGGTACGAAACTCCGCTTGGCCCCCGGGGGGTGGCGCTGTCGGGCGGACAGCGTCAGCGCATCGCGATCGCCCGCACGCTGCTTCGCGATCCGCCCGTGCTGCTGCTCGACGAGCCGACCAGCGGGCTCGATGCAGTGAGCGAGTCGGAGGCGCTCAGGGGGCTCGAGGCGCTGATGTCCGGCCGCACCACGATCGTCATCACGCACTCCCCGCGGCTCGCCCGCGGCGCCGATCGGGTGGTCGTGCTGGAGGACGGGAGGCTGGTGGACGACGGCGAGCCCGCTCGCCTGCTTGCCGTGGACGGCCCGTTCCGCCAGATGGTCGCCGAGCGAGAGCTCGCTCCGAGGCCGCTCGACCGGGGGCGGCTCCCGCGGGCGTACCGATCGCGGGGGTCTGAAGAACCAAGCTCCCGCCTCTCGCGCTGGCAGCGGCTGGTTCGGGGTCGCCTCAACCTCGGTTGAGGGCTACCAGCGCTCGGGCAGCCGCCGCGGGCGCGCCCGCACGTCGCGCGTAAAGGACTCCTTGAGCTTGGCCGCGCGCTCCCGCGCTTTCGCTGACGGGCGCTCGACGCTCCTCGCATAGCCGAGTTCCGCGAGCACATCGCCCGCCGCTGCCTCGAAGCGCTCCACGTCGGCCGCCGGCATCTGTTCCCGCCAGTTCCTGAGCCCCGACGTAACCGGCCGCCACGCCTTCTTGGCGTCCAGTCGCGGCTCACCGCGCTCCCTGCCCTCGTGGAAGCGAAGCATGGCTTCGTCGTAGGCCAGCCCCAGAAACTCGCAGAGCGCCGCGCACTCACGCTCGGCGGCCGACACGATCGATTCGTAGCGCAGCTCGTGATAGAGGCGACCGCCCAGCGCCCCTCCGTCCTGGCGCCCGAGGAGCACGTGCCACCTCCACCAGAGCGCGACTACCGACACGGGGTCCTCCGCCCAGGCGCTAAAGCGTCCCGTGGGCCCCTTGCCCCAGTTCAAGACCGAGAGGCAGACGTCCCGCCCGTCGCGAATGATGTGGACGAACCTCGCCTCCGGCCACAGCGCGTGCAGGGTGGGAAGGCTCCGCACGTAGCGCGGCGTCTTGTCGCCGACGATGCGCTTGCCCACCGCCTCGCCGTAGAGATCGAAGATGCCGCTGACAAAGCGGTCGTATGAGACCGGCCGGTCGGCCGTGAGCAGGCGCTGCAGTACGTCGCGGCCGAGCCCGAGCCGGGTGTAACGGGGGTACCGCGCGAGCTCGCTGACCAGAGTCGGCGTGACCTCCCCGTGTGGCGTCAATCCGACCCGCTTCTCGTACCAATCGGCGATGAAGCGGCTCTCGTGCACCACGGCCAACTCCGGGTGGGCGTCGGCGAGCCGCCCCAGCAGGGTCGTACCCGAGCGCGGGCAGCCGCAGATGAACACGAATGGGTTCAGCGGGCGAAGACCTCCGGCACGGTCTGCTCACGCGCGGCGAGCTCCCGCGCGAACCGTTCCCTCAGACCCGCGGCTCGTGTGGTCGCCGCCGGACTGGGGCTGGGGAGGGCGCGCTCGTAGCCGAGCTCCTCGAGCAGCGCCCCGGCCGCCGCCTCGAAACGCTCGGTGTCCCCCACGGGCATCTGAGTACGCCAGTCCCTCAGACCGGCGGTCACCGGCCGCCAGGCGCCCTTGGCGCTGCGTCCCGGCTCGGCGCGCTCACGGCCGCGGTGGAAGCGCAGCATTGCGTCGTCGTATGACACCCCAAGGAAGTGGCAGAGGGCCAAGCACTCGCGCCCCGGGTTCGAGACGAGCGACTCGTAGCGCAACTCGCGGTAGCGCGCAGGGCCGAGCGACCACCCGTCCTCGCGACCGAGGCGCACGTGCCACTCCCACCAGAGCGCCGCGGTGGAGACCGGGTCCTCCGCCCAGCTCGAGAAGCGGCCGGCCAGCCGGGGGCCCTTCCTCCACGAGAGCAGCGAGAGGCACACGTCCCGGCCGTCGCGGATCAGGTGGAGGAACCTCGTCTCTGGCCAGAGGATGTGCAGAGTAGGCAGGTGTCTCACATAGCCGGGCGTTTTGTCGCCCACGAGCTCCCTCTCTCGCGCCCGGCCCTGCAAATCGAAGATCCCGCTGACGAAGCGGGCGTACGGAGTCGGCTCCTCGGGCGTGAGCAGCTGCTCGAGCGCCTCCCGGGCAATGCCGAGCCGCGCGAAGTGGCGGTCGGCCAGCAGCTCGTCGACGAGCGCGGGAGTGACCTCGCCGCCGGCCGTCAGCCCCGCGCGTCGCTCGTAGATCCGGGGAATGAAGTGAGTCTCCCGGGGCATCATCGCGAGCCGAGGATGCGCGTCGAGCATGCGCCGAAGCAGAGTGGTGCCCGAGCGGGGGCAGCCGACGACGAAGAAGTACGGGTTGATCGCACCCAGCTCGTTCACGGCTTGCTCGAGAGCAGCTCGCGCACCCTGGCGGCCTGCCGCTGCACTTTTCGGCCCGGTTCCGGGAACGCGCGCCGATAACCGAGCTCCTCGAGCAGATCCCCCGCGACCGCCTCGAAGCGCTCGACCTCCTCGCCGGGCATCTGCGTCCGCCAGTCACGCAGGCCGGGGGTGATCGGCAGCCACGGGTGCGCCTGGTCGAGGTCCGCGTCGCCGCTCGTCCGCGGTGCGTCGAGGCGCACCATGGCTTCGTCGAACGGCAGTCCCAGGAAGCCGCAGAGCGCGACGCACTCGCGCGCTGGCTCGCTCACGAGTGCTTCGTAGCGGACTTCCCGATAGAGGCGGGGCTGGAGTGCGCGTCCGCCCTCGCGGCCGGCCCGCACCTTGCGCTCCCACCAGAAGGCGGCGGTGGAGGCCGGGTCCTCACGCCAGGTCGGGTAGCGGCCGAGGCTCCGCTCGGCGCTCGGCCAGCCCAGGGCCGACAGGTACACGTCGCGTCCGTCGCGGATCAGGTGGACGAACCTGGCCTCGGGCCAGGCGTCGTGCAGTGCGCGGATGCGCCGCACGAACGGCGCCGTCTTGTTCCCGACCCGTGGCTTGTCTCGCTTCCGCGCGTAGAGCTCCAGGAACGCGGCCAGGAAGCGGCGGTACGCCACTCGCTCCCCGTCGGGCACAAGCGCCTGAACCTCGTCGGGGCTGATGCCGAAGCGGGCGAGCCGGCGGTCGTCCGCCAGCCCGAGAGCGAGCTCGGCCGTGACGGGATCATCGGGCCGACGGACGTCTCGGCGCCGGAAGTAGCCGGCGATCCAGTGAATGGAGGGAGCCACTCCGATCTGGTGGTGGGCGTCAACCATCCGCCCCAGCAGCGTGGTTCCGGAGCGGGCGCAGCCGACGATGAACAGGTACGGGTTCAGCCCGCCTCCTCCCAGCGCCGCGGCACGCGGGCCCCTCGGGCCCGGGCCTCCTCGGCGAACCTCCAGCGGAGCCGCTCCGCGTGCTCGACCGCCGCTGGGGTCGGTCGGGGGAACGCGCGCGTATAGCCGAGCTCGCCTAGCAGTTCCCCGGCCGCCGCCTCGACTCGCTCGACGACGCCTGCCGGCATCTGCGACCGCCAGTCGCGCAGCGCGGGTGTCGGGGGAAGCCAGCGGCCCTTGGCCGACCGGCCCCAGCTCCCATCGGCTCGATGCTCCTGGTAGCGCACCATCGCCTCGTCGTACGGCAGCCCGAGGAAGCTGCAGAGCCGCGCGCACTCCTGGGCAGGATCGTCCACCAGCGACTCGTGGCGGAGCTCGTAGTAGCGATCGGCGCCAAGGAGGCTTCCTTCCTCCCGACCGAGTCGTACGTGCCACTCCCACCACAGCGCCGAGGTCGTGGCGCGATCCTCCGTCCACATCGTGAACCTCCCAGGGTTGCGATCGGCCTTTCTCCAGCTCACGACCGACTGACAGACATCCCGCCCGTCGCGAACGATGTGGACGAAGCGGGCATCCGGCCAGAGCCCGTGAAGAGTCGGGAGATAGCGCACATAGCCCGGGCTCTTCTCTCCGACGAGCCGCTTGCCCTGGGCCTTGCCGTACAGGTCGAAGACGCCGCGCACGAAGCTCGAGTACGAGACCGGCCCCCCGGAGTCGAGGAGGCGCTCCAGGTCGTCGCGCTCGATCCGGAGCTCCAGGAACCTCGGAAACTCGAGCAACCGATCGATCAGCTCCGGGCTCACCGTGCCCTCGGGTGTGATCCCGATCCGCCTCTCGTACCAGCGCGGCAGCCACTGCGTCTCGTGGATCACCGCGAGCTGCGGATGAGCGTCGGCCATCCGGCGAAGCAGGGTCGTGCCCGACCTGAGACAGCCCACGATGAACACGAACGGATTCAAGCCTCCCCAATCGCCCGCCTCGCCTCGGCGAGCAGCGATCGTGCACGCGCCCGCCAGCGCGGGGGGCGTGGCGTCTCGCGGCAGAGCTTCTTCGCGAGTCGAACGTCGACCGCGGCCCGATACCAGGCGAGAGCGCGCTCGTCGAGGAGCCCGTCCAGACTCGCGCGCAGCGCGGCTGCTGCCTCCGAGGGGCCCTCGACCCGACCCGAGCTCTCGCCCGAGAGCCATGACAGCCCCGCGAGGAATCTCGCCGCGTCGAGCTCGATCGGGCCCCGGCGAAAGCTGTCCCAGTCGATCACGCCCGGCCCGTCGCCGAGGTCGAGCACGTGTTCCGGCGAGAAGTCTCCGTGGCGCACTCCTTCGTATCCATGAGGAGGCGGAGCTGCACGCAGGCCGGCCAGCACTGCGGAGGCCTCGGCGCCGAGCTCCGAGTCCACGCGGCCGATCTTTCGCGCCCACCGCGCCACCTCCTGCAGTGCCGCATCGGGTCCATAGCGGCGTCCCAACTCCACCTCGAGGCCCGACTCTGCTCGCAGCCACGCGGCGGCTACCTCTCCCGCACGGGTGGCCTGCCCGCTCTCGATCAGGTCGCGCCCGCTGGCGCCCTCGAGCCAGGCCATCACCAGCAAGCCCAGGGACCGAGAGCGGCCGATGATCGGCGGGACCGTGGGCGCCCGTCCGCTTGCCAGGCCCTCGCCCTCCAGCCATTCGCAGAGATCGAGGGCCGTCGCGCGGGCCGGCGAGTACGCCTTGAGCGCCATTCGCCTCCCCCCGCACGTGACCTCGAACGTGCAGCGGCCGGGCTGGTGCCTCAGCAGGCGCACCGTCTCCAAGTCATCGGACACGCCCGCCCGAGTCAGCACCGGTCCGAACCCCTCGGCGGCCAGCGCTCGGAGGGCCGGGATATCGGGATCATCGGGAAGCACGTGGTCACTCACCGCCCGGACTCCTCGAACAGCGCGCGCAGCAGCCGCGCGCTCCGGTCAGGATTGAAGCGTTCCGCGACCAGAGCGCGGCCCCCGGCGGCGAGCCCGCGGGCGAGCGCCGGGTCGCGGACCAGCTGCGTGATCGCGGCGGCAAGTGCCGGTGGGTCGTCGGGCGGGACGAGAAGGCCGGTCTCACCGTGCCGTACCACCTCGGGTATCCCGACGAGGTCAGTGGCCACCACCGGGACGCCCCGAGCGAGCGCCTCGATCAGTACCGTCGGCATCCCGTCGCGATCGCCGTGCTCGTCGATGCGGGAAGGTAGTGCCACCAGTGAGCAGCGCCGGAAGGCAGCGTCGACCACTTCCGCGGGCTGCGGCCCAAGGAAGTGGATTCGGTCCGCGATGCCCGCACGCCGCGCCCGGCGTGCAAGCTCTTCCGCGAGCGGTCCGCCGCCCACGATCTCGACGTCCAGCTCGGGTAACTCCCCGCGCAGCAGCGCGCAGGCGTCGATCAGGACGTCGACGCCCTTCTTGGCGACGAGCCGACCCACGAACAGGAGCGGCCCGCCCTGAGCACCGGGGCCGGGGGACGCCGGGGATACCCCGTTGGGAATGTGGTGGACCGGCACGCCGTTCAGCACGCCCCGGAGGTGCTCGGCGTTGTGCTCGGAGACGGTCACTACGGCGGCAACGCCCTCGAGACGGCGGGCGAGCTGCGGCGCATGGTCGGCGTGAAAGATGTCCTTGGCATGTGCGGTGACCGTGAAGGGCACGCGCGCCAGGGCTGCAGCGTCGCGGGCGACGTCGGCCGCCGCCGTGGCGAAGTGGGCGTGCAGGTGGCGGGCGCCCTCCCGACGTGCCCTGTCCGCGGTCAGCCCCGCCTGTACGAAGCGGCGCCAGATCCCGCGGCGGCGCGCGCGGGCGGCCAGCCGAGCCCAGACCAGCGGCGAGCGAAGCCCCACGCGCAGGTGGGCCCACGCCACGCGCGGCCGGCGTAAGCGGGGCCGCCGAGGGAGATAGCGGACGGGCGCGCGGAGGTCCGCAAGCTCGGCGTGCGCTGGGCCGTCTTCCGGCGGGAGTAGGGCGTCGATCAGGATCCGCTCCCCCTGCGCTTCGAGCTCCAGCAGCTCTCGGAGCACGAACGTCTCGCTCAGCCTGGGAAAGCGCTTGAGAACGTAGAGGACAGGAGCGCGGCTCATCTCGACCGGCCGTACCAGCATAGAGGCGCCCCGGGGCCGGCAACCGAGCGGATCTACCGCGAACCGCGGGACGGACCCAGTCTTCTGCGCTGACGCCCAACGAGTGCGCCGGTGGGCACGTCGGCGGTGCTCGCGTTACTCGCGGCGATCCGGATGTTCGAGCTCCGCGACGTGGGCGAGACTTGACCCTGAGCAGGGAGGCCGTCAATCGTCGTCGCCGTCGCTCTCGTCGCCGTCGTCGTCCGCGTCGTCGTCGCCGTCGTCGTCCGCATCGGGCGCGGACGTGCACTCCTCAGGCGCGGTTTGAGGCACGATGTGGGTCTCTGAACCGGGTGGGAGCACGTAGACGGGGTAGAAGTCGGCTCCCTCTGGGCCGGCGACGGCGCGGTGGACGTGGCCGAATCCGCGGTCGAAGAAGCCCTCGCCCGCGTCGTAGGTCAGCCGCCGGCACTCGCCGTGCTGGGCGTCCTCGTATGTGACCGAGCCGCGCACGACCTCGACTAGGACCGGACCCGGATGGGTGTGCCAGCCCGTCGCCTCGTTTGGCGCCAGGCGGGCGTGCTGGATGAAGACGTCCGCCCTGCCATCGTCGACCGCTCGTGCGATCGAGGAGACACGAATCCCCTCAACCTTGTTGTGCGCGGCCAGGAACCCGGTCGGCACCGTTGCGGGATCGACCTGCGTCACGTGCGACGCGAGCGCCGCACCGGCGCCACCCACGGTGAGAACTCCGGCCACTGCCAAAGTGCCCTTGAACCTCATGGGGTCCTCCTCCCCTCGCTCGTCTCGGGAGAAGCCGCCCGGTCGGCGCCCCTGGTCGCCGGTTGGGCTCAGTGTCTCGTAGCGAAGAGGTGGGGTCAAGCGAGCCAGGCTTCTCTTCCTCCGGGGCGGGCATCCGCCATTTCGGCTGTCCGGGCTCGCGCTGCCAGGTGCTCGAGCGGCAAGCAGCGGGGGCGGGGCCTCGAGCACTGCGGAGTCCTGGCGCCCCGGCGCAGCCCGTGCGTGGGGACCGGCGTGGATTTGGTGTGGGACTCCCGGCGTGGGACCATGCCGCGAGACGACCAAAGCGGGAGGGACATGACCGCACTCACGCTCAGCTCAGGAATTAACAACATCTCCCCGATGGGCACGGGTGTCCCAGGTATTAGGGAGGCCCAGGTGGTGGTGCACCACTCGCGCGGCCGCAGTGGCGAGTCAGACGCTGGTTTCCGGCCAGCGGGCTGACATGGCCTACACCAGGGAGCAAGTCCGGGAAGCCGTGGAGCGGGCGGGAGACGAACACTGGCAGGCGCTGATTCGACATCATGAGGATGCTTATCCGGCGAGCCGCCCCACCCCGGGCGATGTCTGCCGGGCCGAGGCCGAGCGACTCAACCAACTCGGGCTCGGCGACGCCGGGGATCTCACGCTGGTCGAGACCCGAGTCGAGCGTACCGATTCCACCATTCGCATTGTTCACATCTTCGAGTACGGGCCTCACAGGGCCCGACTGCTGACGGAGCCGTTCGAGGGTTACGGAGACGAATAAGCGTGAAGAGTGAAACGTGAAAAAGTGAAAAGTGTCCCACCCACTTGGCACGGGCGACTGCCACGGTTTCAGCGGTGAACAGGACGCTCGCCCTCACGGGTTAGGATCCGAGCGCGCCGTAGGTGCCTGAGCGCGGCCGTCAGCGTCATCTGGACAGGATCACCGTGGCGTCCGCCTAGCGGACGAACGCCTCGACCCCTCTGCGGGCGAACGCATCGTAGGCAGCCTCGACCAGTCTCACCCGGTCGCGCGACGTCATTACGAGTATCGCGGAGCCAGCTCGTCCGCCGCCAAATCCGCGGCCATGGCCGGAGTAGCATCGGTGTCGCTTTCTAACCCGGCCGCATCCAAGGAGGAGAGTCATGGCGGCAAAGCCGATACCGGAGGGCTACCACACTGTGATGCCATACCTCGCCGTCGAGGATGCCGCCCGAGCGATCGACTACTACAAGAGGGCGTTCGGTGCGAAGGAGCGCGGTCGGATGGAGGCACCAGGCGGCGCGATCGGTCACGCGGAGCTCGAGATCGGCGACTCGGTGGTGATGCTCTCCGACCCATTCCCGCAGGCGTCGACCAAGCCACCGAAAGAGCTCGGCGGCACGAGCGTATCGGTCTTCCTGTACGTCGAGGACGTGGACGCCGTCGTGAAGCACGCGGTCGATGCGGGCGCCACGGTGCTGATGGAGGTGGCGGACCAGTTCTGGGGCGACCGGTTCGGCAGCGTCCAGGACCCGTTCGGCCACTCGTGGGGAATCGCGACGCACGTCGAGGACCTCACGCCGGAGGAGATCGCCGAGCGCGGCAGAGCTGCGATGGCCGAGATGGGCGGCTAACGGAATCGCCGGGTCTTTCCTGGGCGTAGGCGGCGCGAAGCGTGGGCCGCAGGGCGGCGAGCCGTACGGCTAGCCGAACGTCGATTGGCGGGGAAGCCGCATTGGCGGCTCCTGGGACCGGCTCCAGACTGTCAACCGGCTCCGTTCGTTCCCCGGATCGGAGGGGCAGCCGTGAAGCAACTCGTCCAGCTGGGAGACCCCGATCACGTCATGCAGAGGCGGTGCCTGGTGACGCCGGGCGGCGGGAGCCGGTAGCGATGTCGCGACAGAACCTCGAGGCGGTGCAGGCGGCTTTCGACGCCTACTACCGAGGCGACATGAGGCGGGTCGCGGAGTTGGCCGATCCCGACCTCGTGGTGACCCAGACCGCCGAGATGCCGGATGCCGAGACGTTCCATGGTCGTCGAGGCTTCATCGAGGCCATCGATGCATGGGAGGAAGCGTGGGACGATTTTCGCGTCGAGCGCCTGTGCACGCGCGACGTCGGGGACCACGTGCTCACCACCGTGCGTCAGCGCGCTCGGGGAAGGCTCAGTGGTGTCGATGTGGAAGGCCTGTTCACGTTCGTGTTCACGTTGAAGGCGGGGAGGCTCGTTCGCTGGCGGATGTTCGCCGATGAAGCGAAAGCCCTGGAAGCCGTCGGACTCCGGCAGTGCGATCGGGACGCCGGTGAGCATCGCGTTCGATGGCGAGCGCGCCTTCTTCCGCTCGTGGCACAAGGCGTGGAAGACGAAGCGGCTGCGCCACAACCCCAACGTCCAGGTCGCGCCCTCGACGCTTGCCGGCCGGCCGACCAGCGCGGCAGAGCCCGCCCGAGCCCAGCTGCTCGGCACGGGCGACGCCAAGCTGGCCGCGAAGGCCCTCGCCCAGCGTCATCGTGTGCTCCAGGCGGTGCTGGTGCCCTTGACGCATCGACTGATGCGCTACCGGACGATGCACTATGAGCTGATCCCCCACGACCGGTGCCACGGGTCAGGCGGCGCGTCCCTCGTCCCTGAATGAATGGTCGCCGCGAGTTTCATCCAGAGGTCCAACTGCCGGAATCGCGCCGTGTCCCCCTGCGCGTTGATCCCGGCTGTCTCCGGACAGACCTGCCCCCACCGCCTTCCGAGCTCGGCGCTAAAAGGGGGGCGCGGGCAGACGGGGACGCTCGGCGGCCAACAGCGCTCCGATGCGGTTGTAGATCGCCGAGGCGTCGGCCACCGACGGCTTGCCCTTGAGCCCCTGGATGGCGAAACACGACCACGGCGGCTCGCTTGGGGCAGGTAGCTGACGACGCCGTTGTAGCCCATCAGCTGCGGGTAGGGCGAGCACCTTGGTCAGCACGACCGTTCAACGATACGTTATGTTTCGTATCGAATCGTATTCTCCCCATCCGGCATCGCAAGGAGGCCCACCCGTGTCACCTACCGCAGCACCTTCCCCTCGCGATCGGCTCGGGGGGAGCCGCCAGGGTGCGACGCTGGGGCTGTTGGCGTTCGCGATGCTGATCGTCTCGCTCGATCAGTACATCGTGGTGGTGGCGCTGCCCGAGATCGGGGGCGAGCTGGGCTATTCGGCGCAGACGCTGCAGTCGGTGATCAGCGCCTATGCGGTGGCGTCCGCCGGTTTCCTGCTGCTCGGTGGCCGCGCGGCGGACCTGCTCGGTCCGCGGCGCGTGTTCGTGTCGGGCCTCGTGCTCTACGCCGGCGGCTCGCTCGCCGGTGGGCTCGCGCCCGCGCCGGAGGTCCTGCTCGCCGCCCGCGCGGTGCAGGGTCTCGGCGGAGCGCTTGTCTTTCCGGCCACCTTGGCGCTGGTCAACACCACGTTCCCCGAGGGCCGGGAGCGCAACCGCGCACTGGCGGTCTGGGGCGGCGCCGGCGCGGCCGGTCTCGTGATCGGCGTGCTCCTCGGCGGCGTGCTCACGCAGGCGTTCGGCTGGGAGGCTGTGTTCTTCGTCAACGTGCCGCTCGCGGGGCTGACGCTGGTGCTCGCGTTTGCGCTGATTCCCGCCGACCGCGAGCGAGAGAAGGGCCGCCGGTTCGACCTGCCCGGCGCCGTCAGCGCCACGCTCGGCGTCACCCTGCTCATTTTTGCCCTCGTCCAGGGGCCGAGGTTGGGCTGGGGATCCCCCGGCATCCTCGCCAGCGTGGTAGCGGGCCTGCTGCTGGTGGTGGCTTTCGCGGTCATCGAGCGGCGCAGTCGCGACCCGCTCGTGCCGCCGCGGCTGCTCGCCAACCGCAACCTCGCCACCGCGACCGCGATCGCGTTTCTGTTCTGGGCGACGTTCGGCTCGGTGCTCTACTTCCTGACGCTCTACTTTCAGGACGTGCACGGCTACGACGCCCTGGAGGCTGGCGTCGGGTTCCTGCTCCCCACCGCGTTCGTGGTCGCCGGCTCGGCGCTCGCAGGTCGGCTGGTGACGCGTTGTGGTCTGAGGTCCACCCTGGTCGCCGCGCTGGCCGTCGGCGCGCTCGGCGCGCTGGGCCTCGGCCTCGCGATGTCGCCGCACGGCTCTTACGCCGCGCTGATCCCCGGCCTCATCCTGGTCAGCATCGGGGACGGCGTCGTCTTCACCGCGATGTTCATCGCCGCGGGGACCGGGGTAGCCGACGGCGAGCAGGGCGTCGCCTCGGGCATCGTCTCCACCAGCACCTCGGTCGGCGCGGCCGTCGGCCTCGCCCTGCTCGTGCTGGTGGCAAACCCTGGCACCGACCGGCTCACCGGCGAGGCGCTCCGGGTCGCCACCGCGGACGGGCTCAGCGCCGCCGTGCTGGCCATCGCGGCCGGCATCGCTGCCACCGCGCTCGTCGCGCTGACCCTCCGCCCCGACCCGAGAGCGCGCGCAGAGACCCCCTGCCCGCGCCGGCTGGCTGCACCGGGGCGGCTGCGGCCCGGCCAAGGTTGATGAGAGCGGCCGCCGACAACCAGGGGCCCCTCTCGCCCGCGGCCGAGACTCCGCCGTTGGGCGCTAGGGGCCGCCGGCCGGCTGCCGTCAGGCGTGGAGGTGATGCAGCTTGGGATCGCCGCTCAGGCGGCGGCTGTGCTCGAGCAGCCTCGGATAGTCGGTGGCGATGCCCTGGAGCAGCGCCTCGACCGCGCGCTCGATCTCGACATCGCTCGTCGGCGCGTGACCAAACAGAGCGCGGTAGTGGACCAACGAGCCGATCAGATCGAGGATCAGGTCGAGATCGATGTCGTCGCGCAGGTCGCCTCGCGCGTGGGCCCGGTCGAGGGTCTCCCTGACGGCCGTGCGCGGCGGCTCGAACAGCGTGCTCATGAAGGCGGCCCGCAGTTCGCGGTCGCCGGCGCAGTCGGCGAACAGAGGACCGAGCACGCCGGGGGGCATGCGCCGGAACGCGGCCACGAACACCTTGAGGGACTCGTCGAGATCGCACAAGGTGCAGCCGGTGTCGGGCGCCCGCGCCTCGCCGAGGCGCTGCCCCAGCGCGGCGAGTACCAGCTCCTGGCGGCTGGGCCAGCGACGGTAGATCGCCGGCTTCGTGGTGCTCGCGCGCCGCGCGATGTCTTCCAACGTGAGGCGGCCGTAGCCGGACCTGTCGAGTGCGGCGAGCGTCGCGTCGAGCACGGCGGCATCGATCTGCCGGTCGCGCGGACGACCCACCCGCGTTTCCTGGGCCGAGAGGTTCGGGGCACGCTTCACACGGCCATTGTATTGGTCAACTGTTATGTTCCGGATCGGAACGTAAGCTATGGGAATCGAGGAAAGCGTGGACATGAAACGGGGCGTCCGGCCCGCGGCTCGCGGGACCCCGTGTCACCGAGTTGGGGGCGAAGCCGGCCGGCGTCGCTCAAAGCCCGCCCCCCGGTGGCGGACCTGCCGCTCGTCGCCGGCGGTCGGAAGTGGAGCAGAATGCCGTCATGCCGGCCCCGCGTGCGAGCCGCCCCCACATGCCGGACTACGGCATCCAGGGGCCCGACGAGGGCAGCGGCCTGTTGCCTTGGTCATGGGCGGAGGAACGGTTGACCGCGTCGCGAAACTACTGGGTCACGAGCCTGTGGCCCGACGGCCGCCCGCACTCGATGCCGGTCTGGGGCGTGTGGGACGGAGAGGTGCTCTGGTTCAGCAGCGGCCGCCGGTCGCGCAAGGCGCGCAACCTCGCCGCGGACCCCCGCTGCGTGGTCACCACCGAGGACCCCAACGAGCCGGTGGTCATCGAGGGCAGCGCGGATGTCGCGCAAGGCCGGGAGGCGATCACGGGCGTGGCCGATCTGATGAACGCCAAGTACGGCGGCATAACGGTCGAGTTCCTGGCGGCGCACGCGACGATTCGGGTCCGGCCGCGCTGGGCCTTCGCCATCGCCCACGACGACTTCACCGGATCACCCACCCGCTGGGTCTTCGACTAACAGCGCGCCATTCGGACGAGCGGACGAGCGGCGGTGTTCGCCGTCAGCAGCAGCAAGGCGCGCGCGATTCCGATCGCTTCCTCGACTCGCAGGCGGGACCGCCGCGAATGCAGATCGCGTCCTAGACGAGCAGCTCGTAGCCGTGTGCCTTGATAACCGCCTTCAGGCCCTCGAGCTCCTCCGCGGTCGGCTCCTCGTCGGGTGGCGGCGGGAGCGTGCGGCTCGGGGCGGGCACGCTGGTCGCCCTAATGAGGTCCTCGATGCCGCCCGGGACCAGGATGAAGAGCATCCGGCAGCCCCGATCGCCGACCTTGAAGCGGTGGGGGATATCGCGCGGCCCGAAGACGTAGTCGCCCGCGCTTGCCTCGATGGTCTGATCGCCGACCTCGAAGGTGACCTCGCCCTCGAGAATCCAGAAGCCCTCGTCGTCGCGGTGATGGACGTGCAGCGGCGCCTCGGCGCCGGGGTGTTCGGTGACCTCGACGATCGTCATCTGTCCGCCCGTGTCGGCGGCGGTGGCCTTGATCTCCGCCAGCGCGCCGAACCACCAGCGCGCCTCGCCCTCGTCCTCGCGGATCGCCAGCGGCTCCATCGTCTGCATCTGACCGGTCTCCTGCGTCATCGGTCCTCCTCGGTAGTGGCGTCGTCGCGAGACAGGAGCGCGATCGCATAGCGCCAGGCGCCGTCGGTTCCGCGGCGCACGACGTTGATGCCATGCCTCGTGAGCACCAGCCCCGTATCGCGCGCCTGCAGAACTCGGCGCGGATCGGCAAGATAGGTGCGGTCGCGCGCCCACATCTCGCGCGCCCATCGTGCGATCTCGTCTCCACCGCGCGCTTCCCGGCCTCCGTGATCCGCGACGAGCACCGCACCGTCCTCGAACAGCTCCGCCAGCGCATCGCGGTCGCGGATCACGAACGCGTCCTCGAGCAGCGTTTCGAGCTCCTCTGGCGTACGCGCTCCCTGTTTCATCGGGAGCGAAGGTAGACCTCGCGAGGTCGCCTGCCTATACCAGAAAGCTGGTATTTCGCACGCCGCCGAGCGGGCGTAGCATCGGCTTATGGGCTCGTACACGAATGAGCGCGCCGCCGAGCGGATCGCGGAGCTCTCCGCGCGGGGCCATGACCTGGTGACGTTCTGGCGGGAGTGCACCGACGTCCTCGAGGCGGCCCTCCCCCACTACGACAAGCCCTGCTGGTACACGCTCGATCCGGCGTCGTTTCTGATCACGAGCCACTACCACGACGGGCTGCCGGAGTACCCGTCCAAGATGTTGCGCCACGAGTACTACGGCGACGACGTCAACCAGATCTCCGACGTGGTGCGCTCGGAGTCCGGCATCTCGACGCTGCACGAGGCGACCGGAGGCGATCCTTCCTCGAGCCCTGCCTGGCACATGAACATGGCGATGGGCGGCGACCAGGAGATGATCGCCGCGCTGCGGACGGGCGGCGCGGTCTGGGGCGCCGTCGGTCTCTATCGGGCGCCAGGAGACCCGATGTTCGACAGCGAGGAGAAGCGCTTTCTAGAGGCGATCGGACCCGACCTTGCGACCGGAGCGCGCACGGGGCTGCTGGTCGGCGAGGCCCGGGACCCGGAGTGGCCAGACTCGCCCGGGCTCGTCGTCCTCTCCGAGAAGGGGGAAGTCGAGTCGACAACACCCCAGGTCGAGCGCTGGCTCTCCGATCTTCCCGACGGAGACTTCGATGAGGGCCGGTTGCCGTCGGCCGTCCATGCGGTGGCAGGCCGCGCACTGCGAACGGCACAGAGCCACGACGATCCGGGCGAGGTCGCGGTCGCCCGTGTGCTCTCACGCTCGGGGATCTGGGTCGTCCTTCAAGGCACCTCGCTCGTCGCCTCGGGTTCGCGGCGAGCGGCCGTGATCGTCGAGCCCGCGCACCCGGCCCGAATCACGCCGCTTCTGATGTCGGCATACGGGCTCACCGAGCGCGAGCAAGAGGTGACCAAACTGGTCCTTCGGGGCGACTCGACCGCGCAGATTGCCGAGCGCCTGTTCGTCTCCCCCCACACCGTTCAGCAGCACCTAAAGAACATCTTCGAGAAGACCGGCGTTCGCAGCCGGCGGGAGCTCGTGGGCAAGTTGTTCTTCGCCCACTACGAGCCGCGGTTCCGCGACAACGAGACCCGCGCCCTCGACGGCGACCCGCTCCGCGGCGAGCCGTTCCCCGACTAACCGAACGCTTGCAGTTCGCCGTGCTCAAGCAGAGCACCAGGCGGCGACCGGAGGCGAGTCGCCCCGGGCGAGGGATGGGCGAGCCGCATTGCCGACCGTATTTTGTTGCCTCGGGGGACGCGATCCATGGGCGCAAGGGAAGAATGGCGCGGGGACGTGTTTCGGTCGGACGTGGCAGGCGTGCTGCCACGCCTGAGCGCGGAGGCCCGGCGTAGACGGCGTTCTCGAGCGTGTCCTGCACGCGGCGGCGCGTCCAGGCGCGACCGGCCCGCGTGCGCAGCCCCGCTGAGTTGAGGATGCGCGCCAGCGGGGCCGGGGCGTGCCCGTCGCGGGCGAGCGCCCACAGGCGGCACGTGACCGGCTCGCGCTCGGGGTCGAGCCGCAGCTCAACACGCGTCTTCCGCGGGTCGTCCCCGCGCGCACCTTGACGCCGAGATAGCCGTCGGGGATCGGTCCGCCGAGCCACTCGCCGCGCTCCCACTGCTGCTCCTTGCCTTCCCGGACCCAGACGGAGAGATCGGCTGCGTACTTGTTCGCCTGCTTGGCGGCGAAGCCCCACAGCATCTCGTTGGTGGTGAACTCGTTGTCCTCGACCGACCGCACGGTGACGCGGTGGCGCAGGAGGTATGTCAACACCTCGAGGATCGAGCGCGCCTCGCCCTTGCGTCCCGAGCCGCGCGCCAAGCGGGAGCTGTGCCGGACCCACAGCAGCGCCGACCCGTGCTCGTTGGCCAGCGCGATGGCGTGGCCCATCGCGGCCTCCAACTCCGGGCCGCGGTCGCCCCTGCAGCTGGAGCGGGCGTCCTCGTGGTAGATCGGCGCGGTGAGGTCCCGCTTCTCGCGGTGTACGTCGGCCTTGATCTTGGCTATCTGCGTGCCGATCGAGTCGTGCTCGTCGCGGTCGGACTTGGCCGCGTAGCCGATCACGGGCGGGGTAGGCTCGTCTACGTTCATCAGGGGTACTTCCTGGTGGACCACGGCCGGGGGCGTTCACGCGCCGCCCGGCCACTTACTGGAGCA
>DATDLN010000068.1:0-28418 GCA_036519295.1 Thermoleophilaceae bacterium
CGCGGGCGAGCGCCTCGACGTCCAGCGGCTGCGCGTACTCCCGGTCGATCCGGTCGCGAACGCGGCGCAGCCACGCGAGGTCGCGCAGGTGCTTCGCCGCGGCGGGTCTGCTGGTCACCCGCGAAATCGTGCCACATCGCACGGACCAGCGGTCGAGCGCTGACGCGCGTCGCTGGTGCCCGGCGTTATCGGCTCAGGCAGCGGCCGGTGTCGATCTGCTGGTCCCGCCCCGGCCGGCGCGTGACGCTCCGGCTTGTCGTGGTTTGGGCTCGGCGGGCAGCGATGCTCGCTCGCCGGTGGTCGAGACGCTGACCCTGGCTCGCTGGTGCCGGACCGAGTGGGTCGCTCCTGGTGATGTAGTACCGGTCGCGGTAGGCGGCAAGGGTGTGGACCTGATGTTGCCGGGGGCTGGGTCGGCCGGTCCCGGGCCGAGCCGTCGCACCCACGGCTGCTTCTCCTGGACGGCCTGGTCGGCGAGCGCGTCGGCGCGCCGCTCGATGAGGTCGGCCAGATCGGTGAGGGTGCGGCGCATGTCGGCAGGCATCGGTCCGGTGGCTTATAGCTCCCGGCCGGCGTGCAAGCGAGCCCGAAACGGCCTGAATCCAAGGCAATCCACGGCTGACGCCGCGATTCCAGGCATTAGTGACTGAAATGGAGCGCGATCACTCGCGATATACGGCGATCCGTGGAACGACAGAAGCCGGCATGTAAAGGGCTTCTCTCGACATGGAGCTAGCCGGACTCGAACCGGCGACCTCCTGGGTGCGATCCAGGCGCTCTCCCAGCTGAGCTATAGCCCCGTGGGCGCACCCATGGTAGCGGCGCACTCGACGCCCGACCTCTCGATTCGCGGGAGTCCTTGGTTCCTTCCCGACGACCGCCGGCGCCGTAGCAACCCGTCCAGCCCGCCTCGATAAGGTTCCGCGCGATGGGCGTGCTCGATGATGCCATCAGGGAGCATCTCGACCTCAAGCGCAAGCACGGCGCGCCGGAGGAAGAGCTCCGACGCCAGGAGGAGGAGGCGCTCGGGCCGGTACGGCGCGAGGTCGAGCCGCCACGCGAGGAGACGGAAGCCTCGGGCAACGGGGAGCCGCCGGCGGAGGCGCCGGAGGCTGTCCTCGAGCCGGCCCCGGAGCAGGTGGCCGAGCCTGACCCCGCTCCGTTCGACGGCGAGGCGCCCTCGCGGGGGGCCGAGGCCCGCGGCGGTGCGCTGGAGTCGTTCGACGACGAGGCGGCGTCCGCCGAGCCCCAAGGCGCCGAGCCGGTCGAACCTGTGGAGGCGATCGAACCGGTCGAGCCGGTTGAGCCGGTTGAGCCGCAGCCGGAGCCGGAGGGGCCGGAGGAGCCGGAGGTGACCGAGGAGTCAGAGCCCGACCGATTCGACTTCCACCCGGATCGGGACGCGGACCGTCCGCTGGAGGGATCGCACCGGTTTGAGCGGGAGTCGGATAGAGCCGAGGACGATGCGGATCTCGAGGAGGAGCCGGAGCAGGCCGGCGACGTGCTCGAGGACACCCCGGACTTCCTGGAGGAGACTCCCGAGCATGATCGGCTGTGGTTCGAGCAGAAGCCGCCGCGCGATTTCGACTTCGATTAGGCCCGGCCGCCTCCTCGCCGGAGGCCCTACCATTGGCTGTCACGGGGCCATAGCTCAGTTGGGAGAGCACTTGCTTTGCAAGCAAGGGGTCGCCGGTTCGAGTCCGGCTGGCTCCATGTCGCAATGAACTGGCCGGATCACGTCGAAGCCGCGCGCGAGGTCGATATCGAGACTCGCCGAGCCGAGGATGCGCCGGCCCACCGCACGACGATCTGGGCGGTGGTGGAGAACGGCGAGGTCTACATCCGTTCGTGGCGGGGAAGCACCAGTCGCTGGTATCGCGAGGTGACGGCCAATCCGGAGGCGGTTCTACACGTCGAAGACGAGGCGGTCCCGGTGCGGGCCGTCGCCGCCACCGACCCCGACTCGGTCGAGCGTGCCAGTGCGGGCTATCGGCGGAAATACGCCGACTCGACTGTCATGGAGTCGATGGTGCGCGACGAGATTCTCGACACGACGATCCGGCTCGAGCCCGAGTAGCCGGGGCCTGCCGGCCCGCCCGGCTAGACCCTATGGAGTCGGCGCCCGGCTGAGGTAGAACGGTCGGCGCCCCGCGGCAGCGTGTGTCGCGGGCTTGACTGCCTGGGGGCTGGGCCTGCGGGGTGACCGCATCGTTGGGAGGCGCCGACCATGGCGAACGGTATGCGTTGCGTGGGCCTCGACGTCCACGGCAGGGAGACCCAAGCCGCGGTGCTCGACGAGGGCACCGGCGAGCTCAGTTATCGCAGGATCCGCGGCCGGCCGCACGAGGTCGTTCCCTATCTTGAGGGGCTCGAGCGCCCCTTCCGGGCCGTCTACGAGGCGGGGCCGACCGGCTATGGCCTTGCCCGCCGGGCGCGCGAGCGCGGCCTCGACGTCGGGGTCTGCGCGCCCGGGCACATCCTGCGCCGGCGCCAGGACCGGATCAAGACCGACCGTCGCGACGCCGAGCGGCTCGCGCGGCTGCTCTGGGCCGGCGAGCTGCGGCTGGTGTTGGTCCCCGAACCGTGGCAGGAGCAGCTGCGCGACGTGGTCCGCTGCCGCGAGGACCTGCGCGTTGATTTGATGCGCGCCCGGCACCGGATCTCGAAGCTCTGCCTGCGCCGCGAGCGCTACTTCCACGGCCCCGGCCGCGCCTGGACCCGGCGCCACCGCGACTGGCTCTCGGGACTGCGCTTCCCCGACCGGGCGACCCAGCTCACGCTGTCCGACTACATGCACGCCCACGACGTGCTGCTCGCCCGCCGCGAGCGCCTCGAGGCGGAGCTGTTCGAGTTGGCGCTCGCCTCGCCGTTCGCGAGCACGGTGCGCAACCTGCGCTGCCTCAGGGGCATCGACACGCCGTCGGCGGTCGGGCTCTGCTGCGAGGTGCTCGACTTCCACCGCTTCCGGGCCAAGCAGCTCGGGAGCTTCCTGGGGCTCGTGCCCTCGGAGGACTCGACCGGCGAGGAGCAGCGGCGGGGCTCGATCACCAAGGCCGGCTCCAAGCACGCCCGCCGGCTCCTGGTCGAGGCGGCCTGGCATTACCGCCACCACCCCTATATCTCCGACAAGCTGCGCCGCCGCCAACAGGGCTGCGACCCACGCGCGGTCGACATCGCCTGGCGAGCCCAGCGCCGCCTATACCGCCGCTGGCGGCGCCTAGCCGCCGAGCGCGGCAAGCTCGAGACCAAGGTGGCGGTCGCGGTGACACGCGAGCTCAGCTGCTTCTGCTGGGAGATCGCAACGCTCGGCTGATGGCAACAACGGCATCACGGCTGCCGGGACGGCCCGGAGCGACGACGGCAACGGCGCAACACGAGGCCGCGTTAGTCCTATGGGCAGCCACCGCATCGCGGTGGTGGCGCCCGCTCCTAGACGGCGCGCCCGCGACGAACAACGGTCTTGGGGTAGCCAGCCCCCGAATTTCAGTCTGACCGGAGGCGGTCGCCAAAGCCGTCGCCCCCGGGCCGCGCCCGGAGCCGTGGCGTAACGCAGTCAGCGAGTCCAACCCAGCCGGGGGGACCACTCCTGCCGGGTCGACAAACCGGGCTCCATATCAGGACTGCGCGAACGCCGCGTCGAGAAGCTTCGGCGCCTGCCTCGAGGGATCCCGGGAGCCCAGGAGCACCACGCCCAGCGTTCGGCCGTCGCGGCGGACCACACCCACGAAACAGCGTCCGGCGGCAGACGTATAGCCCGTCTTGAGCCCGATCGTGCCTCGGTAGCCCAAGCGCATCAGAGGGTTGTGGCCGGTCAGGAAGAGCTTCCCGCCTTTGATCGGGAAGTGGAAGGCCACCTGCCGCCGACGGACGATGCGCCTGATGCGGCGCTTCGACATCGCCAGGCGCGTCGTCACTGCGAGATCGCGCGCGCAGGAGCGGTTGCCGTTCTCGAGCCCGTGCGCGGAGGCGAAATGGGTGCAGCTGAGCCCCCAGGCGCGAGCGCGGCGGTTCATGGCGCGCACGAAACGTCGCTGGCTGCCGGATACGTGCACGGCGAGGGCGATCGCAGCGTCGTTGCCGGAGACGATAAGGAGCCCGTTCAGCAGCGTCTCGAGCCGGACTCGCTTGCCGCGCGGAAGCAGCCCGACGGCCTGGCCGGTGTAGTGGAGCGCCGCCGGGGTGATGCGGACGGGCTCGTTTGGCCGGGTCCGGTCGACCACCAGCAGGGCGGTCATGATCTTCGTGAGGCTGGCCATCGGGACAGAGAGCAGCGGCCGGCGGCGCCAGAGGACCTCGCCGGTTCGGACGTCGAACACGAGCCCGGCGCGCGGCGGGCGGCGCAGGTCGACGTGGAAGGCATCGACGCCGTCGAGCGGTACGTCCGGGACGGGCGAATGCACGGCCGGCGCCGGCACCGCGGCCTGCGGGGGGACGGAAGGCGCAGGCGGCGCGCCGGCGGCCAGCGGCGCCGCGGATATTCCGGAGGAGCCGTCCTCGACCCCGAACGAGAAGTAGGCGGCCGCCGCCACCGCGACCGGAGCGAGAAGGAGCGTGGCTATGACGGCCGCGGCTGCCCGCCGGCGTCGCCTTCGGCGCCTGCGCCCATCCGACAGCACGCGCCGGTGGCTTCCCGGCAAGGGAGCCGGTTCCCGCCTACTCATCGGGCGGCGCCGAGGACAGCGCGCCCAGCACTCCGAAGCCGAGCAGCGCGAGAACGATGAAAGAGACGATCACCAGAATGTCCACACCATCATCCACCGCCACAGAGATCGTCAAGGCGGCGAGCAGGCAAATCAGCGCGAGGCTCCCTACGAGCGCCACCGTTCTCGCCATCAGTAGACCGGGATACGGCGCTGCGAGTCGTAGTCCTCGTGAATGCGGTTGGCGAACGCCTTGATCACGACTAGGCCGAAGATGAAGCCGCCGATGTGGGCGAAGTAGGCAACCCCGCCGCCGCCCTCCACCACCGGCTGGCTGAAGGCGGGAAGGAGCTGCAACAGGAACCAGAGACCCAGTACTACGAGGGCGGGCAGCTCGATGATCGTGAAGATGATGATGATGAAGATCAGCGTGATCACGCGCGCGCGGGGATAGAGAATCGCGTATCCACCGAGTACGGCCGCGATGGCCCCGCTGGCGCCCACGGTCGGAACCGTGGAGCCGGTGTCCATCAGGACCTGCGCAAGCAGGGCCGCGACGCCGCCGAGGAGGTAGAAGGCGGCGAAGCGCCAGCGGCTCATCGAGTCCTCGATGTTGTTGCCGAAGATCCAAAGGAAGAGCATGTTCCCGCCCAGGTGAAGCAGGCTCCCGTGCATGAACATCGAGGTGAACACGGTGACCCACCAGGGCGGCTGATCGGGCGCCGGGCCGGTAACGCCCGGCTGGCCCTCGCAGACGATCTGGCCGTTCGTGGCCACGCCGCACTCGTCCCCCGGATGTGAGATCTCGTACGGGATCGCCCCGTACTCGATCACTCGTTCGTTGCCCTTGTCGCCGAGGCTCCAGAGCCCCTGCTCGAAGACGAAGTAGACGATCACGCAGGCGGCGATGATCGCCACCGTGAGGACCGGGAAGCGCCGGGTGGGGATGTCGTCCTTCAGCGGAAACACGCGACCCGCGAGCCATAATGGCGGATGCCATGACAGGTAGGACGGCGCACCCGTACGTCGACCTGGACGTCATTGACGCGCGCGCTCCGCGGGTGAACCAGGCCTCGGGGGCGGCGTCGTGGAGTTCACGCACCCGCTGTGTTCCGAGTGCCGGGACTGGCAGGAGCGACTCGCGCTCGAGGGGCGGTCCCCCCTGCTGGTCGATGTCTCGAAGCGCCTGGAGCTCGCGCGCAAGTACGGCGTCGCGGTCGTGCCCACCATCGTCGCAGTGCACGCCGACGGCACTGTCGTGGAGCGACTCGCCCCCTAGCGGACGTCCAGCGCCTCGATCGCGCTCGAAAACGAGAACCCGGGCTGTACGCCGCCCTCGATCGCATACACGCGGTTGCCCATGGCGACCCCGCCGAGGCCGTGGCGCGGACTCCGCATGTCCGGCAGGCGCTCCCAGCGCTGTCGGCGGGGGTCGAGCAGCTCGACCTCGCGGATCGTCGTTCCGCCGGGCGTCAGGTTCTCGCCGCCGAAGACGACGATCCGCCCGTCGCGCAGACGGGCCGAGGCGATCCCGCCGCGAGGCGTGCGCAGGTCGGGTAGCCCCTCCCACGTGCGCCGGCGAGGGTCGTAGCGCTCGGCGGCGGTGTAGTTGCCGGCGTCCCGGCCGGCCAGCACGTAGAAGCGTCCGCCGGATGCCACGCCGGTGGTGTGATTGCGCGCCGGGCCCGGGAAGCTCGGCCCGCGCAGCCAGCGGCGGCTGCTGAAGTCGAAGATCTCGAGCGAGCTCAGCGAGCCCGAGTCGTTGGCGCCGCCGGCCGCGTAAAGCCGGTCCCCGATGACCGCCACCGCGTGCGCCGCCCGCGGCGTGGGGGCAGGACGCAGTCGCCGCCAGCGGTTCCGCTCGGGGTTGTACTCGAGAAGAGCGCCGGTTGGCCGCGAGAGACCGGCGGTGTAGCCGCCGTGCACGTAGAGCCGCCCGCGATACGTCGCGGCCGTGGCGTGGTCGAGCGTCAGCGGCATCGAGCGCACACGCCGCCAGCGGTTGCGGCGGATGTCGTAGCGCTCGACGGCTCCGGTCGACTCGCCGCTCTCGCGCTCGAAGCCGCCCACAACGTAGATGAAGCGGCCGATCCGTGCGGCGGCCACCTCGGTGCGCTCGAGGGGTGCTGGGGCGAGGGCCGTCCAGCGGTCGGTACGAGCCTCCTCCGGCGCTCTGCTCGCCAATACCAGGGCCGCTCCTCCCACGAGGAGCGCGACACCGCCGGCGAGCAGCCCGCGGCGCACCGCCCTCACTGAGCGGAGGCCTGCGCCAGTGTCTGTTCGGCGTGGTAGCTCGAGCGCACCAGCGGCCCGGCCGCCACCGACTCGAAGCCCAACCTGTAGGCCTCGCGCTCGAGCTCGGCGAATTCGTCCGGGTGCCAGTACCGCACGACCGGCAGATGGTCCCGGGTCGGGCGCAGGTACTGGCCCACGGTGAGCACCTGCACTCCGTGCTCGCGCAGGAGCGCGAAAGCCTCGAGGAGCTCCTCCTTCGTTTCCCCGAGACCGGTCATCAGGCCGGACTTCGTGACGACCTCGTCCCCGCCCATCTCCTTCGCGTTCGCGAGCACGCGGCAGGAGCGCAGGAACTTCGATCCGCGCCGGGCCATCGGGTAGAGCCGCGGGACGGTCTCGACGTTGTGGTTGAACACGTCCGGTCGCTCCGCGATCACGCGGGCGAGTGGCATCTCCTCGCCACGGAAGTCCGGGGTCAGCACCTCGACCTTGCAGCCCGGGGCAAGCCGCCGGATGGAGCGGATCACGCCGACGAACGCGGAGGCGCCGAGATCGGGCAGGTCGTCGCGGTCGACGCTCGTGATGACCGCGTGGCGGAGCCCCATCTTCTTCACGGACTGGGCCACCCGGAGCGGCTCGAGCGCGTCGTTGTGGGTCGGCTTGCCCGTCTTGACGTTGCAGAAGCCGCAGCGCCGCGTGCAGGTGTCGCCGAGCATCATGAAGGTGGCAGTGCCGCGCTCCCAGCACTCTCCGATGTTCGGACAGGCGGCCTCCTGGCAGACCGTGTGGAGCCCCTCGCCCTCGATCATCCCGCGCAGCTCCCGGTAGCGCGGGCCGCCCGGTGCCGGCCGCTTGAACCAGGCCGGCTTGCGGTCGCGGAACGGGCGGACCTCGCCCATCTCGAGGACGCGCGCGCCGCCGGGGTTAGCTCGCGAGCGGGTGCTCATGCCGGGGCGAGCTCCCGGTGAGTCAAACGATGGAAGGACACCAGCCGCTGCCGGTACCCGAACGCCTCGGCGAAGCGATGCGCCATGTGCCTGCGGAAGCAGGGCAACGAGCCGGCCCGGCCGGTCTCGAGTGACACCGAGGTCATGCGCACGTGGTCGATCCCGCAGGGGACGATCCATTCGAACGGCTGGAGGTCGTTGTCCACGTTCACGGCGAGGCCGTGCGTGGTCACGCCGCCGTTCACCCGGACGCCGATCGAGGCGATCTTCGAGTCGCCGGCCCAGACGCCGGTGAAGGGGGTGTCTCGCACTCGCGCCTCGATCCCCTCGTCGGCGAGCGCCGCGACGATCGCGCCCTCCATCGTGTGCACGAAGTCGGCCACCCGCTCGATCGCCATGATCGGGTAGGCCACGAGCTGGCCCGGGCCGTGGTAAGTCACCCGACCGCCGCGATCTGTCTCGCAGACGTCTATTCCCCGAGCGCGGTACCAGTGCTCGTCCATGGGCAGGTCGGCCGGCGTGGTCCGCTTGCCCTTCGTGTAGACCTGCGGATGCTCCAGCACCAGCAGGACGTCGGGAATCTCCTCCCCCTGCCGGCGCTCGCGCAGGCGCTCCTGGAGCTCGACCCCCTCGCGGTACGGGATCGTCCCCAGCTGTGCCACCCACAGATCAGCCACCCAGAGAAGGCTACCCGGCGAAGCAGGGCTACTCTCAGGTGGGTGAGAAGCGAGGAGCGCTTCTGGCCGGCACGGATCCGCTGGCGCCTGCGCGGAGCCTGGATGTGGCCCTCGTTCGTCGCGATCACCCTGCTGGACGGATTGATCCTGCATCTGCTGCCGCCGATCGGCACCGGCGTGGATCTGATTCCGGCAATCCTGCTCGCCACCTTCGGGAACCTGTTCCTGATCGGCGCCGTGGCGCCCTGGTTCGGGCGGCGGATGTGGTCGCGCCGGCCGGTGGCCGAGCCGGGCGCCCCTCCCAAGGCGCAGCTCGAGGTGCTCACGGACCGCATCGGCACCGGGCTGCTGCTTGCCAGCGTGCTGGGGGTGCTGGCCGCCGGCCTCGCCGCACGCCCCACCGTGGTGTCGGAGACCGAGGACACGGAGCGCAATGCCGAGGCCTTTCGCGCGCTCGTCCTGCGGAGCGGCGACCAGGAGCTGATCCGCAACCTCGAGACCGCGAACACCGTGCGCCTTCGCCAGGACTACTTCCGCACCTGCATTGCCCGCGACGACCGCCGCCACTACTTCTGTGCCTTCATCGACACGAGCCACCATCCCGCACGCGTGCAGCGCGACCGGAGCGCCGAGCCGAACTCGGCGTACAAGTACTAGGCCGGACCGCCCGGTTCTCGTTGGCCTCCGGGCCGGTCGGGTCCGCCGGCACCCGGTCCGGGCACTGCGGTGCCCCGTCCGGGATCGCACCTGCGTAACGTCCCGAACCCCGCCGTCGGCGTCCGAGCTCGGGAGCTTGTCACCGCCTAGTGGTCAAAACCTCCCGCGCTCGCGCCGATGACAGCATGACGGGAGGGTTTGCACCCCGGCCTCGAACCCACACTCCTTACCCGCCCCAATCCGGCACGCCGAGAGCAACCCCGCGCGAGCCCGACGAGATGCCAGAGGGGACGGGCTATCCGACGCGCGCCAGGGGGACCAAGGCCCCTCCGGGCTCGACCTGGAGCACCTCCACCTCGTTGCGTCCCGGCCGAAGCGAGTCCTCCGGCACGACAAACGAGAAGAACTCGCCCGACCGGAAGCGCAGGCGGAAGCTGCGCCCGACCGCGCGGATGCGCCCGTTCACTGCCACGGCCAGGTCCCGCAAGGCGCCGGGCCGACCGGGGCCGAGCGTGCCCTCCACCCGGGTCGGCAGGAGCTCGTCGCTCGGGTTCACGTGACGCACCAGGTCGGCGTTCGCCACGCTCGCCGACGCCCCACCGCGGCCGCTCACCCGCAGGTCGGCAAGGCGGCGATCGAGCAGCTCGCGATGCGGCCCGATCCGGTACAGGGTCGCCCAGGGATCGCCGAAGAGGAGCTGGCTCTGGATGCCGGTTCCGAAGGTATGCGCCCGGGCGAGCCGGATTCGCCGCCGCCGGCGCTCGAGCTCCTCACGCTCGATTCGGATCACCCGGTCGAAGCTCCGAGTGGGAAGGCGGAGCTCATCGCGATTGCGCGTGGCCTCCGAGAAGGCCGAGCGGCCGTCGTGGCGCCAGGGCACGCGCACGTCCAGCAGGTCGGCGATCGTCGGGACGACGTCGACGGTGCGAGCGAGGCTCGCGTCGACCGCGCCCTCCGTCTGGCCGGGTGCCTTGACGAAATAGGGCACGGGCGCGATCTCCTCGACGTTCGCCTCGCTGACCTTGCGACGGCTGAGCACGCCGACGTCGAACGAGTAGCCGTGGTCGGCGGTCACCACGAGCAGCGAGCGCTCGAGCAGCCCCGTTCGCCGCAGGCGCCGGAGGAGCCGCCCCAGCTCGTGGTCCGTGTAGCCCACCTGGAGCAGGTGGCGCATGTGATTGTGCTCGGTGAGGCGAGGATCGTGGAAGCCGACCCAGCGATTGATGCTCCCGACCGGGTCCTTGCCGGTCGGCCGGCTGCGGTGGCCGGAGGGCAGGTAGATCCAGGGCTCGTGCGGCAGCAGCGCGTGATGGAAGTAGAACGTGGGATGCGGGCGCGGGCGGATCGCGCCGATCCAGCGGTGCAGCCGCGCCGGCCGGCCGCCGCCGGCCAGGCGGGCGAGCACACCCGGCCGCCGCGCGCGGGCACCGATGCAGATCCGCGGCGGGCAGACGGCGGTGGCGGACTCGACCTTGACGATGTCGTAGCCGAGCCCGTCCATAAGGTGGAAGATGCTCGGCTGATGACTGCGCACGTCCGCGGCGGTATGCGGCCGGGGCATGCGGGCGTCCAGGATCGAGGGCACCGAACCGAAGGTCGAGTCGTAGACGGTGTGGGCGTTCGGGAACCACGTCGACATTCGGGCCAGCGCGGCGAAGTTCGGGAAGCGCTCCGCGTCGATCCGCCCGTCCGGGCGCAGCAGGGCATCGGCCGGGAACTCGTCGAAGACGACCATGATGACCGGCGGGTGCTCGATCGCGAGCGCCGGTGGGCCGTCGTCGTCGCCACCGCAACTGCCCGCGACCAGCACCGCGGCGAGCAGCGGTAGGACCCGTGCGCGCACGGCATCAATCTAAACGGGGTGTTACGAGTGCACCAGCAGTCGCAGCGCTCCTCCGGGCGTGACCTCGTACACCTCCACCAGGTTCCCGCCCTCGTGCAGAGCCTCCTCGGGCACCATGAGGGCGTAGTGCTCGGTGCCGTCGCCGGCCAGGTAGAAGGACCGCCCCACGGCCTCGATCCTGCCGTTCACGGCCACGGCCAGGTCGTGCTTCTCGCGCCCCTCGCCTCCCCTCAGGTCCCCCGCGATCTGAGCCGGCACGATGCCCGCCGCCCGGCGCACGTGCCCGAGCTCTCCCGCCCCCGCGATGCTTCCCCGGACGCCGGCGGCCGAGGCGCGCTCGAGCCCGTCGGGCCGGCGCCCGATCAGGGCCCGGTTCGGGCCGATCCCCGTATAGAGGCTCGCCCAGTCGCCCGAGCCGAACTGGCGCAGCCGGCGCCGGACCACCGCGCGCCGGCGCGCCTCCCAGCGCCGACCTGAGATCCGAACCCGAGCGCTGAAATCGCGCGTCGTCAGGCTGATCGTGCGGCGCCGCCGCACGGCGCGGGAGAAGGCCGAACGGCCGTCGGCCGGATAACCGAGCCGGAAGTCGAGCACATCCGCGATCGTCGGCGTGACGTCGAGGGTGCGGGCGTAGGCGCGGCTCACCCGCCCGCGCCGCTGGCCGGGCGCCTTGATGATCAGGGGCACCGGCGTGAGCTCCTCCACGTTCGAGTCGCTCACGCTGCGCCGCGTCGCGACCCCGACCTGGAAGGCGATGCCGTGGTCCGCAGTCACCGCGATCAGCGTGTCGTCGTACATGCCGAGCCTGTGGAGGCGGCGCAGCAGCCGGCCGAGCAGGCGGTCGACGAAGCCGAGCTGGAGCAGGTAGCGCTGCTCGTTGTGGCGGGTGAGGAAGGCGTCGTGGAAGCCGGGCACGGTGAGCATGCCCGGCAGTAGGTCGCGCGAGCCGGCGCGGGCACGCGCGCCGGAGGGGAGATAGAGATAGGGCCCGTGCGGGAGGAGCACGTGCTTCATCCAGAACGTGGGGCGCCGGCCAGGGCGGATCCTGCGGATGAAGCGCTTGAGGCGTTCCGGCCTGCCATGGCCGAGGTTCGGCAGGATGGCCGGGCGCCGCTCGTGGCCGCCGCTGCACAGGGTGGGCGGACACATGGCCGTGGCCTCCTCAGAGGTCACAAGGCGATAGCCCTGCCGGGCGAACATGTCGAAGATCGACTGCGGGTGGTCGCGACGATCGGGGGAGGTGCCCGGATGCGGGCGGATGCCGTCGAGGATCAGGGGCACGGCCTTCGTGGTCGAGTCGTACACGGAGTAGGCGTTCTTGAGCCAGGTTCCGTCTCCGGCGAGCGCCGCGAAGTTCGGGTAGCGCACGGGATCGATGCGGCCCTGAGCGTCGAGCAGCGAGTCGCTCGGGAACTCGTCGAGCACGAGGAGGATCGCGTTCGGGCTGCGCGGCGGCTTCGACGCGCGAGCCTTCGCATGGACGGGCGCCTCGGGGCGCACGGACGCCCGGGCCGAGCGCTGCGTGTGGGGTCCGTCGGAGGCGGTGGAGGTGAGCGCGAGGACCACGCCGGTGACGATCACGGCCGGGATCAGGAAGCGGATTAGCAACGGGTGCATGAGCGGACATCTAACCCGGCAGACGGACGGCAACCGCCGGTTTTCCGGGGAAATCGCAAGCTCGTAACAGAGTCTTGGCAGAGCCGTAACGGCTGTTTCTTAGGCGAGTAACAAGCTTGCACTAGGCGCGGGACCTTGCATGCCCGAGAATTCCGCGAAGCGCTATGGATTCGATTCTGGCAACACGGGACAGATACCCGGACTTCGCCGATCGCCTCCCTCGCACCGGAGCGGCGCTCGAGTTCGCGCGGGCGCGCCACGCCGGGCAGCGCCGCGAGTCCGACGACGCGCCGTTCGTGATGCATCCGATCGAGGTCGCCACCATCCTGTACGACGCCGGCTACCCGGACGACGTGATCGCGGCGGGCGCCCTCCACGACGTGATCGAGAACACGGACACGACGACCCAGGACATCGCGGACCGCTTCGGTGCGAGGGTTGCCCTGCTCGTCACCGCGGTCACCGAGAACCCCGCGATCGAGGCCGACACCGACCGCAAGGCGGCGCTTCGCGTCCAAGTGGCGCGGGCAGGCGAGACTGCCGCCGCCGTCTTCGCAGCCGATAAGATCTCGAAGGTCCGTGAGCTCCGCCTGCGAGGCAGCAGCGGTCGGCTCGACGACGCGAGCCGCGAGAAGATCGCTCACTACGAGGCCAGCCTCGAGATGCTCGCCGAGGAGATCCCGGGCCATGAGCTCGTGGAGCAGCTGCGGCTGGAGCTCGAGGCCCTGCGCGCGCTGCCGGCGGGCAGGGCGTAGGCCGGCCCGCGGGCTCGGCGTCAGCCGGCCGCCAGCAGTCGCACCCCTAGCCGCCGGGCGAGTCCCTCGCCGCCCCAGCGCATCACCACGTCGTGGTTGTACTCGAACACGGGCCGGGCAAGCGGGCCAACGAAGTTCATCCAGCGCTTCGTGGTCTCGACCTCCCAGTCGTAGACCACGGCGGTCACGCCGTCGTGCTCGAACAGGCGCCAGCAGCCGTTGCCGGTGAGCTCGCCGTGCGCCACGCCCGCCATGAGAGCGGGTTGGCTCGATTCGCTCGACCGTGAACTCGAACGCGAGCGAGTAGGGGATCCTGCTGCGCCATTCCACCAGGTAGCGGCTGCCGACGCGCGCGCCGTCGCCCCCATTGCGCTCCTCCACCCGCTCCACGCCGCGCCACCACTCGGGCCAGGCGAGAGTGTCCTCGATAACTCTCCAGCACGACTCGCAGGGAGTCTCGAGCAGCCAGGTGGTGAGGAAGCGGTAGCGGGCCGGCCTCACCCCTCGAGATTAACCATGACGTGCTTGATCTCGGTGTAGTCCTCGAGCGCGTACATCGACATGTCCTTGCCGTAGCCGGACTGCTTGTACCCGCCGTGGGGCATCTCGGTCGCCATCGTGATGTGGTCGTTGATCCAGACGGTCCCGAAGCGCAGGGCGTTTGCCACCCGGTGAGCTCGGCCGATGTCGCGCGTCCAGACGGACGACGCGAGGCCGTAGCGCGTGCCGTTCGCCCACTCGATCGCCTTGGCCTCGTCGTCGAACTGCTGCACGGTCATGACCGGACCGAAGATCTCGTTCTGAATCATTTCGTCGTCCTGCTCGAGGCCCGCGACGACCGTTGGCTCGAGGAAGTAGCCGGGCCGGTCCGGCTCCTTGCCGCCGGTGACGATCTCGGCGCCCGACGGCTTCCGCTCGAGGAAGCCCTCCACTCGCTCGCGCTGACGCAAGGAGTTGAGCGGCCCGAGCGTGGTCTCCGGATCCATCGTGTCGCCCATCCTGTAGCCCTTTGACTCCTCGGCGAGGCCGTTCACCACGTCGTCGTAGACCTTGCCCGCGGCGAGCACGCGCGTGGACGCCGTGCAGTCCTGACCGGCGTTGTAGAGGGCAGTGGCGGCGATCGTCTCCATCGCAACCTCGAGGTCCACGTCGTCGAAGACGACCACCGGCGCCTTCCCGCCCAACTCGAGATGCACGCGCTTGAGCGAGTCGGCCGCGGCGCGGGCGATCCACTTGCCGGTCTCGGGCGAGCCCGTCAAGGACACCATCTCCACATCCGGATGGGTGACGATCGAGGAACCCGCCGGTTGCCCGTGTCCCGTGATGACGTTCAGCACGCCGTTCGGCAGGCACTCGCCCGCGTACTCGGCGAGCTTCAGCGTCGAGACGGGCGTCGTCTCGGCCGGCTTCAGCACGATCGTGCAACCCGTGGCGAGCGCCGGGCCGATCTTCCAGATCGCCATCATCAGCGGGTAGTTCCACGGCGCGATCTGGCCGACCACGCCGACCGGCTCGCGGCGAATGAACGAGGTGCGGTTCTCCACGTACTCGCCGGCCGACTTGCCCTCGAGCACCCGTCCGGCGCCGGCGAAGAAGCGCAGGTTGTCGCACAGGAAGGGCATCTCGTCCTCGAGGAAGGCACCGCGCGGCTTGCCGGCGTCGGCGGCCTCGAGGTCCGCCAGCTCCTCGGCGTGCTCCTCGAGCAGATCGGCCAGCCTGATGATCGCCGCCGCGCGCTCGCCGGGAGTGGTCCCCGCCCAGCCGGGGAAGGCTCGCTTCGCCGCCGCGACGGCGCGGTCCACGTCCTCCGCGCCCGAGAGCTGCATCTCGGCGATCACCTCGCCGGTTGCCGGATTCGTGACCTCCTCGGTCTCCCCGTCGGCCGCGTCGACGAACTCGCCGTCGATGAAGTTCTGCAGCTTGGTCTTGGTGGCTGTGGCCATGTTTCTCCTCTCCAGGCGGTTCTAGGCGGTGACGCTCAGTACGTCCTCGACGGGGGTGTACTCCATGCTCGTGCCCTCCGCGACGGCCGGATGGGTGACCTTGCCGTCAGCGATGTTCACTCCGGGCTTCAGACCGGGCAGCTCCTCGAGCGCTCCCTCCACTCCGTGCTCGGCGAGGGCGAGAACGTAGGGCAGCGTGGCGTTCGTGAGCGCAAAGGTCGAGGTGACGGGCACTGCACCCGGCATGTTCGCAACGCAGTAGTGGGTGACGCCGTCGACCTCGTACACCGGGTCGGAGTGAGTGGTCGGATGCGAGGTCTCGAAGCAGCCGCCCTGGTCGATCGACACGTCGACCAGTACGGCGCGCTCCTTCATCAGGCCGAGCTGGTCGCGCTTGATGACGTAGGGGGCGCGGGCGCCGTGGATCAGCACCGCGCCGATCACGAGGTCCACGCGGGGCAGCATCTCCTCGATCGCGAGCGTCGACGAGTAGACCGTCGATGCGCGGCCGCCGAAGGCGATGTCGAGCTCGCGCAGGCGGTCGATGTTGCGGTCGTAGACGAGGACGTCCGCCTCCATGCCGATCGCGATGAAGGCCGCGTTCTGCCCGACCACGCCGCCGCCGATGATCATGACCGTCGCCGAGGCGACGCCCGGCACGCCGCCGAGCAGCACTCCGCGGCCTCCGAGCGGGCGCTCGAGGAAGAAGGCGCCCGCCTGGGTCGCGATCTTGCCCGCCACCTCGCTCATGGGCGCCAGCAGCGGCAGACGGTCGTGCTCGTCCACGACCGTCTCGTAGGCGATGCAGGTGGCGCCCGACTCGCGCAGTCCCCTGGTCAGCTCCGGATCCGGCGCGAGATGCAGATAGGTGAACAGCGTGTGTCGGGGCCGCAGCATTTCGACCTCCTCCGGCTGCGGCTCCTTCACGCCCAGGATGAGCTCGGTCTCCTCGAACACGGTGTGCGCGTCGGCGACGATGCGCGCTCCCTGTCTCGTGTACTCCTCGTCCGGGATGGTGCTTCCCACTCCGGCGCCCGCCTGGATCCAGACCTCGTGGCCGTGCTCCACGAGCTCGCGCACTCCCGCGGGCGTGAGCGCGACCCGGTACTCGTCCGTCTTCGTCTCCGTCGGAACGCCGACCTTCATTCGCTTTGCACTCCTCCTTAAGGTCCTAGGTCACCAGCTCGCGTGCCCGCAGCGCGAGCCAGAACTCGATCCGGTCGCGCGCCGTCGACAGGTCCCTCCCGGTCAGCTGCTCCACTCGGCGGATCCGGTAGCGCAGGGTGTGGCGGTGGCAGTAGAGCTCGCGCGCCGCCTTCTCCCACTGGCCGTTCTGCTCGATGAACGCCTCCAGCGAGCGGATCAGCTCGTCGCCGTACTCACCGCTCGCGTCCTCGAGCGGACCCAGCACGCTGTCGCAATAGAGGCGCAGGGCGTCGTCGTCCTGAAGCGACAGCAGGAGCTGGAAAGCGCCGAGGTCGCGGTAGGACGCCACCGGGGGGGACGCGCCGTTCACGAGCGCCGCCGCCTCGAACGCGCAGCGCGCCTCGTGAAAGCTCCGCCGCAGCGAGCCGACCGGCGCGGGCCGGGACGCCGCGGCGCGCAGCTCGCCGTGATCGGCGGCGAGCGAGTCGCGAGCCCGGCCCGCCAGCCCGACCGGATCGACGCCCTGCGAGGCGTCGACGACCGCGCACAGGAGACGCTCGCGCGACGCCACCAGCGCTCCGACCCCGGCGTCCGCGAGGAAGCGATCGAGGTCCCCCTCGGCCGAGGTCGGGGGCGCGCCCTCACGGCCCGAGAACACGATCACCGCCGCCTGTCCACCTACCCCGAACGGCCGCAGCCGCATGCCCAGCTCGTCCTCCGAGAGCCGGCCCGTGAGCGCCTCCGCGAGCACGTCGCCGGCGAGGCGACGCTCGGTATCGCGCATGGCGCGCTGGCGCATCAGCTCGAGCGCCACGACCGTCACGGCCTGCTGGAGGATCAACCGCTCGAAGTCGCCGAGGCCGCCGGTGTCACGCGCGGCGACGAGCCAGGCCTGGGGCGCGCCGCGGCCGCGGATGGACACGGGCAGCACCAGCGAGCGGCCGGCGATCTCCGGGTGATCGGGCGCGAACTCGCCGCCCTCCGAAGCACGAGCCGCGTCGGCACCGAGTCCGGCGCTCCGTCGGCGCACTTCCTCGCGCACCTCGTCCATCGCTGCCGGCGGCACCTGGCGGCGGAACGTCTTCGAGGTGATCGTCTCGCCGCGGGCGGACAACACCGACACCGCGCCGCCGGTCGCCGCTGCGAGCGCGCGGACGACCTCGTCGAGCCCGCGCTCCTCGAGCACCAGGCGCTCGAGCCGCTTGTGGATTGCGATGCCCCGCTGGAGCACCTCGTACTGCTCGTTCACGAGCCGCGTGAACGCCTTCTCCGTCAAGGCGATGAAGGGCAGCTCGTACGGAACCTCGAACACGGCGAAGTGGAGGCGGCGCGCCTCGTCGACGATTCCAGGCGGGAGCTCGGGATGATCGAAGCCGGTGCCGAAGCCGAGACCCGCGAGGTGACGTCCGGACAGCAGGCGGATGAACTCGCGCTGGCGCTCCTCACCGTCGAGCTGGATGCCCGTCGTCAGCAGCAGCTCCCCGCCCGAGAGCCAGGGCGTCGGATCGGGGAGCTCCGAGATGTGGACCCAGCGTATGGGCGCGTCCGCACCGTCCTCGCCCACCGCGAGCTCGAGGCCCATCTCGGTGACGAGGCCGCGAACGGTGAGCATGTCAGTGCGTGACGATCCGGTCCCAGGCCTCGGTGAGCACCGAACGAAGGACCGAGTCGATCTCCTCGAACTGCTCCGTGTCGGCGATCAGCGGGGGCGAGAGCTGGATGACGGGATCGCCGCGGTCGTCCGCCCGGCAGATGAGTCCGCGCTTAAACAGCTCGCCGGACATGAACCCGCGCAGGAGCTCCTCCGACTCCTCGTCCGTGAAGGTCTCCTTGGTCTCCTTGTCCTTGACCAGCTCGAGCGCGTGGAAGTAGCCGGCCCCGCGCACGTCGCCGACGATCGGGAGGTCGTCGCGAATTGCCTCGAGCATCTCGCGGAGCTCACCCTCCTTGGCCCGGACATGGCCGCAGAGATCCTCGGCCTCGAAGATGTCGAGGTTCGCCATCGCCACCGCCGCGGAGACCGGGTGGCCGCCGAACGTGATGCCGTGCGTGAACATCTGCGTGTCGTGCAGGAACGGCTCGGCGATGCGGTCCGAGACGATCACGCCGCCCATCGGCGCGTACGCCGAAGTGAGGCCCTTCGCCGTGGTGATCATGTCGGGCACGACGCCGAAGCGGTCGACGCCGAAGTAGTGGCCCAGCCGGCCCCAGGAGCAGATGACCTCGTCGGAGATCAACAGGACGCCGTGGCGGTCGCAGATCTCCCGCACGCGCTGCCAGTAACCGTCCTGCGGGACGAAGCAGCCGCCCGAGTTCTGTACCGGCTCGAGGATCACCGCCGCGACCGTCTCAGGACCCTGGAACTCGATCATGTGCTCGATCTGGTCCGCGGCCCACAGTGGATCCCGGCCCTCGGGCCAGCGATAGCTGTTCGTGTTCGGCACGTGGTGAGCGCCCGGCACGAGCGGCTCGAACGGCGTGCGCAGCGGCGTGATGCCGGTGATCGAGATCGCGCCGAAGGTGGTGCCGTGATAGGCGACCTCGCGCGAGATGATCTTCGTGCGGAGGGGCTCGCCGTTCACCTTGTGGAACTGGCGAGCCAGCTTCCAGGCCGACTCCACCGCCTCGGAGCCGCCCGAGGTGAAGAAGACGCGGTTCAGGTCGCCGGGCGCCAGGTTCGCGATCCGCTCGGCGAGCTCGATCGCGACCGGGTGCGCGTAGCTCCAGTTCGTGAAGAAGCCGAGCTCCTTCGCCTGGCGGGCGGCCGCCTCGCCAAGCTCTCCGCGACCGTGGCCGGCGTTGACGCAGAAGAGCGCCGAGAGGCCGTCCAGGTAGCGCTTGCCGTGCTCGTCGTAGACGTAGCACCCCTCCCCGCGCGTGATCACGGGGATCTCGTGCGTGTCGTCGTACGCGCCCATACGCGTGAAGTGCATCCACAGATGGCGGCGAGCCTTTTCCTGCAATGAGCTCGGTGCGCCCGTATCGGGCTCGAAGACGGTCTCGGGAGTCGTGGCCATGCGGAAGTTCTCCTCCGGTTCGCGGACGGCTAGACGCTCCGTACAACGGTATCTGCGTTTCTGGAGAGACACAAGGGAGCATCGCGTAGAAACACCTGCTCTCCTGGTTTGCCATCTCGTCCAATTAAGGCAGCGTGTTTTCGGCATTTCGGCGCTTGCGATAGCGCCGTCTCGGACATAGGTTGCCGTTGAGGATGAGCCATGAGGGCCAAGGGGGTGCTGCGCCGAGCGTTCGCTTGGAGGCGGTAACCAAGCGCTTTGGGGAGCTCGAGGCGGTCAGGGAGGTGTCCCTGGACATTCCGCGCGGCGAGTTCTTCACGATGCTGGGCCCCTCCGGCTGCGGCAAGACGACCACGCTGAGGATGGTCGCGGGCTTCGAGGAGCCGACAAGCGGCCGCGTGCTGCTGGACGGCGAGGACGTGACGGGCCGGCCGGCCTTCAAGCGCCCCACCAATACCGTCTTCCAGAGCTACGCCCTGTTCCCGCACCTGAGCGTCGAGAAGAACGTGGCGTTCGGCCTGCAGCGCAAGAAGATGGGGAGGGATGAGACACGGCGCCGCGTGGCGGAGGAGCTCGAGCGGGTAGGGCTCGCCGCGGAGGCGAAGCGCCGCCCGGCGCAGCTCTCCGGTGGCCAGCAGCAGCGAGTGGCGCTCGCGCGCGCGCTCGTGAATCGGCCGGCGGTCCTGTTGCTGGACGAGCCCCTCGGCGCCCTCGACCTGAAGCTGCGCAAGCAGCTGCAAGTGGAGCTGAAGCGGATACAGCGCGACGTGGGCATCACGTTCATCTACGTGACACACGACCAGGAGGAGGCGCTCACGATGTCCGACCGCATCGCGGTGATGAACCGCGGCGTGATCGAGCAGGTGGCGGACCCAGAGACGGTTTACGAGCGCCCCGCAACCACATTCGTCGCCGGCTTCATCGGCGTATCGAACCTCATGCCCGGCGAGGTCGTGTCCGCCAACGGCTCGGACACCGAGCTGCGCCTCGACGCCGGGCCCACTGTCCGAACCGCCGAGTCGGGCGGAGTCGAGGTCGGCGAGCGCTGTCACGCCGTGGTGCGGCCCGAGAAGCTCGGCCTCGAGGCGGCCGGTGCGCCCGGATCCGGGGGGCGTGCGGCGGTCGAGGGGCAGGTCGAGAGCTCGCTCTACCTCGGCACGGCCACGCAGATGGTGGTGCGTCTGGGCGATGGCACGCGCATGACCGTGCTCGTCCCGAACGCCGACACCGACGCGCGCCGCGCCCTGCCCACCACGGGCGAGGCCGCGCGGCTGACCTGGGCCGACGAGAACATCCATATCGTCAGGGACGCGGCCGCGGCCGAACCCGTGGCCGACCCGGAGGAAGCCCCGGCGTGAGCCGCGTTGACGACGAGCGCGACCGGCAGGTCGAGCGCATGGTGCGGGACCCGGTTACGCGCCGGCGCCTGATGCAGCGCGGCGCCGCGGGTGCGCTCGGCGCCTCCGCGCTCGCTTACCTGGCGGCCTGCGGGCCAAGGACCGGCGGCGCTCTCCAGTCGGCCGGCGAGGAGTCGGACATGATCCCCAAGGGCAAGATCTCCGACTCGCTCTACTTCGCCAACTGGCCGCTCTACATCGACGAGAAGCGCGACACGCTCAAGAAGTTCCAGAAGGAGTACGGCACCAAGGTCAAGTACGTCGAGGAGATCAACGACAACCAGGAGTTCTTCGGCAAGGTCCGCCAGCAGTACGCGCAGGGCGACTCCGGCGGGCGCGACATCCACGTGGTGACCGACTGGATGGCGGGACGCATGATCCGGCTCGGCTACGTGCAGAGGTTCGACCCCGCCCAGATGATCACCGCGCAGCAGAACCTCATCGACCGGCTCCGCACGCCGCCGTTCGACCCGGGCCGCGACTACTCGATGCCCTGGCAGTCCGGCTTCGGGGGGATCATCTACCGCAAGGACCTGGTCAAGCGAGAGCCAAAGAGCGTCGACGACCTGTTCGACTCCGACTACAAGGGCAAGGTCACGATGCTCACCGAGATGCGCGACACCGTGGGGGTCGTGGCCGCCGGGCTGGGCTACGACCCGGAGAAGGCCACGCTCGACCAGTTTCTGGAGACGATCGACAAGATCGGGCAGGCATCCGAGTCCGGCCAGATCCGCGGCTTCACCGGCAACGAGTACACGAAGGACATCACCAAGGGCGACTCGGTCATCCTCATCGGCTGGTCGGGCGACGCGGTTCAGCTCGAGGCCGACAACCCGAACATCAAGTTCGCGGCTCCCGAGACCGGGGTGCACCTCTGGACCGACAACATGCAGATTCCGGTAGGCGCGCCGCACGCCTACACCGCCGAGAAGATGATCGACTTCGTCTACCGGCCCGAGATACAGGCAGACATCGCCGAGTACGTGAACTACATCTGCCCGGTGGAAGGCGTCCAGGAGATACTCGAGAAGCGCAGCCCGGAGCTGGCGCGGAACCAGCTGATCTTCCCGGACGAGGCCACGCTCTCGGACGCGTTCATCTTCCGTGAGTTGAAGCCGGACGAGGAGCGCCAGCTGGACGAGGCGTTCCAAAAGGTGATTGGCGCCTAGCTCGGTGAGCACACGCCTCAGGAAGGCCGGCCTGCCCTACCTGCTTCTGCTGCCGGGGCTGGGCTGGCTGGCGATCTTCTTCGCCGTTCCGCTCTGCTACATGGCCTTCGAGTCGCTCAAGGCGGGCACGCTCGAGACCGGCTACCTCTTCGACTGGAATTTCTCCAATTACACGAACGCGATCTCCGACTTCTCGGAGCAGTTCGTGCGCTCGTTCGAGTACGCGGGCCTCGCCACCCTGTTCGCTCTGCTGATCGGCTATCCGCTGGCGTACGTCATCGCGTTCCGCGGCGGGCGGTGGCGAAACGCGCTCCTGCTCGCGGTGATCGCGCCGTTCTTCATCACCTACCTCATCCGCACCCTGTCGTGGGAGACGATCCTCTCCGACGACGGCCTGGTGGTCGACACCCTGCGCACGCTGGGGATCGTCTCCGAGGGCGGACGAGTGCTCGACACGACCGCCTCGGTGATCGCGGGCCTCACCTACAACTTCCTGCCCTTCATGATCCTGCCGCTGTACGCGAGCATCGAGCGGATCGACCACCGTCTGCTCGAAGCCGGATACGACCTGTACGGCCGCAGGCGGGACGTCTTCCTCCGCGTCACGCTGCCGCTCTCGATGCCGGGGGTGGTCGCGGGCACCCTGCTGACCTTCATCCCGGCCGCCGGCGACTTCATCAACGCCGAGCTGCTGGGCACGCCGAACCAGTACATGATCGGCAACGTCATCCAGAGCCGCTTCCTGGAGCTGAACGACTATCCGACCGCCGCGGCGTTGTCCTTCATCCTCATGGGGATCATGCTGATCGTGGTACTGGTGTGGGCGCGGGTGGCCGGCACCGAGGCGCTCCTGGGCACGGAGGGGGAGGCGCGGTAGTAGTGGAAGCGGGCACTGCGGCGGCGCCGGTTCGGACGCGCGACGAGACCCGGGGCCCGATCCGGCTGGGACGCCGGCTCATCGACGTCGGGCTCAACGTGTATGCGGGGCTCGCGCTGATCTACCTGCTCGTGCCCATCGCGGTGATCCTCGTGTTCTCCTTCAACGATCCGCGCGGGCGCTTCAACTTCATCTGGCAGGAGTTCAGCTTCGACGCTTGGAAGGATCCCTTCGGGGTTCCGGGCATCGGCGACGCGCTTTGGAACAGCATCCAGATCGCGGTCCTCTCGACGCTCGCCGCGACGATCCTGGGAACGATCACCGCACTCGCGCTCGTCCGCTACGAGTTCCACGGCCGGGCGCCGGTCAACTTCTTCATCTTCATCCCCCTCGCCACGCCGGAGATCGTGCTTGGCGCCGCGCTGCTCTCGATGTTCCTCAACTTCGGCGCGGCCCTTGGCTTCGGGACCATCCTGATCGCTCATATCATGTTCAACCTGTCGTTCGTGGTGATCACCGTGCGCTCGCGGCTGATCGGCTTCGACCGCTCGCTGGAGGAGGCGGCCCAGGACCTGGGCGCCAGTCCGCTCCAGACCTTCCGCCTGGTGACACTGCCGCTGATCCTGCCGGGCGTGGTCGCGGCTGCGCTGCTCGCCTTCGCGCTCTCGATCGACGACTTCGTGATCACCTATCTGAACGCGGGCGCGACCATTACGTTCCCGCTCTTCATCTGGGGCGCCGCCCGGGTCGCCATACCGCCCCAGATCTACGTGATCGCCTCGATGATCTTCCTGTTCACGCTGGCGATGATGCTGCTGACGGTATGGCAGCAGCGCCGGGCTGAGCGAATGGCGGCGGTGCGGCCGGAGCCATAGGCGGCTGATCCCGACCCCTCGCACCCCGGGTTATGCGGTCTGAGCCCCCGCCGGGCAGACTGAAGGGCTATGAGTTCCTACGAACGCATTGCAGAACTGCCGCTGGAAATCGAATCGCACGAGCTCGAGGGGCTCGAGCTGCGCTTCTCCGAGGAGTTCACCCGCCTCACCACGCTCGTGAAGCTGCGCGGGCCGGGCCGCTCGGCGCCCGCGACCGGCATCGGCGAGGACGTGGTCTACGACGGCCTCGACCAGGTTGCCCTTCAGACGGAAGGCGCCGCACTCGACCTCGCGGGCTCGTACACGCTCGACTCGTTCTCGCGCCACCTCGAGGAGGTTCCGCTGTGGCCGTCGCCGCCGGTCCGCGACGTCTCGGAGCTCTATCGGCGCTGGGCGTTCGAGTCGGCAGCGCTCGACCTCGCGCTCCAGCAGGCCGAACGCTCGCTCCCCGACGTGCTCGAGCGCGAGCCACGCCCCGTGCACTTCGTGGTGTCCATGCGCCTCGAGAGGGGGCTCGTCGTCGACGGTCCGACGCAGCCCGACCGTGCGCTTCGCCTGCTCGAGCGCTACCCCGGGACGAAACTGAAGCTCGACCCGACAAACGGCTGGACCCCCGAGCTGATCGAGACCCTTGCCGCGACCGGAGCGGTTGCCTCTGTCGACTTCAAGGGCCTCTACACGGGCACTCCGGTGGACGTGGAGACCGACCCGGAGCTCTACCGGATGGTGATCGAAGCCTTCCCCGACGCCTGGATCGAGGATCCGGATGTGAGCGATGAGACGCGGCCCCTGCTCGAGCCGGTGCGCGATCGAATCACATGGGACGCTCCGATCCACTCGGTCGCCGACGTGTTGGAGCGACCCTGGAAGCCGCGCATGGTGAACATCAAGCCGTCGCGCTTCGGTCCACTGAGCGCGCTGTTCGAGATGTACGACTGGTGTGAGCGCGAGGGTGTGGGGGCGTACGGCGGCGGCCAGACCGAGCTCGGCCAGGGCCGGGCCCAGATCCAGTACCTGGCCTCCATCTTCCACCCGGACACGCCGAACGACACGGCGCCGAGCGGCTACAACGAGCCTCAACTCCCCGATGGCCTGCCGACGAGCCCGCTGGAGCCGCGGGTCGCGCCGACAGGCTTTCGCTGGGAGTTGTCCTAGGGGGTTCGTCCTAAGCCGCTTCGGAATACGCCGGCTCCGCCTCGCCGACCTCGGCCTGAGCCTCCACCTCCGCTGCCGCGACGCGCTCCGAGCGGAGGACGGTCAACGCGATTGCGATCGCGGCGACCACCAGGCCCGCCGCGACGATGAACGCGAGCTGGTAGCCGCCGGTGAGCGCGGACGCCCTGGAGGCTCCGCCGGCGAGCAGTTCCTCGGTGCGCGACGTCGCCAGGGTGGCGAGGATCGCGAGGCCGAGCGCGCCTCCGACCTGGAGGGAGGTATTGACCAGGCCGGAGGCGAGACCCGCATCGCTGCGGGTGGCGCCCGACATCGCCAGCGTCATCAGCGATGGGAACGAGAGGCCGGCCCCTATACCGAACATGACCATCGAGGGCAGGAGGTCACTCACGTAGCTTCCGTCGACGGGTACCCGTGCGAAGAGCGCGAGCGCCCCGGCAAGCAGCACGAGACCGGGGAGGAGCGTCGCCCTGGCGCCGAAGCGCGTGTTCAGGCGCGCCGAGAATCCGAGGGAGAGGACTCCGATCAGCACGCTAACCGGCAGGAACGCGAGACCCGTCTCGATGGCGTCGTATCCGAGCACGCGCTGGAGGTACAGGACCGAGAGGAAGAACATCCCGAACAGCCCGGCGACCATCAGCATCTGGATCACGTTCGCGCCCGACACGTTTCGCGAGCGGAAGATGCGGAGCGGGACCAGGGGAGTGGAGGCTCGAGCCTGACGCACTACGAAGGCGCCCAGCAGTACGAGCGCGACGGCGCCGAGCCCGAGCGTGTGCAACGAGGCCCAGCCGTAGTCGCCGGCCTCGAGGATCGTGTATACGCCGAGCATCAGGGCGGCGGTCACGAGGACGGCGCCCAGCAGGTCGGCCCCTCGCTGGAGACCAATCCCGGCGTCCCGATCCACCAGCCTCACCGCCAGCAGAGCCGTGGCGACCCCGATCGGCAGGTTGACGAAGAAGATCCAGTGCCAGTTGATTCCCTGGGTGAGCAGACCGCCCGCGAGCAGTCCGATCGAGGCGCCCGCCGAGGCGACGAAGCTATAGACGCCGATCGCCTTCGCCTGCTCCCGCGGGTCGGGGAACATCGTGACGATGATGCCGAGGATCACCCCGGACGTAAGCGCGCCGCCGACACCCTGGACGAAGCGGGCGCCGATCAGCACCTCCTGGCTCTGGGACAGTCCGCAGACGAGCGATGCGGCGGTGAAAACCGCAAGGCCGACCATGAAGACGCTCTTGCGCCCGATGAGGTCGCCCACACGCCCCGCCAGCAGCAGCAGGCCGCCGAACGCGATGAGGTAGGCGTTCACGACCCACGCAAGGCTCGACTGGGAGAAGCCAAGATCGCTCTGGATCGAGGGCAGCGCCACGTTCACGATCGTGGAGTCGAGGATGATCATCAACATCCCGACGCACAGGACGACGAGCGCAATCCACCGCCTCCGCTCGTATGCCTGTGCTGCCTGGTCGCTGCTCGATACGGCCATTTCCGTCATGTGGCGCTCCGCATCCGTGTGAAGTGACGAACATAGAAACCGTAGCAGATGATTTTGTACGAGATCATCTTGATCGGTACGGCTTTGGACCTAGGACTTCGGGCCCACACTCGGGTCGACAGCAGATAGTCCCGTAGCAGATGATATTTCAGCAGACATAAGTTGGTAACATCTGGCGCATGGCGGTGCGCGTAGAGAGGACCGAGGACACGAGCGAGAGGTCGCAGTGCTTCTCCAGCAACCTCGGTTGGCTGCTGAAGCAGGCCAGCTACGCCCTCAGCACCGAGCTGATGGCGGCCCTTGCGCCGGTCGGAGTGTCGCCCCGCGGCTACCACGTCCTCGTCGCGGCCATGACGGGGGAACACACGCAGACTGAGTTGGCCCAGCAGGTCGGCTTGGACAAGACCACGATGGTCGTCACGATCGACGAGCTCGAGGAGGCCGGTCTGGCGAAGCGCCTCCCCTCGACTCTCGACCGCCGCGCTCGCGTCATCTCAGTGACCAAGGCCGGGGAGCGGAAGGTCGCCGAGGGACGAAAAGTCATCGCGCGGGTCCAGGACGAGGTGTTGGCCACCCTTCCCGCCGGCGAGCGGACAGGCCTCCTCGACGCCCTCAATCGGCTGGTCTCGGATCGGCTCTCGGAGCCGGTGGAATGCAGTCCACCGCTGCGGCGCCGAGAGCCACGCTAACCACACTTCGCCCGCGGATCGACCCGATCCGCTAGCGTCGCGCCGCCTTGATCGAGGTCCATACACTCGAGCCGGGAGGCCAGACGGCTCTCGAGATGGCCCGGCGGGTGGCCGCCTTCCTCGATGAGGCGCAGCGCTCCCTCGACCTGGCGCTCTACGACGTCCGCCTGCCAGACGAACCCGGCGACATCGTTGGCGGCGCTCTCCGCGCGGCGGCCGCGAGGGGAGTGGCGGTCAGGATCGCCTACAACGCCGATCACGACGAGCGCGTCTTCCCGCCGCCGCCGCGCACCAAGCCCGAGCTGATCGAGGCGCTGCCGTTCCCCACCTGCGGGATCCCCGGCATCCCCGACCTGATGCACCACAAGTACGTGGTGCGCGACGGCCAGGCGGTCTGGACCGGCTCCACGAACTGGACGACGGACTCCTGGACGCGCCAGGAGAACGTGATCGTGGTGATCGACTCCGCGGAGGTCGCGGCCGACTTCAGCGGCAACTTCGAGGAGCTGTGGGCCGCGCGGGACGTCGACCGTTCCGGCCTGGCTGAGCCACTCACGCTCGACACCGACGGGCACCAGACCCGGGCCTGGTTCACGCCCGGGCACGGCGAGGAGCTGTCGCACCGGATCGCCCGCGCGATCGGGCGGGCGCGCGAGCGGGTGCGGATCGCCTCGCCGGTGCTGACCGCCGGGCCGGTGATCGGGACGCTCGCCGAGGTCGCCGCCGAGGCGCGCGTGGACCTGCGCGGCGTCGTGGACCGGACGCAGCTCGAGCAGGTCTTCTACCAGTGGCGCGCGAACGGCCGGTCGGCGTGGAAGATCCCGATCCTGGCGTCGGTGCTGGAGCACGCGGACTTCCGCGGCAAGCCCTCCACGCGCTACACGCCCGACAGCGTCCACGACTTCATGCACGCCAAGGTGACGGTGGCGGACGACTGGGTCTTCGCCGGCTCGTTCAACCTGTCGCGCTCCGGCGAGCGCAACGCCGAGAACGTGCTCGAGGTGCACGACGCCGAGCTGGCCGACCAGATGGCCGGCTACATCGACTCGGTCAGGGAACGCTACGAGCGGATGTCCGCGCCTGACGGTGCGCTGCGGACATGAGCTGGTCGCGCACCTCGAGCGGGTCGTCGGTCAGGCAGATCAGGTCCAGGTCCTGCGGGGCGATCTTGCCCTCTGCCACGAGCCGTTCGCGGATCCAGTCGACCAGTCCGCCCCAGTAGTCCACGCCGACCAGGACCACCGGGAAGTGGCGGATCTTGCC
>DATDLN010000069.1:0-17586 GCA_036519295.1 Thermoleophilaceae bacterium
GCCGTCAGCCAGCCCGAGCCGCCCTTGGCCTTGACGTCGACCCCGACGTCGTGGGCACGCAACGTGTTGACGAGGTTCTGCTCGGTGTTGTCGGGGTAGGCGGTCTGGTACTTGCGGTCGTTGTTCAGCTCGACGTCGAGCCGGTTGTTCTTCGTGTTGAGCGTGACGTTCTGGACGCGGCCCTCGTCGACCTGCGTGAGAAACTGCGAGTAGTTCGGCTCGGGCGTGCGATCGCCCGGGCTGATCAGCTTCTGGGCGAAAAACGCCAGCACGACGACGATCAGGATCGGGAAAGCGGCGCTCTTGAAGAATCTGCTCACGTTGAGCCTCTGGTGTCCCCTCTAAGCACCCGGGCCGGGTTCTTCTCAGTGAGGAGATCAGCTTCCGGGGTGAAACGCAAGCGTAGCAAGGGGGTATCTACTCTCTTGCGCCCTCTTTTGCCTTCGCCGTGCGGGTTAGTCACTCTTCGAGAACCGCCACGAAGGGCAGGTTTCGGAAGCGCTCCGCGTGGTCCAGGCCGTAGCCGATCGCGAACCGGTTCGGGATCTCGAAGCCCACGTAGCGAATCGGCAGATCGACCTTCCGCCGCTCGGGCTTGGTGAGCAGGGCGCAGACCTCCAGCGAGGCGGGGTTGCGCGCCTTCAGGGTGCGAAGGAGGTAGGAGAGCGTGAGCCCGGAGTCGACGATGTCCTCGACGATCAGGACGTGACGGCCCTCGATCGAGATGTCGAGGTCCTTGAGGATGCGGACCACGCCGGAGCTGTCGGTGGAAGAGCCGTAGGAGGAGACGGCCATGAAGTCGACCTCGCAGTCGACCTCCAGATGGCGCATCAGGTCCGAGAGGAAGAAGACCGCCCCCTTCAGTACCCCTACGAGGAGCAGGTCCCGGTCGGCGTAGTCGCGCGACACCTCCTCCGCCAGCTCGCGCACCCGGTGTTCCAACTCGTCACGCTGGACCAGGATCTCTCCCACGCGGGACTGGGGCATCGGCGCGAGTGTAGACGGGCTCTCCGGCGAGCCGCACCTCCGCCACGCTCTCCTCCCTGGCGAGCGTGAAGACCGCGCCGAGGGCCTCCTCGGGCGAGTCGGCGTGGTGCAGGACGGTCTCGAGGAGCCCCCCGGCGGGTGGGCGCACGAGAACGTAGTCGGCGCTCTTCCCCGGACTCAGATCGCCCACGGTGTCGCCCAGGCCGAGCGCCTCGGCGCCGGCGCTCGTCGCGAGGTAGAGCAGGTGCTCGGGATGCAGTTGGCAGCCGTCGGGCAGCAGCCTCTGCACCTGATACGACATGAGGCCTTCCTTCAGAAGGCTCAACCCGGTGCCGGCCCCGACGTCCGTGCCGAGGGCGAACCGCACGCCGTGCTCGAGGTGACGCCGCATCGGGAACGCGCCGCTGCCCAGGAAGGCGTTGCTCGCGGGGCAGTGTGCGACGCATGCGCCCGCAGCGGCGAGCCGGCGCAGCTCGTCGTCGGTCACGTGCACGTCGTGCGCGAGCACCGAGCCCTTCCCCGCGAGCCCGAAACGCTCGTAGGTCTCGAGGTAGTCGCCCGACCACGGGAAGAGCTCCGCCACGGCCCGGATCTCGGCCACGCTCTCGTTTATGTGGGTGGTTACGGTCAGGTCGCCGGGAAGCGCTGCGCACGCTTCGAGCATCGCCTCGGAGCAGGAGCCCGAGAAGCGCGGCGTGACCGCGTAGCGGAGCCGGCCGCGATTGTGCCAGCGCTCCAGCAGACGGCGGCTCGCCTCGTACGCCTCGTCTGGTGTGAGGTGCAGCGCCGGCAGCAGGTTGCGGTCCGAGACGACAAGACCGCTCGTGATCCGCAGCCCAACCCGCTCCGCCTCGGCGAAGAGGGCCTCCTGGGCGTCCGGGAAGTGCGAGCCGAAGACGAGCGCGGTGGTGGTGCCGGCCGCCGTCAGACCGTGCACGAAGTCACGGGCCACGCGCTCCGCGTGGCTCGGGTCGGCAAGCCGCGCCTCCTCCGGCAAGGCCCTCCGCTCCAGCCACTCGAGCAGCTCTAGGCCCATCGCGCCGACGACCGCGATCTGTGGGTAGTGCACGTGCGTGTCGACGAGCCCGGGGAGCAGCAGCGCGCCCCCGGTGTCCAGGACCTCCGCGTCCGGATGCTCGCGGCGGACCCCGGCAAAGCTCCCCGTCGTGAGGATCCGCCCGTCGTCGAAGGCGACGGCGCCGTCGTCGAAAACCTCGAGCGCTCCGTCCTCGCGGAACGGGTCGCGCGGGGTGTGCATCACTCGTGCCCGCACGATCGTAAGCACTAGATCTCCTCGCGATCGATCCACTTCGGCTGGACGGCCCCGGGCTCGAACCGGCTCAGGCGCTCGATCAGCGTTGCGGGGTCGCGCTCGACGATCAGCATGGCCCGATGCTCCTCGCGCAGGAAGCACTCCGCCACGACGTGTTCCAGGAACTCGGCGAGACGGGCGTAATAGCTCTCCACGTCGAGCAGCGCACATGGCTTCCGGTGCAGACCGAGCTGCGCCCACGTGTAGATCTCGAGCAGCTCCTCGAGCGTGCCGAGCCCTCCGGGCAGGGCCACGAAGGCATCCGAGAGGTCCGCCATCAGCGCCTTGCGCTCGTGCATCGAACCCACCACGCGCAGGTCCGACAACCCGTTGTGAGCGATCTCCTTCTCCACGAGCGCGCGCGGGATCACGCCGATCACCTCGCCCCCCTCGGCCAGGGCGGTGTCCGCCAGCGTCGCCATCAGGCCCACGTTGGCGCCGCCGTAGACGAGGCCCAGGCCCTCGGCCACAAGAACGCGGGCGAGCTCGGCCGTCGCCTCGCCATACGCCGGCCTGGCACCCGGGCTCGACCCGCAGAAGACGCAGATTCGTCGCACCGGATGAGCCTAAATGCCTGGAGCGACGGTCCCTCAGAGGAACGCTTTCCCCGGCAGTGCGGGCGTGTCGCGCCCGGTCAGCCATCGCAAGACGCTCGCGCCGACGTCGGCGAGCAGCCCATCGTGGCGGCGGCCGCCGTGTCCGGCGAAGACGGCCAGCAGCGGTGCGTACTCGCGCGTGTGATCGGTGTGCGGCGCCAGAGGATCGACGCCATGGTCCGCGGTCAAGACCAACAGATCCTCCCTACGCAGCAAATCCAGCCACTCGGCGACAGCCGAGTCGATGGAGCGGAGCGCTGCGTGAAAGCCGTCCACGTCGTGCCGATGCCCGTAGACCTGATCGGTCTCGACCAGATTGGCGAAGACAAAGCCGCCCTCGAGCGTGCGCAACAACTCGGTGATCGAGGCGATCCCCTTGGCATTCGTGGCGCCCTCGTGCTTCTCGTCGATCCCCACGCCCGCAAACAGGTCGCGGATCTTGCCGACGCCGTGCACGGGAATCCCCGCCTCCTGGAGCTCCTCCAGGTACGAGCGCCCCGGCGGCGGCGCCGCGTAGTCGCGCCGGCCCTCGCGGCGATGGAAGCTGCCCGACTCGCCTTCGAACGGGCGGGCGATGACCCGCCCCACGTTGTTCTCACCGGTCATCACCTTTCGGGCGGCCTCGCAGACCTCGTACAGGCCGGGCTCGTCCAGCACATCGACGTGCGACGCGATCTGCAGGACCGAGTCGGCCGACGTGTAGAGGATCAGCTCCCCGGTTGCGAGGTGGTGTGGCCCAAAGTCGTCGATCACCTCGGTGCCCGAGTACGGAAGGTTGCAGCAGAACCGACGGCCGGTGGCTTCCTCGAGCGCGGCCAGGACATCCGGCGGAAAGCCGGTCGGGTAGGTGCGCAACGCATACGGGGGCACCACCCCCATCAGCTCCCAATGGCCGGTCGTCGACTCCTTGCCCGGCCCCAGCGGCGCCAGCCGGCCGTGAACCACGGGAGAGTCCGCCGGCGGGACGCCAACCAGCGGCAGGATCGAACCCAGGCCGAGGCGCTGCAGGGTGGGCAGCCCGAGCCCTCCAGCACGCTCGGCCAGATGTCCGAGCGTGTTCGAGCCGGCGTCGCCGTAATCGGAGGCGTCCGGCAGGGCGCCCACACCACAGGCGTCGAGCACGATTACGGCCGCACGACGCATTGCAGGCGATTATCACGCGCCATACTCATGGCGTGATCCGCCGCCTCCCCCACGTCGACCGCGTCGGCATCGAGGAGCGCGCCGCCGTTCTCGGCCGGCGCTCGATCAAGACGACCGCCAAGCAGGAGGGCATTCGCCTGGCTGTCTCGATGCTGGACCTGACGACGCTCGAGGGAGCCGACACGCCCGGCAAGGTGCGCCACCTGTGTGCCAAGGCCGTCTGCCCCGCGCCCACCATGCCGGAGATTCCCTCCTGCGCCGCCGTCTGCGTCTACCCCTCGCTTGCCGGCGTGGCGCGCGAGGCCCTCGAGAACACCGGGGTGCGGACCGCCTCCGTGGCCACCGCGTTCCCGAGCGGCCAGGCGTCGCTCGAGGTGAAACTGCGCGACACCGAGGACGCGCTCGCCGCGGGCGCTGACGAGATCGACATGGTGATCTCGCGGGAGGCGTTCCTGGCGGGCGAGGACACGCGCGTGATGGAGGAGATCGTGCGCGTGAAGGAGGCCTGCGGCGACGCACACCTCAAGGTGATCCTCGAGACCGCCGAGCTCGGCTCGTACGACCACGTTCGCCACGCCTCCCTGCTTGCCATGGAGGCCGGCGCGGACTTCATCAAGACCTCCACGGGCAAGGCGGCAAGCGGGGCAACCCCGGGCGTGACGCTCGTCATGCTCGAGGCGATCCGCGACTACATGGAGCGCACCGACCGACCCGTCGGGATGAAGGCCGCCGGCGGCGTGTCCACCAGCAAGGCGGCGCTGCACCGCCTGGTGCTCGTGAAGGAGACGCTGGGCGACGAGTGGCTCAGCCCCGACCGCTTCCGCATCGGCGCCTCGTCGCTCTTGAACGACCTGCTGATGCAGTACCAGAAGACCGAGACCGGCCGCTATGCGCGGCCCGAGGCGTTCTCGAGGGAATGAGCACCCAGGTAACACGCACCAGCATCGTCTGGGACTACGCGCCGGCGCCGGAGTCGACGGACCACCTCCGGCTGCGCGAGTCGTACGGGCTGTTCATCGACGGCGACTTCCGGGACCCGCTCGAGGGCGCGCGCGTCCCGACGATCAACCCGGCCACCGAGGAGCCGCTCGCCGAGGTGGCTCACGCGGGCCCGGCCGATCTCAGAGCGGCGATCGACGCCGCCCGGGCGGCGCAGCCGCGCTGGGCGGCGCTCAGCGGCCTCGAGCGCGGCAAGTACCTCTTCCGCGTCGCCCGCCTGATCCAGGAGCGCGCGCGGGAGCTGGCGGTGGTCGAGTCGATGGACGGGGGCAAGCCCGTGCGCGAGTCGCGCGACGTCGACATTCCACTCGCCGCCGCGCACTTCTTCCACTACGCCGGGTGGGCCGACAAGCTCTCCTACGGCGTGGGCGGCCGCGAGTTCGCCCCTCTCGGCGTGGCGGCGCAGATCGTGCCCTGGAACTTCCCGCTCCTCATGGCGGCGTGGAAGCTCGCCCCGGCGCTGGCCTGCGGCAACACCGCGGTGCTGAAGCCCGCCGAGACCACCCCGCTCAGCGCGCTGCTGCTCGCCGAGATCTGCCAGGAGGCCGAGCTGCCCGCGGGGGTCGTCCAGATCGTGCCCGGCGACGGGGCCGCGGGCGCGGCGCTCGTGCGCCAGGAGGGCATCGACAAGGTGGCCTTCACGGGCTCGACCGCAGTCGGCAAGGACATCCAGGCGGCGCTCGCCGGCCGCGGCGTGTCGCTCACCCTCGAGCTGGGCGGCAAGTCGGCGAACGTCGTCTTCGAGGACGCGGCGCTCGACCAGGCCGTCGAGGGGATCGTCAACGGCATCTTCTTCAACCAGGGTCACGTGTGTTGCGCGGGCTCTCGGCTGCTCATCCAGGAGAGCGTGGCCGAGACCGTGGTTGGCAAGCTCTGGGAGCGCATGGGCCGCCTCCGCGTGGGCGACCCGCTCGACAAGAACACCGACGTCGGCGCGATCAACTCGCGCGAGCAGCTCGAGCGAATCGAGGCGCTGGTGACCGCGGGCGAGGGCGAGGGCGCGGTTCGGCGCACCGTCGCCTGCGACCTCCCCGAGCGCGGCTACTGGTTCGCGCCGACCCTGTTCACCGAGGTCGCGCCCGCGCACCGGATCGCGGTCGAGGAGATCTTCGGCCCGGTCGTATCGGTGCTGACCTTCCGCACACAAGCGGAGGCGATCGAGAAGGCCAACAACTCGCCGTACGGGCTGGCGGCCGGTGTGTGGACGGACAAGGGCGCGAAGGCGTTCGAGGTGGCGAGCGCCCTGCAGGCCGGCGTGGTCTGGCAGAACACCTACAACCACTTCGATCCGAGCGCCGCCTTCGGCGGCTACAAGGAGAGCGGCTTCGGTCGCGAGGGCGGCCCAGCGGGGCTGCGGCCCTACCTGCGCGTGTCATGACCCGGCTGGCCGTTCGCAAGACGTACAAGCTCTTCGTGGGCGGCGCTTTCGTGCGCTCGGAGTCGGGGCGGTACGACCGGGCGGGCGACTTCAACGTGCCGCGGGGCTCGCGCAAGGACGTACGCGACGCCGTGAAGGCGGCCCGTGCCGCGGCCGCATCCTGGGCGGGCCGCACCGCATACAACCGCGGCCAGATCCTCTACCGGGCCGCGGAGGCCCTGGAGTCGCGGGCGGCCGACTTCGCCGTCGAGCGGTCGGAGATCGACGCCGCCATCGACGTGCTGGTCCACTACGCGGGCTGGACCGACAAGCTCCACCCGGTCCTCGGCGGCATCAACCCGGTGGCCGCCCCCTTCCTGTCCTTCTCGCTGCCCGAACCGACCGGCGTGGTGGGCGTGATCGCCCCCAGCGAATCCCCGCTGCTGGGACTGGTCGCCGAGCTGGCGCCGGCGCTGGCGGCCGGCAACACAACCGTCGCGGTGCTCTCCGAGCGCGACCCGCTGCCCGGGCTCGACCTGGCCGAGGTGCTCGGAGTCTCGGACGTCCCGGGTGGCGTAGTGAACCTCCTCTCCGGCAGGCACGCCGAGCTTGCCCCTGCCCTGGCCGGGCACCGCGCCCTCAACGCGATCGTGACGGTCGGCGCCGGCCCGGACGCCCGGGCGGCAATCGACCGCCTGGCCGCCGAGTCGGTCACGCGGGTGCGGCACGCGGCGCCGGCGCGATCCTACGCTGACGCAGTCGCCGATCCCCTCAGCCGCCTGGAGGCGGTCACCGAGCTGAAGACCGCCTGGCACCCTGTCGGGGCCTGACCCCTCTCGCAGCCAGGTAAGGCGCGCCAATGGGCCGTCCGCTCGCCCTCGCCGCCCACGCGGGCGCGGTGCTTGCCTCTCTGCCATCGGCCGCGGCGGCCCAGGCGCCCGGAGATCCGGTCGGCGCCGCCCCGGACGGCCCGGGCGCTCTCTCCCACTTCGACCTCGCCCGCAAGGACTGTGTCGGAACTGCTCGCAACCGGCGCTCGGAAGGTGTGGTTCACCGTCGCCGACGGGGTGCTGAGCGACGTCTACTTCCCCACTAACGACAACACCAACAACGAGACCCTGCAGTTCGTGGTCACGGACGGCAGGACGTTCACCGACCTCCAGACGCGCGACATGACCTACACGGTGAAGGCGCTCGACGACCGGGCGCTCACCTGCCGCGTAACGTCCACCGCGAAGAGCGGCCGCTACCGGATCGTGACGGACTACGTGACCGATCCGGACCGGCCGACCGTCGTCCTGCGGTCGCGCTTCGAGGTGCTCCGCGGCCGCGGCGACTACGGGCTCTACGTGCGCTTCGACGCCACCCTCAACGGGAACGGCGGAGGTGGCAGCGGCAACGGCGGTGCGGACAGCGGCAGCGTCGCGCGCGCCCAAGGCCACACGCTGCTGGTGGGATCGGACCCGGTCACCACCACCAACGCCGCGAACCGCGACTACGCCGTGCCGGTGCACAGCGCGCTCGACGCCTCCCGCCCGTTCCGGGCGGTCTCGAACGGCTTCGCGGGCCAGGCGAGCGACGGCCTCACGCAGCTCGACGCGGAGCGGCGGCTGACGGACAGCTTCGCGGAGGCCGAGAGGGGCAACCTGGTGCAGACCGCGCGCGTCGATCTCGGCCGCAACGGGGCCTTCACCCTCGCGCTCGGCTTCGGGGAGAGCGTGTCGGCGGCGGTGGGCGTCGCGCGCCGCACGCTCGGCGAGTCGTTCAACAGGCTCGCCAAGGACTATGCGCGTGGCTGGCACACCTATGACCGTCGCCTGAAGGAGCCGCGGCGGCCGCGGGGGGTGTCCGGCAACCGCTGGGCGGACCTCGTCGACGAGTACTACCTCAGCGCGAACTACGTCAAGGCCGCCGAGGACAAGACGTTCCCGGGCGCCGTCGCGGCCGCGCTCGCGTCCCCCTGGGGACAGGCGGTCTCGGCGGGCGATCCGGACAACACGTACTTCGGCTCCTACCGCGAGGTCTTCGCACGGGACCTGTACGAGGCCTGGACGGCGCTCCAGCTGGCCGGCGACCGCCGTACCGCGCGCGCCATGACCCGCTTCCTGTTCGAGCGCCAGCAGCTCCCGGACGGGTCGATGCCGCGCAACAGCCTGACGAACGGCAAGCTGGCCCCCGACTCCTTCAACACCCAGCTCGACGAGTGCTCCTACCCGCTGATCATGGCGCTCGCGAACGGTCTCACCGGCGCCGATTTCTATGAGGAACACGTCAAGCCGGCGGCCAACTTCGTGATCAGCCACGGACCGTCGTTCGGCCCCGAGCGCTGGGAGGAGCACGGCGGATTCTCGCCGTCGACCATCGCGGCCGAGGTGGCGGGGCTCGTGGCCGCTGCCCGCATCGCCCACCAGAACGGCGACGCGGCGTCCGCGGCCGTATGGCGGGGCGTCGCTGACGAGTTCCAGCGCAGGATCAAGGACTGGACGGTCACGACCAACGGCCGGCTGAGCCCCAACCCCTACTTCATCCGGCTCTCGAAGACGGGCGACCCGAACGCCGCGATCACCTACAACCTCGGGAACGGCGGCCCGACGCTCGACCAGCGCGAGGTGATCGACGCCGGCTTCCTCGAGCTCGCGCGGCTCGGGCTGCTCTCGGAGAACGACGCCGATGTGGTGCGCTCGCTCGACGTGGTGGACGCCACGATCCGGCGTGAGACCGAGTCCGGCGTCGGCTTCTACCGCTACAACGGCGACGGCTACGGCGACCGCTCGAGCGACGGGCGTCCCTGGGCCCCGAGCGGCCAGGGCAACGGGCACCTGTGGCCGGTGCTGGCGGGCGAGCGTGGCCAGTGGGAGCTCGACACGGGCGAGCCCGGCGCGGCCGTCGAGCGGCTGGACGCAATGCACCGGATGGCCTCGGGCGTCGGCCTGATCCCCGAGCAGGCGGGGGAGCTCCCGGACCTCGCCCGCTCGCCGTTCGGCACCGACCCGACCCAGGCCTCGATCGGCTTCGAGAACGGCAAGCCGGCGGGCTCCGCCTCCGCCCTAACCTGGTCGGCGGGACAGTTCGTGCGCCTCATGCTCGACGTCTCGGCCGGGCGCGTCCTGGATCGCCCGCGCTACATGCGGCGGCGCTATGTCGAGCGCACCCAGCGGGAGACCGAGCTGACCGTGACCTCGCCCGCCGACAACTCCGCCGTAGGCGAGACAGTGCAGGTGGAGGGATCATCCGCGCCCGGCAACTCGATCGCGGTGGCCGTTACCGACATCGACACGCGCTTCGGGACCACCGTGCACACCACGACCGCCGGGCCGGACGGCCGCTTCAGCCTCGAAGTGCCCGTTACCGGCGAGACCTCGGTCCTGAACATCGTGGCCACGAGCCCGTCGGGCGCGACGGCCCGGGAGGTGCGTACGGTCGTGTTCGCCGGGTTCGTCCCAGGGACGCCGATCTTCGAGACCGACGATGCCACCGGCGACGACAACGGCCCCGGCAACTACGCCTATCCGACGTCCGCCGACCTCAAGCCCGGAGCCTTCGACATCGAGGAGTTCGGGGTCTTCGACGCGGGCGACCAGATCGTCTTCCGCGTGCGGACCCGCGATCTGACGCCGACGTTCGGCAGCCCGCTGGGCGCCCAGCTCGTCGACGTCTACGTGCACGTGCCCGGCGCCGCCCAGACCTCCACCGCGGCGTCGTTCCCGCAGCGCAACTACGCCATCGCGGATGCGGGAGCCTGGAGCCGGCTGATCGAGGTCCAGGGGTTCGGGCAGCGCTACGTGGACGCCGGCGGCGCCACGCTGGGAAACGTGTCGATCCGTGGCAACGCGATCTCGCGGTACATCACCTTCAGCGTCCCGGAGGCAAGCCTCGGCACGCCGGGCCCGGGCTGGGGCTTCACGGTCGTCCTGACCGGCCAGGACGGCTTCAGCCCCGACCAGGCGCGCGGCTTCGCGCCGACGCCGCAGCCGTTCCAGTTCGGGGTCTGCGCGAGCGCCAGCACGGATCCGCACTGCACCGTGGACCCGGGCAGCGTCCCAAAGGCAATCGACGTCCTGACTCCGGCGGGAACGAGCCAGGCCGACGAGCTCGACTACACGCTGCACAGCCCGGTGACGATCGCCCCGGTCGTGGTGCCCTAGTGCTCTCGGCCGTAAGTTCCGTCGCGTTTGGCGAGCGAAAATCAAGCCAGCCGAGGACGCAGGGAGCGTGCCGCACTCGGAGAGTGCGCGAGCGACCGAGGACGACGGCTGGCGCAGATTTGCAGCCGCCGAACGCGGTGGTACTTGCGGCCGGGAGCACCTAGTCCAGCGCGCCCTCCAGCCGCAGCACGCGCCGCAGGATCGCGAGCGACGACGCGTAGGTCGAGTCCATCCCGTAGTAGCTGAGCCCGCGGGCGCCGAGCGTGCGCGCCTGCGTGTAGGGCGTGTCGGCGGCGTAGTGGATGATCCCGAAGTCGAGCGGGAGCTTCGAGAAGTTCACGGCCTCGCCGACGGGGTGGCGGTCGGCGTCGGCGATCTCGTAGAGCGCGTCGCAGTACGGCCCCGCCTCCATCTCGACTACCGTGAAGGCCTCGCGGTAGTAGAAGTCGAGGTAGGCGCGGTTTTGGAGGAAGGTGCTCTTCACGGTCACCGCGCGCTGGTTGTCGAGCCCGGTGCCGAAGCGCAGGTCCGGCGCCAGGTCGTTGACCGAAAAGGCGTTGTCGAGCCAGTAGGTCGAGCGGGAGTGCTCGTCGTGCACAACGCTCGAGATCATCACGTCGCCGACGTCGGCGTTCAGGGTGGCGGCCTTCCCCAGCACGTAGACGCCGCGCAGCGAGCCGCTGTCGACCGCGACCTCGCGCAGGATGTTGTAGGCGGCTACGCCGAGCGGGTAGTCGATGTTCACGACCACCGCCTCGCTCGCCGCGAGCCGATCGGCGTCCACGTCCCCGAGGCGCGAGTCGAGCCGCTCGGGACGCAGGGCGGACAGCGGCATGATCTGAGCGGGCACGCGCAGCGCGGTCGTGCTCCGTATGTGGGAGACGCCGCACTCCTGCTCGAGCCGGCGGCGCTCGGCCCGCCCCTCCTCACCGTGAGCGTCGAAGTACAGGCGGGCGACGAAGTAGAGGAAGTTCTCCCAGGAGCCCTGTGAGCGGCCCTCGCGGAAGGCCTCGAGCTCGGTGCGCAGGATGTCCCCCTCGGGCAGCGTCTCGACGAACTCGACCAGCTCCGTCTCGCGCTCGCGCGCAACGCCGGTGACGATGTTCACGAGGCTGTGGGTGTTCGAGCTGACGAAGTAGATCGGGCGGTCGGCGAGCCCCTCGGCGGCGAGACGCTGGTGCACCGGAGTCCACCAGCGGCGGGTCATGCGCGCGTAGCCGACCTGCGTGCCGCCGAGCATCCGCACCCGCAGTGACAGGCGCCGCTCGGCGATCAGCCGCAGCCGTTCGGCGAAGCGCTGACCCCAGGCGTCGCGCAGCCGGGACCAGTCATCCGCCACGCCGCCGAGCGCGCGGGCGCACTCCTCCGGCGTCGGCTCCTCCTCGGGCGGCCAGCCGGCGGCGCGTTGGCGCACGTGGATCTTGTTCCACTCGATCTGGAACGCCACGAGCGTCGGGATCAGATCGTCCACGTCGGAGGCGCTCGCGAGCAGCACCGCGTGCGTTCCGCCGCCGTCGTCGTGCCAGCGCCGCCGCCGAGCCGGCGCGTCGGCCTCCTCCCAGCTGTCGATCGTGATCCCGTTCGCCGCAAAGACCTCGACGTCCTGGCCCATGATCACGAGCCGCGCGCCGGCGATCCCGTCCGGGAGCCGCCGGATCGCGTATATGAACGCGCCGAGGTCGGGCTCGTCGCTGTCGGCCAGCGGATGCAGGCTCGAGCCCATCGCGCGGTGCGACGACTCGAGCACTCGCAGCTGGGTCTCCCCGCTCGAGCGGAGCAGCGTGGTGTACGTGCGCTGGTAGAGCTCGACCTCGTCGCTGAGCCGCCCGGTCTCCTCGGAGGGACTGGCGAGTACGAGCCTTGCGACGGTCATCGGGCTACTCCTTTACGTACGGCACGCCGATGGCGGCCGGCGGTCGGGTGCGGCCGATCACGCCGGCGACAACCACGAGCGTCAGGACGTACGGCAGCGCCTGGAACAGCACGGCCGTCGACTCCGAGAACGCCGGCAGCCGCTGGGCGATCGCGCTCGAGAAGCCGAACAGAAGCGCGGCGGCGAGCGCGCCGGCCGGCCGCCAGTTCCCGAAGATCACGGCGGCCAGCGCGATGTACCCGCGGCCCGCGGTCAGGTTTTGGCTGAAGGATCCGAGGAAGGCGATCGAGAGGTAGACGCCGCCGAGCGCCGCCAGGAGCCCCGACGCTACGACCGCCAGGTAGCGCGTGCGCATGACCGGCACGCCCACGCTGTCGGCGGCGCGCGGCTTCTCGCCCACCGATCGCAGGCGCAGCCCGCGCGGCGTTCGGAACAGGAACAGGGCGAGCAGCGGCACGAGCAGCAGCGCGAGCCACGTGAGCAGGCTCGTCCGGCCGATTGCGTCGCCCACGAAGGGGATGTCCTCGATGCCGGGCAGGGTCACCACGGGAACGCGCGGAATGTCGTCCGGCGTGCCCTGGTCCCCGTAGTGCGCGATGAAGACGTAGCCGGTGATGCCCAGCGCCAGCAGGTTGACGGCGAAGCCGCTCACCACCTGGTCGGCGCGAAACTGGATCGAGAAGACAGCGTGAACCAGCGCAAGCGTGCCGCCGGCCGCCATGCCGATGAGGCAACCACCCAGCCACGAGCCGGTCAGATCGGCGCCGAGGATCCCGAAGAAGGCGCCCATCAACATCATGCCCTCGAGGCCGATGTTGATCACTCCGCTGCGCTCGCAGACGATGCCGCCGAGCGCGCCGAAGACGAGCGGGGTGGCGAAGCGCAGCATGGCGGCGATCAGCGCCGACCAGACGAACACGTCCTCGAGGTTCCCTACACCCGAGCGCGTGGCGACCACCGCACCCACGCCTCCCAGCACGCCGGCGCTGACGGCGCCCCAGCCCAGCCGCTTTTCGCCGCCGCGGACGGCGAGCGCGCCCGCTCCCACCGCCGCGCCGGCGAGCAGCAGAGACGGGACCGGGGTGCGCACGAGCAGGGGGGGCAGCGCGATGAACCAGGCGATCGCGCCGAGCGCGACTCCGGTCCAGCCCGCGTAGCGCGGGGCCAGGAGCTGTCGGGGAGCCGCCAGGGCCTGCGCCGTCACGCGTCGCCCTCCCGGCCACCGAGCGCGCGGCGCGACGCGCGGCCCGGCTGCAACATCCCCCTGCCCCGGCGCAGGAGTGACAGCACCAGCACGTCGGCACTGACCAGAAGCACGACCAGCCCCTGAATGATCGGAATGAGGTTTCCCGCGAGCTCGGGCTCGAAGATGCTCGGGTCGAGGTTGCGCTGCGAGGTTCCGCTGAACAGCGCGCCGAACAGGAGTGCCGCCGCCACGGTGCCGCTGGCCGTGCTGCGGCCGAGCAGCGCGACCGCGATCCCGGTGAAGCCGACCGTTCCGGCCTGGATGTCGTTGGTGGCGAGGCGGAACTGCCAGCCCAGGATGTCGAGAGAGCCGGCGAGGCCGGCGAACAGCCCGCAGACCGCCATGACGAGCAGGTAGTTGCGGCCCACGCTCATGCCCCCGTAGCGCGCCGCCTCGGGGTTGAGGCCCACCGCGCGCACCTCGTAGCCGGTCGTCGAGCGGTTGAGCAGCGCCCAGAACGCGACCGCTGCGAGGAGCGCGACGAACAGCCCGATGTGCAGGCCCTGGAGGACGGGGTCGCCCCAGAACACCGGCAGCTTGGCTCCCTCGACGATGTCGTTCGACACCGGGAGCGTGGCTTCGCGGTCGTTCTGGAGCGGTCCCCCGAGGCCGAAGAGCCAGAGGCCGACGTAGATCGCCGTGTAGTTGAGCATGATGGTGGAGATCACCTCGTTCGCGCCGACGGTGGCCTTGAGCAGCCCGGCGATCCCCGCCCAGGCCGCGCCCGCGAGGCAGGCAGCCGCGATCGCCAGCAGAATGTGGAGGATCCCCGGCATCCCGCCAAACGAGGAGCCCACCCAGACCGCCGCGATCGAGCCCATGACGTATTGGCCCTGGCCGCCGATGTTGAACAGCCCGGCGCGGAAGGCGAAGGCCACGGCCAGCCCGGTCAGGATCAGCGGCGTGGTGATGATGAGCGTCTGCTGGAGGTTGAGCGCCGCGGTGACGCGATCCTCGCCGGTGACCCACGGGAAGAGCCACTGCAGCCCGGTGCCCTCGAAGATGGCCCGATAGGTAGCGAGCGGGTCGTGACCGGTGAACAGCATCACGAGCCCCGCGGTGAGGAACGCCAGCAGGGCCGTCAGCAGCGGGACGATGATCCCTCCGCCGCGGATGTACGCGGCCAGCCGCGCCGCAGGGGTCTGGGCGGCCTCGGCCGGATAGTCCTCGCCGGCGAGCGCGGCGCCCGCCGGCTCCGGCTCGGGCCGATCCGGGGGTCTGGTCACGCGGCGGCCTGGCCCGCCCCGCCACCGGTCATGGCCACGCCGAGCTCCTCCTCGGACGCCTCCGGCGGGAACTCGCCCACGATCGCGCCCTCGTAAATCACCAGGATGCGGTCGGCCAGCGAGCGCACTTCCTCGGATTCGAGCGACACGAGCAGGATGCCGCGGCCCTTGTCGCGCTCGGTCACGAGCCGGCGGTGCACGAACTCGATCGCGCCCACGTCGAGCCCGCGCGTGGGCTGGTGGGCGATCAGCAGGTGCGGGTTGGACGCGATCTCGCGCGCGATGCAGACCTTTTGCTGGTTGCCCCCGGACAGCGAGGATGCGAGCGTCCCGGGATCTCCGCCGCGCACGTCGTACTCACGCAGCAGCGAGCGGGCGCGCGAGTTCATGCGGCCGATACTCAGCCAGCCGTGGCGGCTGAGGGGAGGCGAGCGGTACTCCCGCAGCGCGAGGTTCTCGGCGAGCGTGAAGTCGAGCACCAGCCCGCGCAGCTGACGGTCCTCGGCGATGTGCGCGACGCCGGCGTCGCAGGTGTCCCGCACGCCTGCGCTGCCGACCTCCTCCCCCGCGACTCGGATCTGGCCCGACTCGGGCCTGCGCAGGCCGGCGATCGCCTCCACCAGCTCCTGCTGCCCGTTGCCGTCGACGCCGGCGAGGGCGACGATTTCGCCGGCCCGGACGGTCAGGGAGACGCCGCGCACCGTTTCGAGGGCACGATCGTCACGAACGTGCAGGTCCTCGACCTCGAGCGCCGGGCCGGCCGGCTTGCCCTCGGGCTTCTCCACCCTGAGCAGGACCTCGCGGCCGACCATCAGCCGGGCGAGACTCTGCTCGGTCGCTCCGGCCGCGGGCACCGTGTCAATCTTGCGCCCGCGCCGCAGCACCGTGACCCGATTCGCGATCTCCAGCACCTCGCCGAGCTTGTGGCTGATGAAGACGATCGCCACGCCGCCGTCCCGCAGCGCTCGCAGCACCTGGAACAGCTCGTCCGCCTCCTGGGCCGTGAGCACCGCCGTCGGCTCGTCGAGGACGAGGATGCGCGCGTCGCGATAGAGGGCCCTGAGGATCTCCGCGCGCTGCTGGGCGCCGACCGTCACATCCTCGATCACGGCGTCGGGATCGACCGCGAGCCCGTAGCGGTCGGACAGCTCGCGCACCCTCCGCACGCCCTCGCGCACGTCGAGCAGCCCGCCGCGTCGAGGCTCGGCCCCGAGCACGATGTTCTCGGTCACGGTCATCACCTGTACGAGCATGAAGTGCTGGTGCACCATGCCGATCCCCAGCTCGATCGCCTTGGCGGGCGAATCCACCTCGACCGGCTCGCCGTCGATGCGGATCTCGCCCTCGTCGGGCTTGTAGAGCCCGTAGAGGATCGACATCAACGTCGACTTGCCGGCGCCGTTCTCGCCGAGCAGCGCGTGGACCTCGCCGCGTTTCAGATCGAAGTCGACCCGGTCGTTCGCGACAACCGGGCCGAACCTCTTCGTGATTCCGCGTAGCTCGAGCGCGGGCGCTTCGATTGGCACCGCGCGGGAACCTACTGGACCGTGTCGGGAATGTCCTTGATCTCGCCGGAGGCGATCTGGTCCTGAATCTGCTGGATCTGGTCGGCGTACTTCTGGCCCTCGGCGCTCAGCTTGCCGAGCCCCACGCCGTCGTTCGCGACGGTCGCGACGACGTCGGTGCCGCCCTTGAAGTTGCCAGCCTGGGCCCGCTTGACCGCCTGGAAGACGGCCACGTCGACCTTCTTCAGCGCGCTGGTCAGGATGTGCGGCCCGAGGTAGCCCTGGTCGGCGTCCACCCCGATGCCCTGCACGCCCTTCTCCTTGGCGGCGTCGAGGGCGCCCAGACCGCATTGGCCGGCCACCTGGAAGACGACCTTCGAGCCCTGAGCGATCTGGTCGAGCGCGATCTCCTTGCACTTGGCCTGATCCACGAAGTCCTGCGAGTAGCCGTTCAGCGTCTCGATCCCGGGATTCGCGGCCTTGGCGCCGGCCTGGTAGCCCGCGATGTAGTGGTCCACCGGCGGGATCTTCTGGCCGCCCACGGTCGAGATCGTCTTGGCGTTGTTGTCCTTCGCCCACAGGCCGGCCAGGTAGCCGGCGAGGTAGCCGGCCTCCTGCTCCTTGAAGAGCAGGCCCTGGACGTTCTTCGGCTTGTCCTTCAGCCCCGCGGCCGAGAAGTCGACGATCGCGAAGCTCGCGTTGGGAAACTTGGTGGAGACAGTGTTCGTGGCGTCCGCCATCAGGAACCCGACCGGCACGATCAGGTCGTACTGCTGCTGGGCGAGCGTGGTGAGGTTGGGTACGTAGTCGCCGTTCGACTTCGAGATCAGCGTCCGCGTGTCGACGCCCAGCTCGCTCTTCGCCTGCTCCATGCCCTTGTTGGCGAGGAAGTTAAACGAGCGGTCGTTGAGGCCACCGATGTCGGTGACGATGCCGGCCTTGATCGACTCGCCTTGGGCCTCGCCGCCGCCACCACCACCGCCGCCACCATCGTCATCGTCGCCGCACGCGGCGACACCCAGTGCCAGGGCAGCCATCACGACGATGGCCCATGCCCGGAACGTCCTCTTCACGGTTCTCCCTCCAAGTAGTCCGACTCGGCCGGATCACGTCTCAGGCCGAAGCGGGGCCACCCTACACCCTTTGCATTAAGCGCTGTTTGAGGCTTTCCTCGCAGAATGCGGCCTCGATCGCCGT